>DASXTB010000406.1:0-12619 GCA_036505615.1 Acidobacteriota bacterium
AACGTGCTCGTGATCGGGTTTTATTTGGTTTTGGCCTGGCCGCGCTATGATTTCCCTCGCGTCACAAACAGAAAAACCGTAACTCCAATTGCGGAGATAATGCTCATCGCCAACCCCCAACGAAAGCTCGCTGGCCGGTACCTTAGTTCAATTTGATGCTTTCCTTCACCCAGAGGGACGGCGCGCAAAATAAAGTCTGCAGCCAGCAATGTCGCCGGGCGGCCGTTTACGCTAGCTTCCCAGCCAGGATAATACACCTCACTAAGGATGAGAAAGGACGGACGTGATGCCCGGGCGAACAATTTCAGCACATTGGGCTGATAAGACAAGATCTTCACAGCGCCGGCACTCTGATCGCCTGAATCAGGATCGGATTTGGAAATTCGCAACGAGTCGATATTGGCGCTGCAGATTTCCGTCTTTACGAACGAGAAGCGATACTGCCCGCCATCCAGGTGTCCCAAATCGATCCGAGCCAGCTGTGGAGCTTCCGGAAGGCCTGGCCCTGCCGCCAAGCCGGGAAGTTCCATTGGAATAGTTGACTGACCTTTGGGTCCCTCCAAGCGAAACTTAAGATGCGAGGCGGCGGAACCGGTGGGATAAAAATTACAAATCAAGAAACAATGCTCGACGGGCTGGTCAAGCTGAAGCGAAAAGATAATCTCATCTCCAGTACTCCACCCCCAGGGAGGCCGCAACAGCTGCAAGCGACGCGCATCTTCATCACCAAGACGCTCCGCCATTTTGTCGGCAGCCGTCAGGTGCGAGATCTCGCGTACGCCAATCCCTTCCTGCTCGTTTTGCGCGGCGGCCAGAAAGGGTTGCGGCAGTTTCTCTAAATCCCGTTTCCGAAGCAGCACCGTTTCGCGATGGGTGAAGAGCGGAGTTTGAATCCAGCTCAACAATTCTTCGTCACGGTCAAAGGCCTGATATCTGGAAGCGATGAAAGCCCGCGGCACCGCGTGGGGATTGAAGTAAACAGAAGCGTCGCCGTTGAAAACTCTCGTCATTCCCGGAATGTCGGTCGCGGCCAAAAAGTAGCGAACATTGAGCAGCGCTGATGCGTTGGATGTCGGCGCCCAGCCGGTCCCGCGTAAAGTGAAGTAATCGACCAAAGCCGTTGCTCCATGTCCCATGGTGGCCTCCAGCCGCCAGACATCGCCAAAGTTTGGCGGAAAGATCGACGAAGGATCATCTACGCGAAAATACTCGCCGCTCTGTCGCCGTGAAATAAGGAAATCGGCAGCCGGCGGCTTTTTCCAAAAGCTGCCCACATAAGTGTTTTGCTGCCCGGCAGGCAGAACCTTCATTTGGATGGAATTGGAGATTTGCGAGGAGAGATCCAAGATCGTCAGCAAGACAATCAGCGCCCCAAAAAGCTGCGGGCGGACGCGTCCTGTCTGAAGTAAGAAAAGAAGAAGACCCAAGAGAGTAAGGGACGCCGCCAGCGTTGCCACTCTGGTCATGTAAGGATGCTCGATGGGAATGCCCTTCTGCAAATGAAGCACCAGAACAAAAGCCCAAGCTCCAATCACCAGCAGCGCCATCGTCCAGCCGGCGCGTCGCAGGAAAATTTCAAAGGTTCTTTCACGATTCTCGCCGTGGACATTGGTCACGTAGTCGAGGCCCCATCCTGCCAGCAACGCAATGCACACTTGAAATGGAATCAGGTAATGGGCGTTCTCGCGGGCAAACCACATCCCTGGAACAAATGTGTTCACCCAGCCATGCAGCGCTGTAAATTTTCCCCAGCTCAGGAACAGGTAAATGAAAGCCGCGGCGCCAAAGAACTGCGCGTCTCTTTTTCGCACAAACAGCAACGTCACCAGCGATAAAAACAGAACGAAACAGCCCAGGTAAAGGTTGGTGTTGGCGCTTGCGTAAGGGACCAGCATCGACGCTACATCCTGCGGGCCAACAGTCACGGTGTGTTGCAGCACCGAATAAGGAACCTTTTGTCCCCAGCGGACCGGCTCCCCCTCCCCCACCCAGCGATACACGTGGCGGGCCCACTGCAGCGACGGGAGCCACTGAAGGGCGGTAAGAAAGGCTGCAGTTACTGCGACCGCCACTAGGACCGCGAACGGGGTCGCTCTCTGCATGAGCGGGGATCGCCCTTTCTCGCTCTTCCCGTCAAGCTGTGGAGACGCCGCATACCGTGTCTCTACATTTGGCGGGCCGCTCGCAACGCTCCCCCTCTCGGTAAGGGCGAAGAAAATGGCATACAGCAGGAGAAAAAAACCTGCATGGATTGGCGGAACATGATGGCCGGCCAGAAATGACAACGCCATAGACGCGCCGCTGGAAAGACTCCAGCGCAAGCACGCCTGCCACCTTTCGGCTAAGAGCGCTCTTCTGAAAAAGAGAAAAACCAGCGGCAACCAGATAAATCCGCCCAGAATATTGACCAGTGCGCAGAGCTGAAAGGTAACGCCTCCCAAAGCGAACGTGACGCCGGCCAAGGCCGAGCCAGAAGGAGTGATTTGAAACGAGCGGCTCAGCAAATAGCAAAAGTAGCCTGCCAGAAAGTAATGCAGAATCAACAATGCCTGCAAGCCGGCGGGATTGATCCCCCCGCCGCGCGAAGGCAAAAGCATAAAGACCCAGTTGAGCGGATAAAACAGCCCGGGCTGAGGTTCTCCCATGAAGGGCTTTCCCGAGTGCACGTAGGGATCCCAAAGCAGAAACGTGCCCTTCTTGAGCCAGTAAGACGCCACATCGAACCAGGGATAATAGGAGCTGGCCAAATCCCCACCCGTCAAAAGGGTAAACTCCGAGTGAAAAATCACCTTCCAAAAGGCCAGAATTGTCACTGCGGCAAAGAACAGGACGGGATAGGTTTTGCGGATCATTGGCGTCGAGTCCACCCCAAGAGTTCAGACATTAGCATAGGCGGATGATCGTCAATCGTAATGCACCCTTTCACTGGGCCAGTTATAATTAAGGAAGCGGAAAATAGATTACGCGTTTAGCATGAAAAAGAAGACGTGCTTATTAGTTTTCGTCCTCTTCATTGTTCGCTTTGAGTTCCTACGCGCTCAGACCTACACTTTACGTCCGATCGTTCTGCAAGGGCAATCGGCTCCCGGAACGCATGGTACGTTCGCGAGTCTCTTTTTCCCGAGTCCTTATCTCGCGCCGCTCTGCCTCAACGATTCCGGAGAGATGGCATTTAAAGCCACAATTAGCGGAGGCAGTACTAGCTCCGGGGTGTTTCGATTTTCGCAGGGAGTGATCAGCCCGATTGCTTTCCAGGGGCAACCCGCACCGGGAGCACAAGGCGGACTTTTTGCCGAGTTTTTTTCTATCAAAATGAACCACTCAGGTGACATCGCATTTACCGCGTCTATTAGCGGCTCCGCTGTTACATCGGGATTGTTTCAGGTTACCCAAGGGACGATGATGCCGATTGCCTTGCAGGGGCAGCCCGCGCCCGGAACGCAGGACCGGAATTTCGGTGACATCTCTCCCGCAATTGCAATGAATGACTCAGGAGATATTGCCTTTAGCGCCACGCTCACAGATTCGGGGGTCGGGTTATTCATGTACTCGCAAGGACGGATTTTACCGATTGCCTTTTCGGGCCAGATCATAGCTGGGACTCTCACCCTGGATACTTTCTGGGTGTCATCCATTAACGACTCCCGCAGCATCGCCTTCCTTTCCGCCAGTGGTTCCTCCCAAAATTTTGTAGCGGCCGGCTATGCACCTCTCGGAAGCCTTTTCTTGTTTGCAGATGGAGTGATTTCATTTGTCGCCTCACCGACACGTTCATTAGGAATCGAGTATCTCATCCCCTCGGCGCTGAGCAGTCAGGACACTATCGTATTTCTAGAGATTGGTTCAGCGGGAGGAGCAGGCGGTGGTGGTCTGGCAGGCAGAGCGCTTTCGTTATACTCGAATGGCACCGTTACACCGATCGATGGAATTCTCCCTTTACCCCTCGGCACTCCTCCAAGTTTGCCTTCCATGAATCGCACTGGTTCTTTTGCCTTCTCTGCGACCATTCGCCGGGGCAACACTAGCCTTGGTGACTTAGGGGTATTCCTCCATTCCGCAGGGTCTCTGTCGCCGATAGCGCTCAATGGACAAATTGCGCCCGACACTGGGGGTCTCCGATTCTTTAACTTTGGTTCCGTTTCGCTTAATGATTCTAGCCAAGTCGCTTTCGTCGGATCATTTCTACTCAACTCGTTCAGCAGTCCAGCCCCGCAGGGGGTTTATTTATCTAGTGACCGGGGAATTACCAAAATCGCGATGGCCGATCCCGCGGGTGATGCTGTCGGAAACATCCTTCCTGACGAAGCGCCGGGGACAGGAGGTGGAAGATTCTCAGGCTTTGCCCTTCTGTGCTTGAACAATCGCAATTCAATTTCCTTTTACGCCGCCGTGGTCGGTGGGACCACCAACACGGGAATCTTCATTGCCACTCCTTCGGAACAACAAGGGTTCCGTAGCCGGCGCCGGCCGTAGCCCAAGCCGGCGTGCTGTGGGACACTTGCACGATTGTAAATTCTCAATGAGAGATGGCCTTCCAGAAGGCCAGAATTGTGGCAGCGCGAAAAAAGACGGCTGGATTCCTGACGTCGCCGATCAAAGGACTCTGGTACTGTCGATCGAAGGACGGATCGAGTGATTTACGGAGCGCGTCGAAGGTGCGAGCCCTCTAGGCTGGGTCGGTCCTACGGACCTCCGAATTCGAGATTGGTCACTACCCCGCCCTGAGAAGGTGTGAAAAAATTGTAACGCCACAATTGCCTCCAGGCCGGCCTTTGACGAATCTCGGCAGAAGGAAATGCCGGCCGCAGGCCGGCGCTACATTTCTTCACACCTTCTGACGGGCGGGTGTACCAAACGGCGGCCCTTCGGGCTTTGCGGTTTGGACATTCGGGCACTGAAATGGCGGTTGCGCCGCCTGTGACGCCGAAGGCGTCAAATAGAGTAGCCGGGGGCAGAGCGCGTTTTTAGCGCGGCGCCCCCGGTCGGCAGTCCCCAATATCCGCTCCGCACCCTGTAGGGGTGCAAGAGCGGAGAGCGATCGCACCCTTCAGGGTGCGTCCGTCTGGTAAATATTGCTAACCGGGGGCGTCGCGCAAAGTACGCGCTCTGCCCCCGGCTACTCTCTCTGACCGCTTCGCGGTCCCTCGGGTTTGGACATTTTGGAGAGACGGCCGGTGGGCCGTCTCCCGCGCAATCTTTCATCGTGCAGGAGACGCCCCACGGGGCGTCTCTCCAATAGCGCCGCTTCGCGGTCCAGGCCGTTCGGGCCTTGGCTAGGCACCTGGCCGCGCATTCTCAAAGGAGAACATACCCCAATCATGGACCCTCGAGTTCCTCGAAAAAAATTCGACTGTTCGGTGGACCATCCAATGAAGTGGATGTTGCTGCTGGCGGTGGTCGTCGCGTTGTTCTTCTGGAAGCTTTTATTCACAACCCAGTTCTCCGTTTTGATGAGCTGGGAAGCTGCCAACCAGGGCTACGCCTGGAATCATTTTTCCGCCGCCATGGTCAAACAGGGGGTAATGCCGATATGGGATCCATACACCTTTGCGGGCCACAGCTTCGTAGGCGAAATGCAGACGGCGTTTTTCTATCCTCCAAAGCTGGTCCTCTATCTTTGGCCCTTCAGCAAGTCGGGACTTTCTTCGACGCGACTATACCATTACTACTATGTTTTCTCTCATCTGCTGGCAGCCTGGTTCATGTTTCTGCTGGCGCGACAACTGGGCCTGGACGGCTTTCCCGGATTTGTAGCGGCGGTCTGTTTCGCGGTTGGAGGATTGGTCGGCAAAGCCGTCTGGCCGGATATGGTGGACACGGCGGTTTGGTTGCCGCTTATTCTGCTGTTCCTAATTCGGGCGCTGGAATGCGCCACGCGGCGGCGAAGAATTCTATTTGCATGCCTCGCGGGTCTGATGTTGGGAATGGCAATTCTTGCGGGAAGAATCCACCTGGCGATAATGGACGCTCTGGTAGTGGCCGGCGCCGCGGTGTACTGGTCCTTCCATCAGAGTAGGGCGGCGAACACTCCGGTGCGGGATTCCCTGAGGCGTAACGCTGCCGTCGTGGCCGCTGTCGCTGCGGTCGCCTTCGCTTTTAGCGCTGTGCAGTTGCTTCCCTCTATTGAGTACGGCATGCGGGCGGTGCGCTGGATCGGCCAGGGCCCGCCGCTGGCAGTAACGGAGCGAATTCCCTACGAACGCCTAGGCGAAACCCACCGCCTCTGGCCCAGGTCCCTGCTCGCTTTCCTGTTTGGGAACGCTGAATACGGCGATGCGGAATTCAGTCCTTACATGGGAGTCCTGACGTTGTTATTGGCAATCATCGGAGTGTGGCGGAACTGGGAAAAGCCTTGGGTTCGCTTTCTGTCCGGCCTGGCAATCTCGGCTTTCTTCTACAGCCTGGGCTCGTACTCCTTTCTCCATCAACTGCTGTATCTTTTGGTCCCCTTCCTGCACGTGGCGCGCGAGGCTGGCCGCTTCATATATCTGACACAATTCGCGATTGCTCTTCTGGCAGGCTTCGGCGCGAAAAGCCTGCTGTCCGGACAAAATGCGCTCGCTGCTCAAGAGTTCGCTCCACTGAGCCGGGCCATTCGCTGGACTCTCATTCTTGTGGTCCTGGTTCTTGGCGTGCCGGTACTTTATGGGAAGCCACCCATCAACGAATGGCATTTCGTTTCCTTAATCTTTCTGATCGCGTCCTACTCGATACTGCTCTGTGTCGTCCGTGGCCACAGATCGATGGTGGTGAAGATAATTCTGCTGCTCGTAGTTGTCAGCGACCTGAGCGCGTACGAGTGGACCACCCGCGGCATACTGCGGGAACACCAGTCCGGCAGAGATTACCTGGAAGCGCTGCTTGGCGCGCGCGACCTGGCAAATTTTTTCAACGCGCAGCCCGGCCTTTTCCGGGTGAAATTCGCGATGGATTTACCGCCGAACATTGGGGACCTGTACGGAGTCCAGAGCACGGATGGAGCTGGTGTCACGTACCTGAAGGACCAACTGCGCTTTGAGGAAACCGTCCCACGGGCTTTTGACATGCTAAACGTGCGTTATATTGTAAAAACCGGCTCTAAAGAACAGGAAAGGATGGTATACGCGAATGGAGATTGGAGGGTTTATGAAAATCCGAGCTACTGTCCGCGCGCCTGGGTAGTTCACAACGTAGTTACAGAGCGCTCAAAGGATCTTCTGCTCCGCAAGATAGCAGAGCCTGGTTTCGACCCGCTGCATACCGCATTTGTGCGCGAGGCTTTGGATATTGAATCTGACCGTTCGGGCCTGGAAGCCTCAAGCCAAAACTCGCAGCCGGCGGAAGTTGCTTTTGAATCCTACGGTGCCAATAATCTGGAATTGAGTGTCAATACGGGCGGCCCGGGCCTCCTGGTCTTGAGTGAAGTAGACTACCCCGGGTGGCGAGCTAGAGTGAACGGGAGCACCGCGCGCATTTATCGTGCCAACGGCATTTTGCGCGGTGTCGTTGTTCCGGCCGGCAAATCTAGCGTAACACTGCGTTATATTCCCGCATCGGTAGTCGGCGGAGTGGTGCTGTCACTCGCCAGCCTGGGCGGTGTTTTGATATTCGCGCTAATCATTGGGCGCGACGAGCGGTATCCTGGGAGCGCACGCTTCTAGCGTGCTTCTTTTGTGGCGCGGACTATGCCGGGAAGCGCACGCCCTGGGAGCACACGCTACCCCTGGGAGCGCACGCATCTTGCGTGCCGGTTGCGTTAAAAGAAGCACGCTAGAAGCGTGCGCTCCCAGGGATTAACACTCTTTTACACATCGCCCGTGCGCGCTGCCCCATCTCCAGTCTTCCGGGTTCCGACACAATCCTGCTTTCACCGGATTGCCTTCGATATAAGCGACCGCATTCTGGTAATGTCCCTGGTCGCGTACATAACGATCGAAAGTCTCTTTTTGCCAAAACTCTCCAGGGCGTCCCAGTATTTTGTTGCACTCCTTTGACGTGAAAGATTTCCAGGAATACAGAATGTCCCCCAGTTCCCAACCAGTACTTGGAGTCAGCAATGCATGAACGTGATTGGGCATCACAACCCAGGCATGGAGAGCGTAGCGAGTTCCATCGAAAAAGAGCAGCGCTGTCTGCACCATATCGGCAATCTGCGGGTTATTCATCCACGCACTGCCTGCTCCTCGATCCAAATACGCTTCAACACGCTTTCGCCTTGCCACTTCCGCCTCTTTCTCCGGCCAGTAAGAGAGTTCCTCCTGCCATCGGTCGAGAACTGACTGCGGTAATGAATCAAAAAGCCGGAACATAACTGTTTGTGCAGTCTCCCCGGCGTCAAAATGTGGCAGATAACCGCGGGAATACCAACCGCGGAGCAAGCCGCGACGCGAGTCTGCCGCTCTTTTCGGTAGTACAAACCGTTCCTTCCATCTCTCACTCATGGTCGTCCCCGGAATCGCACAACTGTAGCGCCCCTCGGAAGCCTCGCGAGCGCACGCCCTGGGAGCGCACGCATCTTGCGTGCTTCTTTTAACGCAACCGGCACGCTAGAAGCGTGCGCTCCCAGGGGTGCGCTCCCAGGGCGTGCGCTCCCAAGGTTGCTTCCCCAGGGCCTCCTCAAGACATAACTGCCGACCTTGAGAAAATGCGAAAACTTTTTTGCACGCTGGAAGCGTGCGCTCCCAGCACCAGTTGCATCCCAGCGGTCTTACTCTGTACAATCTCCGCGGTCTCTGCGTCTCTGCCGTGAAAACAATTACCGATTTCCCTGTTACAGGAGACTAGCAAGCAAGATTTCGGTACGTGGGACAAAAATGGCGCCTCTGATTTCCGTGGTTGTGCCTGTCTACAACGAGCGCGAGAATCTTGATACGCTCGTAAGCCGGCTGATTCCAACTCTGGAAGGAGCCACCGGCGGCTCCTTTGAGGTTCTGTTCGTTGACGATGGAAGCCATGATGGCTCAACTGAGACGCTGGATTCCCTCCATGATCGCGACCGAAGACTGAAAGTGATTCATTTCTCCAGGAATTTTGGCCACCAGGCCGCCCTTCAGGCAGGGCTGGACGAAGCCTCTGGCCAGGCCGTCTGCCTGATGGATGCCGACTTGCAAGACCCTCCGGAAATGCTCGCCCAGTTGATCCAGTATTGGAGACAAGGCAATCAAGTGGTCTATGCGATGCGCAAGCAGCGCAAGGAGGGATTCCTCAAGCGAGCGGCCTACGCGATCTTCTATCGAACTATGAAGATTATGGCGGAAATTGATTTGCCTTTGGACGCTGGTGATTTCTGCCTGCTCGATCGGACTGTGGTGGAGTCTTTGAATTCATTGCGGGAGCGCAACCGGTTCCTAAGAGGCTTGCGAAGCTGGGTCGGTTTCAAACAAATAGGTGTCGAGTACCAACGCGATGCCCGTCATGCCGGCGCTCCAAAATACACGCTGCGCAAGCTGATACATCTTGCTCTCTCCGGCTACATCGGGTTTTCCGCCATGCCTCTTCGGGCCGCCGCATGGCTCGGTTTCGCTTCAGCGGTGCTTGGATTCGTGGTCGGGCTCTGGGGTGTGGCAACCAAGCTTCTTGGAATTCCCAGCCCACGCGGCTGGGCCTCTATTCTGGCCGTGGTACTGTTTGTCGGAGGCGTGCAACTGCTTATGTTGGGAGTGATCGGCGAATACCTGAGCCGGGTGTATGACGAGGTTCGGCGCCGGCCGCTTTACATTGTAAGGTCGCGGGCGGGACTCGCCGACCGCGCGCCGACGCCGGCCTTCGCCGAGCATGAGACTGCCCAGCGATAATTCATGACGAACTCCGTTCCAATGTCCAGAGCCGACGGAGCCGCGCGCGTAAGCAAGCGGACTCTCCATCTGGAAATTACCACTAAAGCAGAACGAAAAGTGCCAAATCGAGAGTTCGGTTGCTTAGGCGCGCGGCTCCGCCCATCAGTCTGAATCATGAGACCGGAATATGCGGAGCGCTACGGGGATCTGTCGCGGTGGCACTGGTGGTTTCGCGGCCGGCAGCGAATTGTGGAGGCGGTGCTTCACAAGGAACTGAACCAGAGGAAATCTCTGCGCATCGCCTCGGTTGGCTGCGGCCCGATGGAAGGGCTTCTCTGGTTAGAGCCGCTGGCTGAGCCAAAAGGCTGCGTCCTTGGAGTCGATCCTGATCAGCGGCACGCTGTGGGATCACACTCCAAGGTTTACTCTGTGATCGGCCGACTGGAGGCTACTCCATTGCTCACCGCAGCCTTTGATGTGGTTCTTGCGCTGGATGTACTAGAACACGTGGATGATGATGCCGCGGGTTTGCGTGAAGCTGTCAGGCTGCTAAGTCCCGCCGGGTTGTTGGTCGTTACCGTTCCGGCATTTCCCAGTCTCTGGGGCGCGCAGGATGTCGTCAACCAGCATCGGCGAAGGTACACGAAAGACACTCTCTATGAGGTTTTCGCCAGGGCCCACCTGCCGCGCCCGCGCGTCAGCTACTTCAACTCTATTTTGTTTCCACCGATAGCCGCTATCCGTTGGGCGCGGCGAGCCGTCGGTCTAAACGAGCGCGCCCGGACTGACTTCGAGGACAATCGACCCGGGTTGTTAAACGAAGCATTGGCCGCCCTCTTTGGACTGGAGCGCTATCTGGTGGATCGTATTCCCATGCCTTGGGGCGTCAGCCTGCTGGCGATCGTGCGTCCGGCGCCGCGCGCCTGAAGAGATTGATCGACAGGTTGGCGTTCACCGACATTCAACACAAAGCCGCAACCAAAACGAAGGGACACGGGGACGCGGCGACACGGCGACGAGGCGAAAGATTCTTACGCTCGCCGCGTCCCCGTGTCCCTAACGTTTTGGTTGCGGCCCTGACACGTTAGGTCGCTGCGGTGAATGTTGGTGGGCAGCATTAGCCTTTCTCGGCAATCGCAATCAGCGAAACTCCAAATGGTATTCCTATTTTTTCTTCCAGCTTGAAGAGCGGAACCAGCCAGTCAAACAACCGAAGCTGTATGGCTGGAAGCGTTTTACGGCGGAATATTTTTCCGTTCAAATACCATCCCACGCAGCCGATAAAGTTGAAATATCGCAGTTGTTTGACTTTGAATCCAGCCCGGGTCAATTTTTCAAATAACTCCTGCCGATCGTAGCGACGACAGTGCTTAAAACTGACATCGAGTGACCCAAACAGCGATTTGCCCGCCGGCACCAGCAGGATCAGTTTGCCTCCAGTCTGAAGAGATTGGTGGAAGCTGCGCAGCGCCTCCTCATCTCGTTCGACATGCTCCAGTACATTCAGGCAGATGACTGAATCAAGGTAGCCTGCCGCCAGGCCGTCGGGCAGTCCAAAATTCACATCGTGCTGGTGTATGTGGACGTGCGAGTATTTGCCGAAAGTATTCCGCAAAAGACGAAGATATTTGGGATCGGTCTCAACAAGATGCACGTCCTCGGCATGGAGGAAATAACGCGAGAAGTTTCCGGTCCCGGCACCGATTTCCATCACTCGCTCGCCAACGTGCGGAGCGATATGCGAGTAAATCCACTCGTTATAGCGCGCCGCCTTGCGGAGCCTCTTCAGAGTGACGTACTGGTCGTCACCCTCACCCAGAGGGTCTTTGAAGGAAAATTTCACAATCGCCCAGACAGCGGCAAAGCCGTCTCTCCAGCCGATCTTTTTTCCTTCTGTATAGTCGCGCCCGCTGTATGAGATGGGGACTTCGTAGATTCGGCACTGAAGCTTTGCCACCTTGGCGGTGATCTCCGGCTCGATGCTGAATCGATCCGACTCGATCTTCATCGATTTCAGAACATGGCTGCGAAACGCCTTGTAGCAGGTTTCCATGTCTGTAAGATTCAGGTTGGTGAACGCATTGGAAAGAGTGGTCAGAAAATGATTTCCGATCGAGTGCCAGAACAGCAGAGCCCGGCGCGGAAATCCCACAAATCGCGAGCCGTAGACCACATCCGCGCGACCGTCCAGAATCGGCTCGATCAGCTTGAAGTAGTCCTGCGGATTGTATTCCAGGTCTGCGTCCTGAAAGATGATGATGTCGCCGGCAGCCATTTCGATGGCTCGGCGCAGCGCGGCCCCTTTCCCTCGATTTTTAGGCTGAAAGTAAACTTCGATAGAGTTCTCCCCAGACAGGGAGGTGAATTGAGTTCGAAAGCCCTCATCTTGAATCAACCGATTCAGCAATTCCCGCGTACCGTCAGTAGAGTAGTCGTCCACGATAACGATCTGTTTAGGGATGTCCACGCTGCAGACCCGGCGCAGAATTTCACGAATAGTTCTCCTTTCATTGAAGGCAGGAATCAATACGCTCAGCTTCCACGGATGCAGGATCGGGTCCATTAGCGACGGGAATGTCCTTTCGCAAAAAGGCAATATTATTGCATTGCGGACGAAAGTTGAGAAGCGAAGGCGGTCGCTGGGCTTAGAACCTGAGAAAAAATCGGGACTGCTACTAAACGGTCTTGACTTCAAATTTGTGAAAAATTTCTTAGGCCCCTTCAGGGCGGATTGTTCTGGGCGATTGCTAACCGGCGGAGTCGCCCGCAAAGGACGCGGGCTTTGCCGCCGGCTATACTCTGTAAACCCTTCGGGTTTGGGAGGATGTGTGGGCTGATCCGCAGGAGAAAAGTGGTTAAGAAAA
>DASXTB010000407.1:0-7072 GCA_036505615.1 Acidobacteriota bacterium
ACCAGGGTCGCGACGCGGACATTGGGTATTTTTGCAAAATTCCCGTAGTGGTTTTGTCCCCGTCCGTGGATGCCAACGACGGCGATGTTGATTGTGTCGTTGAGGCTGGCTTTGGCCATCTTCAAAAGTGGGCCGGCGGCGATTCCGGCCGCCATCCCCGTGGTTTTCAGGAAGTTTCGGCGGTTGATGGGTTCCATATATTCCTCCTAAATTGATTACCGATCAGAGCGCTTGGGAAGCAGATTCATATTACACCTGAAAGCCACGTGCGGCATGCAAAAATGAGGTCATTTGTTCCTGGGAGCGCACGCATCCTGCGTGCTCGCGCAGACGCTGAGGAAGCCCGCCGGAGGCGGGCGCTCCCAGGGACCCTCAAAACGCCACCCTCGGTATTTCTTTTGCCGGCGTGTCAAATGCTTTCAAGTCTCCGGCAGCCACTTTGTAGATCCGTTCATTGGTTGCAGTCGCCGCCGCCACCAATTCCTTGTACGGAAGATTGACGACATCGACCAAGCCGATGTTGTAGTTTTCTCCATCGAATCGACCCAACACCGGCTGATCGTTCCAGATGAAGTAGTGCATTCCTACAAGCTCGGGGAGCTGGGCGCCCTGCTCCACATAATAGCGGTAGGCAACACCACGCTCACCCTGGCTGGCAACACCGCGCAAGCCAGTCGAAGGCAGGCCGCGATCCAGAGCACCAAAGTGAAATTCGCCTATCATCACGGGCTTGCCGGTGCGCCGCGTAATCTCTGCAATCACATCGGCGGGGGGCTTCATGCGATAGGAATTGATGGAAAACACGTCAAAGTACTGCCCCGCCTGATAGCACAGTTCTGAACTGATTGAAGCATACCGCATCCCGAGATTGAGGTGCTTGGAATCAACCTTTCGTACCGCATCGCATACCAGGCTAATGTAGCGGTCCACCATGATCGCAGAAAAGGCGCGCAGGTCTTCCGCGGCGGCCGGGGAAAGCGACTCGGCATCGGGAATCGGGGCCTTCTCGAGTTCGTCGAATGCGGCCAATGAGCGTTTCCATGCGGTTGACAGTGCTCCCAGGTCTCCCTTGTATCGGCCTTTTAGCCACTCAGCGAGGGCCGTGCGAGTGTAAGACGAGGTCGCCGTGGCCAACATTTCCGCTGCAAGATTGTTGTTTCCGAAAGCCCACTGAGGTTCGTTTCTAAGAAAGTAGCCGATCAAATATGGATCATCCTTCACGGATGCGAGTTGTTGAGCGAAGCGAAGCGACTCGTCCGCGTACTTGGGATCAAACACATCGGGGAAATCCCGGTAAAGGAGCACGGCCGTGCTGGGAAAGTGCTCCAACGGTATGACGTAAGGCAGCCTGGCTTCCCGAGTGAATGATTTCTCGGACCAATTGCCGATGGTGTTGAATCGCCACAGCTGCAGCAGCCCGCGCGCCATTTCTCCCCAGCTAGTCCTCCAGCTTTCTCCGAAAACATGGATCAGGTTGGCAGTTACAAAACTGACGCCTGAGACGGGTGAGCGCGCCGTGGCGGCGGCAAACTGACCTGTTTTTGGAGGGATCCAGTTAAACAATCCTTCCATCCCCGCCGTCGGCCCGGATGAATAAGGCCCGACGCCGTCCACTCCCACGCTGTAGAAGGCGTAGCCCTCCGGGTCCACCAGCCACCAGCGCTTTGTGTCACGCTGGGTATGGAAAAAACCAGTGGCCTGG
Organism: Acidobacteriota bacterium; assembly: GCA_036505615.1. Lineage (GTDB taxonomy): Bacteria > Acidobacteriota > UBA6911 > JACQSX01 > JACQSX01 > DASXTB01. The sequence goes on from DASXTB010000407.1 coordinate 1,703, forward strand.
AAGCGCTTTTCTTTCCATCCGCCATACTGGCTCCAGTCCGTTGGAAGTTTCGCTGCGCGAGCTTCTTCCAGTAGCTGCCGATTGCGCTGTTTGAGCTCGTCTTCACTTTGTATCTTTCCCGGCCAGCTCTTTACGGCCCATTGTCCGAATCGATCCACCACCGAGGGTCCGCTGGGAAACGCCGCAGGACGGACGTTGGAAAGATACATGCCGGTTATCCAGACTTTTTGCGCTCCCGGCCCGGGAGCTAAGCCGAAAGTCACTTTAGAAATCATTTCCGCGCCAAGCCGATGACCGCTGACTACTCCCTTCAGGCGGCCCGGATCGCGCGCAAGGAAAATCGTCTGGCCATCCAGCGCCTGCATGGGAAAAACCATGCGAGTCCGCAGTCGCGGGAGAGCTCCCATGAGCACCCGAATTTGAGGCTCAGCCTTCCCCTCTTTGTAGAATTCAAGCCTCACCGAAGCGCAGTGCTCCATTTCAGGCCAGAGATCAAACACCAGAAAATTTGCCTTTGACCAGGGAACGCCCGCTTTGGGAGGAGCTAATGCAAAACTTCCGCCATTGGCTTCCGTGTCAAAGACAAGAGCGTCGTTTCCCAACGGCGACTCGGCCTCGATATGGAGAGCCGTCGGGTTCTCCTGCGCCAAGGCTTTCAAGTTAAAAGAGTGAATCGATGAGAGATTCGTTACGCCGGTTGTTTGTGGAGCCATGGTACCAACGCCAGAGCCGGCTGCGGCCGCAAAAGAACGGGGGGGCGCATGGCCCTGCGCCCCTATTGCTGCACCAAGTGCAATCGGCAAGACAAACAAATAAGAGCGGCGCCTAAACCCGATGGGAAATGACATAGCGCACCTCGGTGAAGATCCAGGGTATTTGATCATAAAGTCATCCGTGAGAATCTGCTAAAAAATGTATCTGATCGTACGGGCGGCCCTATCTGGCCGCCCGCCGCACTTGCCGGCGGATTAGCCAAACAAGTTGCACAGTGCCCGCGGAGCACTCGGAAGGGAGCCGGGAAAATCGTTGGATTCTGCAGCGGGCGACCACACAGGGTCGCCCGTACAGATTCGGATCAATTTTTTTACACGTTGCGACGAGGTAGGCCTCAACCGCTGGTTCAGGCTCGAAGGGTCGCCATTACGTAGACCCGCCGCTGTAATGCGAGCACCGTTCGTGGCCGTGATCGTAGACGTGCTCATGCACGGGAGCGTCCTCCTCTTTTCTTTGGTCCTACGCTTTGCTTTTGTGATTGAATCTTTTCCGTCATGAAATACAGGCGTTTTGGACGCACCGGCTGGATGGTAAGCGAGATTGGTTATGGAATGTGGGGAATGGCGGGGTGGACCGGTTCCAATGACGAAGAATCATTACAGGCTCTGCAGCGATCAGTCGAGTTAGGCTGCAACTTCTTCGATACAGCCTGGGCTTACGGCAACGGCCGCAGCGAAAAACTATTAGGTCAACTGGTCCGTGCCAATCCTGGACGGAAACTCTACACGGCCACCAAGATTCCGCCCAAGAATCTGAAGTGGCCCAGCCGCCGGGAATTCACGCTGGACGATTGCTTTCCTCCCGATCACATCGAACAATTTGTCCACAGCAGCCTTAAGAACGCCGGGCTGGAGAGTTTCGATCTGATGCAGTTTCATACCTGGGAGGATCGCTGGCTGGCGGACGATCGCTGCATCACGAAAATGGACGACCTTCGCCGTCAAGGATTGTTCTCCGCCGTGGGCATCAGCCTGAATCGTTGGGAGCCCTGGAATGGAGTGAAGGCGGTGCAGAGTGGCCATGTCGACGCCGTACAGGTGATCTACAATATTTTCGACCAGAATCCAGAAGATGAGCTCCTTCCAGCCTGCAAAGAGATGGACGTGGGTGTGATTGCCCGAGTGCCGTTTGACGAGGGCACACTGACCGGCAAGCTGACCAGGGACAGCTCCTGGCCCAAAGGTGACTGGCGGAACCTCTACTTTGTAAAGGAAAATTTGATCGGCAGCGTGGAGCGCGCCGATGCGTTAAAACCGCTGGTTCCTGCCGGAATGACGATGCCTGAGATGGCCTTGAGATTCATTTTGCAGAACCCAGTCGTAAGCACTATTATTCCCGGCATGCGCAAGATTCGTCACGTGGAAGTCAACCTGGGCGCCAGCGACCTTGGCCCTCTGCCGTCACCCTTGCATTCTCAGTTGCGCAAGCATCGCTGGGATCGCCAGCCGACGACTTGGTCACAGTAGGGAATGGCGAATTACGAATGACGAATGGCGAATGCAGAGCCGCGCAGCGGCGCCAATAATTGTAGCCGAGGCCATGAGGCCTCGGGTCAACTGTCCCCCAAGAAGGGGACGAGCCGCGCAGCGGCGACAGAATTTTTTGACCATTGCCACAAAGGCCTTATGTGTTGCGCTCTTGGCGCCGCCGCGCGGCTCGTCGCTTCGCTTCCAGATTTAAACCAAGACAAGATTTATGAATAAACTCAGGTCTAGCAATGGGTGACAACGCATTAACAGACGAAAGGGGGAAAATCCTATGAGCCTTTCACGCAGAAGTTTCATCGTGGTGACAAGTAGAGGCATCGCCACCGCCGCGTTCGCTTCGGCTCCGCTTCTTGCCAAGAAAGCTTCCCTGGTAAGAATCGGCGTGCCGGACTGGAACCTGCACCTGGCGTCCAAACCGGAGGCGCTCGAGCTGGGAAGGCGCCTCGGCTTTGAAGGCGTTGAGGTCAGCCTGGGCAGGGAAGGAAGGTTGGCGCTGGCAGACGCGGCGCTGCAGCAGAAATATCTCGAGGAATCCAAGAAGCACCACATACCGATCACGTCTACTTGTCTGGACATACTGCACGTCAACTACCTGAAGTCCGACCCGCTCGGGCAGCGCTGGGTGCTCGACGCCATCGACATCACCAAAAAGCTTGGTCCTCGCGTTATACTCCTTCCCTTTTTCGGCAAAGGCGCGTTGAAGACACGCGCCGAGATGGACTTCGTTTCTGACTTTTTAAAGAAAGAAGGAGCGCCCAAAGCGGAGAAGATGGGAATAGTTCTAGGCCTGGAAAACACCAATTCAGCCGAGGAGAACGCCTACATGCTGGATAGAATTCAATCCCGGGCCGTAAAGGTGTATTACGATGTCGGGAACTCCACCAAGGGCGGATACGACGTCGTTAAAGAGATACGCTGGCTGGGGCGGGACCGCATCTGCCAGTTCCACCTCAAGGACAACCCTTATCTGTTGGGCCAAGGCTCGATAAACTTTGACTCAATTGTTCAAGCGATCGTTGACATCAAGTACCGTGGATGGGCAAACCTGGAAACAGACTCGCCCAACAAGGATCTTTCTAAGGATCTTCCAGCTAATTTGGCGTTTATCAAGCGGTTGTTGGATAAGTATGAATCATGAAAGGTGGTCGCAGGTCGACGCCGAAGGCGTCACATAGAATAGCCGGGGGCAGAGGCCGTCCCGCAGTGTGGGACGGGCGCCGCCCCCGGGTTTCTACACCCCAAAGCGATGCACCCTGAAGGGGTGCGATAGGAATGGAGCTAATTGATTTCCTTAGAAGAGGGGATGGACAGAGTGCCGGTAACAGTGGTCCGGGGGCGGCGCCCGCGGCTACTCTATGTGACGCCTTCGGCGTCTAGCGACAATCGCTGCGGCGGAGAAGAAAACGAACCTTAGCACTAATAGCCTAACAGTCGGGAGCAGCGCGAGCAGAACTGGCTACCCTTTCGATCGGATTCTGAAAGTGTGTTTGAAAACCACATTACACAGTCCGTCCGCGAACAATGCTCCAGCCCGAAGGCATGACCCAGTTCATGAATCGCTTCCGTTACGGCGCGGCGTTCCAGCAAATCCTGATCTGCTGGTTCTCCGTAAAGCCGGGGATCGAGCCGCGCGGTCGAAAACACCGCTATTCGCTCCGACTTCGACGCCTCGCCAAACACGAAGTTCAGCTCGGGAACGTACAGGTCGACCGACACCATCCCCAGTCGGGTCTTCTTGTCGCCGGGTTCAATGATGGCAAGCATATTAAGGAGAAACGTGGATCGATATTGCTTGCGCTCGGGCGAATATGCAGCAGCCGGTACGGCAAGGCTTTTGCCAACAGTGGCGTGAATTTTGAACCGTTCGTGGATGGCTGACCTGACAGCCTCGGCCAAACCCGGTGGAATTTTATCAAAAGGGTGGATCACAACGGGCGTAAGCATAAGATCAGTTCATCTTATTCCAGGCACTGTGAGCGAAGACACTGCTTTTTGAATCGACACATGTTCCACTCCCCCCTGTCAGCGTCTTTGCACAGCGGGGAGTAAATCCACGCAGTTCCACCTTCGATGTCGAAAGCTAAAGTTTGCATTCTGACGAGAGACAAGTTCCGCTATATCGGAATATTTAGCACGCTCATCAAAGACGGCGATTTGATTGTTTCTGATACGCGCGACTTGCATGATCCGATGGATCCGATTATAAAATTTCAGCCGGATGTGGCGGTCGTCGATATCACCACCATAGTGCTCGATTTGCCAACATACGCCAGGGATTGTAAACGCATCTCGCCGCAAACCAGAATTCTGGCGATAGGGATCATCGACGACGACGACATAGTGGTCGCCCTGCATGCCGGGGTCCGCGGCTACCTGAACATCTTATATTTCGCTGATGAAATTATCGATGCAATTAAGGCCGTCCATCAGGGAAGCGCATGGATCACAGGCAAGCTGATGGGTCGATTCATTGATGAAATTGCGTCGAAACTCGAACAGCAGGACAAGAAGAAACGAAAGAAAACAACAGGTGAGCTGACCGAAACTCAGCAAAGGGTTTTGCAGTTACTTGCCAGCGAAGGCCTGACAAACAAAGAAATAGCAGCCCACTTGGCCATTGAAGAGAGAACGGTTGAATTCCATATCACAAACCTATTGCGCAGGTTTGGCGTGCCGAATCGTAATCGCCTGATTATCTACGCCATAAAACACGGCCTCGTCCCGCTAAAGGAACTCCCCGTTTAGATGCGACGCTTTTCGATTGGCTTGTGAAACAAGAATGAAATGCACTGCGGTTTGCCGCAGTGCGAATTTCCACAGTCCAACCTTCCCCCACTGGGCATTATTCATCCCTGCCAGGCGGTTTCCCGCTGTATCGGCTTCAGAGCAGGCAGCCTATAGATAAAGCATCACTCCGGGCCGCGGTAACACGACAACCGCCCCTGTAGCGACGGACAGAGACTCTGGACCTGAACCCTGAAGAAAGGAGGTCATGGCATCACATCCAAATGACTGCACTAAAGGCGGGGGGACAAGGAACAGGTTTGCGGTGCTTCAGGAGCACCAAGAAGTAACCATTTGAAGTTTAGGAGAATTACCATGATGCGAA
>DASXTB010000408.1:0-16254 GCA_036505615.1 Acidobacteriota bacterium
AAGCAGTGGTTGCACGATCAGGACGTTTTTGAATGGTCGGATCCTCAGGCTGGGGCGATTGTCTACGCGCGCTGCGACGGAATCGATTCTCTGCGCCTAGTGGAGGACCTGCGCAAGGAGAAAAGCGTCTTGGTTGTGCCGGGCGCTCATTTTCTGATGGACAATTACTTGCGATTCGGCTTTGGCAGCGAGCCCCAAAAACTCAAAGCGGGCTTGAATCGCGTTGCGGATTTCCTAAAGACGGTCGCGGGCCGAAGGCCCCAAGTGGAAAGTCCAAAGTCTAAAGTCAAAAGTCGCAAGTCCAACCCGTTTGCAGGTTAACAGGTTGGCAGGTTAGCAGGTTAGACGCCTTGGAATGTTAAAGGATAGCCGGTCGCAACGACTTTGAAACCTGTAACTTGCTAACCTGTAAACCTGTGCACCGGTTATTCGGACTTTCGACCTGCGACTTTCGACTTGCGACGCGAAGCTTACCGGATTACAAATTCCAGCGGCGCTTCCAGGCGGAAACTAAGTCGCGACTCAGGACCAATGCGAAGCGGCTTGCCTTTCGAAGTAACGGCGCCCACCGTGCCTGTTCCGGCTCCCACAGTAGCGCCGATAATGGCGCCTTTCTTGCCGCCCGTGATGGCTCCCAGAACGGCTCCGATTGCGGCTCCGCCGCCGATCTTGACAGCGTCATCTCTGGCCTTGTTCTCGCCGTGCATGTCGATTTTGCTGGTGCGCAGATTATACTGCTGGCCCCGGATGACGATGCTTTCCAGCTCCAGAGTCATTTCTGCTCGCCCACCAACTTTTCCCGCCTGTTGTACGCTTACGATGTGTCCGGTCACTTCACTGTTGGCGGGGACCAGGATTTTCCCATTTTGAGTAACATCAGTGTCAAGAATAGCCGCGAATCGCTCCCCAGGGCGGGCATCCTCGCTGCTGAGCCGGTCCAGCGTACGGATGGTCAATTCGGTTCCGGCTGGAATTGTCACTTTCTCTTCCCTGGGTGGGGCAGGCGGCACCGATTCGGGCTGTTGTGCAATGACTTCTTCCTGTCGCTGCGTGCGGCGCAGGTCGCGGTTGGAAGGTTCGGCCGGGATCTGAGAATCCGGCAACGGCACCGCTTCGGGAGCCGACGCTCGTGTCTCAGACTGTGCCGTAGCTGTGCCGGAGAAGACCGGGGGTGCGGCCGGTTGAGACGCAGCGGCCGGCACACTTGCAGAATATGTGGGTTGCCGGGTTGACTGTAAAGGGCGAACCGATCGCGACGTAGTACTTCGCGCGGTACCTCGAGAAGGGGGGTATGCGGGCGCCGGCTTCCTATAAACAGGCACGGAATAATCAGGAGCCGGTCGCGCTTCGCTAGCCTGCGCGGAGGACTCTGGCTGGCTCAAAGCCGTATCTGAAGGCCCTTTTTGTTGCTGCTGCGCCGTTTTTGACTTTGGGCGAAGAGTCTGATCATTGCTGCTTGAACAGGCCGATGCAAGAAGCAACACTCCTGCCAAAACCAAAAAAACTGCCCGATTTCTCATGCCATTCCTCCAGATTTCTCCAACGGTGAAACTTTCAGTACATTAGATGGGTTTCCGCGTAAAAAGTTCAACGAAAAAATTAAGAAGCAAATTGATACTTTTGCAATCCGTGGTAATCAGTAAACAGATAGTGGCCGTCCCGTGACAGGTGGATAAACCGGTCTTGGGACCGGCTTTTGAAGCGGAAGGAAGAAGGAGATTGGTATGAAAAAATCATGGCTTACCCTGGGCCTGCTCGCTCTGCTGGTGGCTGCGGGTTGTGCCGTGCACAGGCACATTTCGGAGATCAAGGCCGATCCTGGCCGATACACGGACCGTTCCGCAGTAATAGAAGGAACGGTGGTTCGCAGCTATGGCGTCTGGAAATATGGGGCTTACGAGCTGGAGGATTCAACGGGAAGCATTTGGGTGATCGCAAGCCGCACCACGCCTGGCAAGGGGAGCCACGTCCAGGTCAAGGGGAAGGCCCGTACTGCTTTCAACCTGCCTTTCATCAACTTCGTCGGAACTGCCTTTCAGGAAGAAGAGCGTAAGACGCGCGGGCGCTTTTGAATGCCGAATGTCGAATTCCAAATGCCGAAATTCGGCGGCCAGATCGAAAGTCGAAGGTCTAAAGTCGAAAGTCGAACGTCCAAAGTCTGACTTTCGACTTGCGACCTGAGACTTTGGAGCTCCTGACTTGCGGACCTGTTGACCTGGACTTTGGACTTTCGACTTTGGACCTTCGACTTTTCGTCAGACCTTCGACGTGCGACCTAGTCGCAGCATTCGTCATTCGAAATTCGTCATTAGAAATTCGTTTTTCTTCCCTTTAACCACTACCGAATATTAGAATCGCGCAATTCCAGAGGAAAACAGTGTTGATCGAGCGATATCTGGAAGTTGCGGAACGTTTTTCCCACGCGACAGCGCTGCAGTTCAGCACCGACGAAGGTTTGCAAGCCTTTAGCTACGGCGAAGTGTCCGCCGCCGCAAATCGTATTGCCGAATTCATTCGCTCCAGAATCTCTGAGAGAAATACCCCGGTGGCGATCCTTATGAATTACGATCCCTACTGGGCGATGGTCTTCTTTGGGATTTACCTCTCCGAGTCTTGCGTCGTTCCACTGGATATTCAGCTTTCAGCAGATGAAGTGGCCAACTTGGTTCGACATTCAGGAGCCGAAATGGTCTTTACCGATGGGGCCAACCAGGGAAAACTGGAGGGATCAAAAGTCGCCGCCGTCGATCCTCACAAAGAGGAACTTTTTCCGACTCCCAAACGGGGTTCGGAAGAACCGCAGATCAAAACGTCGCAGGTCGCAGGTCGCAGGTCGCAGGTTCAAAAACAAGACCCGCCGGCCACAGGCCAAAAGTCTGAATCAGACCTGCGACCTGCGACCTTCGACTTGCGACCTTCGTCATCCAACCCGCAATCGGCAACATCCCACCGCAAACCGCTCGACCCGATGGTGATTATCTACACGTCGGGTACGACCGGGGATCCCAAAGGGGTGATGCTCAGCGAGTCCAACTTTCAAACGGAGGTTAATGCCTTGCTTGAGCTGGTCGACTTCGGCGAGACAGATCATTTGCTCAGCGTGCTGCCGCTGCATCATGTGCTCGCGCTGCTGACGGGCCTGCTGACGCCCCTTTACCGCGGAGCAAAGGTCACTTTTCTTTCGACTTTGGAGCGGACCAAAGTTCTGCGCGCACTTCAGACTCTGGGGATTACCGTCTTTGTTTGTGTTCCTCAGTTTTTTTATCTCCTGCATTCCCGTGTCTTGGCGGAGATTTCTCGCAAGCCGGCAATTCTCCAAAAAATTGCACGGACACTGATGCGAATCAATTTCTCACTCCGAAAGCATGGAGTGAATCTGGGAAAGTGGTTTTTCCCCCAGATTCACCGCCCTTTCGGAGAGAGGTTCCGTTTTTTTGTCGCCGGCGGCTCTTATTTTGAGCCGGCCGTTATTCGAGATCTCGCCGCCTGGGGATTCGACGTGGTACAGGGATACGGCCTGACAGAAACCACCGGAGCTTGTGCGGCCACCCCTCTCGCCGACCAGCACTGGGGAAGCGTAGGCCGCCCGCTGCGCGGCGTGGAACTGAAAGTTCTGAATCCCAATAAAGAAGGGCAAGGAGAAATCGCCATCCGAGGACCGGTCGTCACGCCCGGCTATTACAAGAATGAAGAGGCAACCAGGGAATCGTTCCAGGAGGGGTGGTTTCTGTCTGGAGACCTGGGTTACCGCGATAAGCAGGGCTTCTACTACATCACTGGAAGATTGAAGGAAGTTATCGTCCTGGCTTCAGGCAAGAATGTGTATCCGGAAGAATTGGAGCGGCACTACTCAAAGCACCCGTCGATCAAGGAAGTGGCTATCGTTCCGCAGACCGGACCGGGAGGCGATGAGAACCTGCATGCCATCGTCGTGCCTGATTTTGAGTATTTGAAATCGCAGAAAATCACCAATTCGATGGAGGTGATACGGTTCGAAATCGAAAAGCTCGCCACTCAACTGCCTCCTTACAAGCGGGTTGCCGGATTGCAGCTACGCTCGCAGCCGCTGCCCCGCACCACTACAAAAAAACTGAAGCGCCACGAGTTGCAGGTGCAACTGAAAAAAGGGGAAGCGACGACGGCAGAGCCGCCAAAATTTGATAACCGTGTAATTGATGAAACTTACCGTTTTATGACAGGGCTAGGCAAAAAGCCGGAGGCCATCGGCGCGGAAAGCAATCTGGAATTGGATCTTGGTCTTGACTCATTGCAGCGTGTCGAGTTGTTCGGCCATCTGGAGGAGGTATTCGGCACGTCCATCTCAGAAGATCAGGCGGGTGAAATCTACACTCTGAAAGATCTTGTTTCGCAATTCGACCCTGAAACTGCCGCCCAGCCCCAGGGGCGGACACAGGGACAAAGCTGGGCAAAGCTTCTTGCTCAGGATGAGCCTTTTGCCGAACAGTTTCTGCGATCGCGGCCGGTCAGCCATCAGGTGGTTCAATTCCTGAGACTGTTCTTTCGCTACTGCTTTGGAAAACCTTTTTTCAAGCTTCGCCTAGCGGGGGCGGAGAACCTGCCAGAAAGCGGGCCTTACATGATTTGTCCCAACCATGCCAGCTACCTGGATGGATTGTTCTTTGTTTCGGCTTTCCCCCAGGCAGTGTTTGATCGAGTATTCTTTCTTGGCTACAGCGAATACTTCAACAGGGGAATCAGGAAGAAGGTGGCGCAGTGGTTGCACATCGTCCCACTTGACCCGGACTCCTATTTGGTCCGCGCCCTCCGCGCAGGCGCGATGGGCCTGAGACAGGGGCGTATTCTGTGTATCTTCCCGGAAGGAGCGCGTTCGGTGGACGGAAAAGTAAAACAGTTCAAACATGGCGCATCGATTCTGGCGCGTGAAGCGAACGTCCCGGTCACTCCGGCCGCCATAGCCGGAACATTCGAAGTTTGGCCCCGGCACCGCAAACGCATTCAATTCCATCCGGTAAGCATCGTATTTGGCAAGCCGATGACACCCCAATCCTATCCGGGTTATGAGGAGTTTACGCATGCGTTGCAGACGGCCGTGGAGGAGTTATTTGCCAAAGCTTGCAGCGGCTTAAACGCAAGTCAATATAATGACACCGATGCGCAAGAGCATCGGCGCCAAAAGACCGCCGGGTAGGTTAGAGCTTTGTTGCATTCCCGACCTCAAAATCGCACCGAAACTGTGATAACTTTGGTCCGTGCCGCGCGTTCTTTTTTCCTGTGGGCGTACGGAATCCTGTAATCCCTATTGCTGTAGTCTGATCTAATAAGTGATGAAGACGGGATCGGTGGCCGTGCTGAAGTCTCAGGTGTTTAGCCTGAAAGCTGAAGAATCAGCGGTACTTAAGCGGATCCGAGAGGGCGAAACTGAGCTATTCAGCCGGCTTGTCGAAGTCCACCAGAGAAAGATTTATAGGGTCGCCCTGTACTACGTACGCGATCCGTTGGTGGCCGACAGCCTGACGCAGGACAGCTTCATCAAAGCGTTTGAGAACATCCACCGATTTCGGGAAGAGGCATCATTTGAGACCTGGCTGACTCGGATAACGATTAATCTCTGCCTCAATTTTCTGAAGCAGCAGCAGCGCGAGCTAAAGCAGAATATTACGGAGAATCTCGGCGAAGACGAACAGGGCAACGTGCTGAGGTTTCAAATCGCAGATCCGACAGGATCTCCCGAGGAGCGACTGATCCGGCAGGAAACGATGCAGCGGGTGGAGCGGGCGATTTCCTTGATGTCGCCGCAGCAGAAAGCCGTTTTCCAACTGCGACATTATGAAGGATTGTCGCTGGAAGAAATAGGCCGCGTTATGCAGATGAATATCGGCACCATCAAGAGCCATTTGTTTCGCGCCGTGCAGAAAGTGCGCGACATGTTGAGAGATTGTTATGAATAATGAAAAGCATCTTACACTGGAGAATTTCTTAAGGCTCTATCTGGTGCCTGAAGAGCGCGTAGATTTCGAGCAACATTTAGTTCACTGCCCTGATTGCCTGGAGAGGTTTCACCGCGTACAGCGGGAAATGCGAGACCAGGCAGCGGAGTTCCAGCAACAGATCGAGAGCGTTCCGGAGAGTTTCTGGGCGACTCAGCGTCACCAGATTCTTTGGCGAGTGCGCGCTCAGCCGCAAAAAAGTAATTTTTTGGGACTTTTTGATTTAAAGATATGGGCTACAGTTGCTGCAATCTTTGTCTTTTCCGTGGTCCTGATCCGCTGGACGCCTCGGCAGCCGATCGACGTTTCTCGGTCCGACAGCATGGAAGCGGTTTCCAGAGTGGTAACCAAGGATTATCGTGACGAACTCCTGTTGCGACAGGTCAATCAGGCTCTGAACGAAGACCAGGCGGATCCGCTCCAGCCGCTGGACCTGATCGTCAAAGTGCCGGACAAGGAGTGCCAGAACGCCGACAAAGAGCACTATCATGAAATCTCGTAGGCTTGCCCGGTTCCTGTTCCTTCTGGCCGCTCTGTGCGGAGCGGCCCCCTTGTACGCCCAAATCGACATTCCCCAGGGCAAGTGGTGGAAAAACGACGCCGAACTGGTGCAGGCTCTCAATTTGACACCGCATCAGGTTGAACAGATTGAGAATATTTTTGAGAGTTACCGCGATACGCTGCTCGACCTGCAGCTTGACTTCCAAAAGAAATCGCTTGACTTGAAACGCATGCTGCAAGCCGACAGGCTGGATGAGCAGCGTATAGAAGTGCAGGCAACGCAGCTAGAGCAGGCCCGCAGCGAACTGGCCAAACAGCGTCTGATGATGATGGTAAAAATCAGAAAACAGCTCACCCCCGATCAGTGGCGCATTCTGCAGGAAAAGCACGCCCAGCGAAAAAAGGAACGCGAACTGATGGGCATACCGAAGAATGGTGGCAGGCCCGGCCAACTGCGGATTCCGCCCGGGGGCAAATGACCCAGAATTAGGACACGGACAACACGGATCGCACGGACTGGTGAATGCGCCGCAATGGCGACGTTGAGGAATTGACACAAGTTCTGATCGGAGCCTCGCCCCTTCAGCACACTCGCCAGTCCGTGTGATCCGTGTTTTCCGTGTCCCAATGGATTTGGGCGACATCTCACTGCTTCACCACGCCGCTCGCCATGGCGGAATTCTGCTGGCGCTCTTTGATCTCTTTGTACCGCGCCAGATACTTCTCGGCTGTCTCTGTGTCTCCCTGCCCGCGCGCAATCATGGAAAGCTGGAAATAACTGTCTGCCATGTCGGGTGAAGTCTCCACTGCCTTGAGAAACGACTGCCGCGCGTCCTCGATTCGCTGCTGGCGTAGAAATATTTTCCCGCGCAGGTATAACGACTTCGCCCGGATACCTGGATTTCGCACCGAACGGGTAACAGCTTCCAACGCTGCGTCGTAATTTCCCTTTTCGTACTCGATGTCGGCAATCTCATACCGGGCCAATGCGTGGTCTGGATCGCGCTCCAGTTCCATGCGCAGGTATTTCTCCGCGTCGGCGCGATCGCCAAGCGACTTAAAAGAAAATCCCAGGTGGTAGTAACCATCGCGGACGTTGGGGTCTATCTGAACGGCGCGCTGAAAAAGCTGGTTTGCTTTTCTCGAATAATTCAGCTCGTGGTAAGCGCGCCCCAGGAACAACAGAGCGAGGGCGTCCTTTGGGTCCAGCTTCACCGCTCTCTCAAGCTGTGGCGCTGCCTCCTGGAATTTATTCTGGCTGATCAGTACCACTCCGTAGTCGTAAGAAACGGAAGCCGGAACAGGCGTGCTTGAGGCGGCGGTACGCAGTTCAGCTTCAGCCAGCGTGACCTCGCCCCGTTGAAAGTAGGCGAGACCAAGCAGGTGATGCGCTCTTGCATTCTTGGGCTCCCGTTGGAGCACCAGGCGCAAAATTTGCTCGGCGCGATTCAGATCGCCCTGCTGCAACGCGCGTGCGGCGCTGCTTAGTTCAGCGCCGGTTGTGTGGACCTCCCGGGAACGCTGGGGCGTGTCTTGCGCTGCCAGGTGAATTGTGAGAAGAAGGGTGACCACAAGGCGCCCAGCGGCGTGAAGAATTGGTTTATGCATAATTAGTTGTCGACTTCTCGCTTTTTGACGAAGTTTTGGCCGAACGGAAACCACCGTTCACGTGCACGTTCACGACCACGTCAACGTCCACGACAACGCTCACCATTGACGGCTCTTTCGGAATTGTCTTTCGTTACCGTAGACGTAGCTGTGGTCGTGGACGTGGTCGTAAACGTGGCCGTGAACGGCTTTTCCTTCGGTTGTGGCCGTGCCGCTCTGGGCCCTTTGTGATTCCAATCTTTTTGCACCACCACCGGTAGCTCCCGGCCGACTCATTTTTGAATACCCTTGTCTTCATTGATTGTAATGATTCGGTCAATCGGCAGATCGGTGAATTGTTGCCTCTTCCCGGAAGGCCAGAGAATCTCCAGGCGCTGCAACCCGCTGTTATCGCCCAGGCCGATGTGAACGCGTTTGTCGTTCGAAGACATGTGCGAACTGCCTCCCTCCACTTGAACGGTCTGCTTGAGAGCGCCTGTAGTCGCGGTGACGATGGCTCCAATGGCGCTCCGGTTGCTCTTCGTGCCGACCAGCTTTACGTCCAGCCAGTGGCGCCGCGGTGACTGGTTGATTAACAGCGTGGGAAAATCATCGATATTGATAATTCCTATGTCGAGTCTCCCGTCATTGTCGATGTCGGCCACGGCAGCCCCGCGACTGGGTTTTATGATTCGAAAACCGGGGCCGGCTTCGGTAGTCCGCTCGATGAATTTTTCACCACTTACGTTTTCGAAGATTTGACTGTTTTCAGCAAAGGTGGAAAAACCGTATTTATCGACAATCGGATAGACATGTCCATTGGCTACAAAAATGTCCTTCAGGCCATCGTTGTCGAAGTCCGCAATCGCTGTTCCCCAACCGAGAAACCTCCAGGTGGCACTGCGTATGTTGGCTGGCCCCGTCATGTCAGCAAAAAGGAGCTTCCCTTCATTCCGGTAAAGTGTGTTGTAGTCGTCCGAAAAATTGGTCACGTAAATGTCCAGACGTCCGTCATTGTTGTAGTCCTGCATGGACACGCCCATGCCGGCCTGTTCCCGGCCGTCTTCGTTGTAGGCGACGCCCGCTGCCAGCGCCACTTCCTCAAAAGTGCCATCGCCCTTGTTGTGGAAGAGGTAGTTAGGACCGGAGTCATTGGCCACGAAGATATCGATGCGCCCGTCGCCGTCCAGGTCGCCCATGGCGACGCCATATCCGTAATATGGAGGCACTTTACCCACTCCGCTCGAGTCGGTCACGTCGGTAAATGAGCCGTCGCCGTTGTTCCTGAAAAGAGAATCCCCGGCGGGCTTCATTCCTCGAGGGCCGCACGCGACGGGAATGCCGCGATAGGTGCACAGCTGGCTCTGTCCAGGTTCAGGGAATTGATCTATGGGAACATCAACGTAATTGGAAACATACAGATCGACAAACCCATCATTGTTGTAATCCCCCCAGGCCGAACCCGTGCTGAAACGCAGGTCTTGCACTCCCGCGGTTGCCGTTACGTCGGTAAACGTGCCGTCACCGTTATTTTTCATAAGAAAGTTGGGGCCGTAGCCGGTGATGTAGACATCCTCAAATCCGTCGTTATTGTAATCTGCGACAGACACTCCCATTCCCCAGCCACGAAGCTTGTCCAGCCCCGAGCCGGCCGTGACGTCCCGGAAAAAACCGTCTCCCAGATTCTTGTAAAGAGTGGCCACGGGACTGCCTCCCTTCTTGAAGTCAGCAATAGTCGAACCATTGACAATCAACAGATCCACCCAGCCGTCGTTGTTATAGTCAAAGAACGCCAGGCCGTTGCCTGGCTGTTCGATCAGATAGCGTTTCTCAGTGGAACCGGAAAGATTCTTTACCTTGATTCCACGCTGTGCGGCTACGTCCAGAAACCAGAATTTCCTTTCACCGGGAGTCAAGGCTGCGCATAGCAGCGATAGGATGACTAATAAAGAGCTTTGGAAATTCACTGAAGAAGAATACTACAAGGTTCAATCATGATCTGCCGGTAAGTGCTGGCCGCGGATTGACGCGGATTAACGCGGATATCTCCGGGGGCCAAAGAGAGACGTTCTGACATCTCGGAGGAACAGCCCTTCGTATTTCAGCGCCCGTCTCACGCTCCCGAAAGACATCCGCGTTAATCCGCGGCTAGCCTTCCGCGTTCACCGGCGAGTCAACGCTGGATAAAGCGCACGCGTGATACAATCGCCGATCATGTTTTCACGGTTCTTTTCACTACTTGCAATCTCCGCCTTGTTCGTGTTTTCCATCGCTGGTTGCGCTTGCTCCACGGCAACCACCAAGAAAAACGGAGTCCCCACCGTCATTGTGCTTGGTTTTGACGGCGCCGATCCCAACCTGGTGCAGCAATGGATCGGTGATCTCCCCAACATCCGCAAAATTCAACAGGAAGGTCTCTTTCAGCCGCTGGGAACCACCAACCCGCCGGAATCCCCCGTAGCCTGGGCGTCGTTTGCCACCGGGACCAACCCGGGAAAACATAACATCTTCGATTTTTTGAAAAGAGATCCGGCGACTTATTTTCCGGACATCGGCTTGCTGGAGATTCACAAAGCGAAATGGTTGTGGGGCGCGATTCCACTGTCCAAGCCGCGGCTGATCAATCAGCGCAAGGGCGTCGCATTCTGGAAACTCCTGGACAAGGCAGGCGTCGCTACTGATGTGCTTCGCATGCCACTGACGTTTCCGCCCGACCATCTGGCCGGCGGGAAACTGCTTGCAGGACTCGGTGTCCCCGATGTTCGGGGCACCTGGGGTACTTATTTTTACTATGCAACTGATTTGACGCAGTGGGACATCGGAGATACGGAATTCGGCGGGAAAATGGTGCGGCTCGATTTGAAAAACGACGGCTCCGTGGAAACGGAAATAGAAGGACCGCAAGACCCGCGCCGCACTGATTACAAGCGTGTTTCCATCCCGATGAGACTCGAATTGAACGCCTCGAAAAACGCCGTCCGGATCGAGATTCAGGGCCAGACGCAGGAAATTAAGGAGCGGCAATGGAGCGACTGGTTCGATTTCAAATTTACCGCGGGTCCTTTCGTCCGCATCCACGGCAGCAGCCGTTTCTTCGCTCTCGAGACCTACCCCGAGCTGAGACTTTACCTTTCACCTATTAGTCTGGACCCAAAAAATCCCCCCATTACCATCTCTTCACCGGACAGTTTCTCGAGTGAGTTGGTGCAGCGGCTCGGGATGTACAAATCGCTGGGCTGGATTCACGAGACCTGGGGATTGAACGAAGAAAGAATCGACGAGGAGGTTTTCCTTCAGGACCTGTTCCGAAACATGGATTCTCTGGAGAAGATGCTGCTGAATGAAATCAAAGACGGAAGGTCGAACTTCTACTCGGCGGTGTTTACGGCCACCGACAGCGCCTCGCATATGTTTTATCGCCTGCTGGATCCGCTGCACCCGCGTTACGAACCGGAGCTTGCCGCAAAGTACGGGGACGCGATCAAACGGACATATCAGCGAATGGATTCGATCATTGGAAACGCGCAGCGGGCCGCCGGAAAGGATGCAATCTTGTTGGTCGTTTCTGACCATGGATTTCACACTTGGCGGAAAGAATTTAATACCAACACTTGGCTTGCTCGAAACAGTTTCATGTCCCTTAAGGGAATGGAAAGCGATCCGAACACCAGGAAGCTCGACAATCTTTTCAGTGGAGGAAGTTTTTTCCCCAACGTGGACTGGAGCAGAACCCAGGCTTACGCGCTTGGACTGGGGCAGATTTATATCAACCTGAAGGGAAGGGAAGGGAAAGGAGTGGTCACGCAAGAGCAATACTCCGACCTGGTAAAAACCATCGCTTCCAGGATCCGGCAGTACCGAGACCCGGATACGGGCGAACCGGTAATTGAAAACGCATATCTGAAGCACGACATCTATCACGGCCCTTATACGGAGAACGCCGGGGACATCCAGATTTCCTTCCACAGCGGTTACCGCACCAGTTGGCAGACGTCGCTGGGAGCGGTCCC
The DNA here is from genome assembly GCA_036505615.1 of Acidobacteriota bacterium. GTDB lineage: Bacteria > Acidobacteriota > UBA6911 > JACQSX01 > JACQSX01 > DASXTB01. The sequence goes on from DASXTB010000408.1 coordinate 12,068, forward strand.
CGAGAATATTCTCGTCGCCAATCTGAAGAAATGGAGCGGCGACCACTGCGCCTCCGATGAGAGCGACACGCAGGGTATTCTGCTGGTGAATCGCAAGGTATCTCAGGGAAAATATCAAATAATCGACATCGCTCCAACGGTGCTGAAACTATTCAACGTCGCGATCCCTTCCGATATTGACGGCAAGCCGATTGCGCTAACGAACCCATGACCACAGCCGATTCCTGGTTCGATGAAAAGATCGTGGAACGCAACCGCACCGTGATGGTTACCGGCGGCACCGGTTATATTGGAAAGAACCTGGTGCGCGGTCTGTTGAGGCGCGGGTTTATCGTCAATCTGCTGGTGCGCGAAGACAGCAGCCTTTCCGGTCTGGAAGGCTGTAATTTCTTTCTGGGTGACATTAACGATGCGGACAGCATTCGCCCTGCCTTGGAGAATTGCGACTTTGTCTTTCATCTGGCCGCCAAGGTGAAAGCCTGGAGCCAAAACCCCGAAGAGTTTGACCGCGTCAATATCCAGGGCTATGAGACGCTGCTGCGCCTCTGTGCTGAGGCGGGTGTAAAGAAGGTTTTGCACACTTCTTCATTTATTGTGTTTGGACCCTCCGACGGCACACCTCACACCGAAAACTCCCGGCGCCGCCTTCCTCCTTTCAATGATTACGATCGCACAAAGACCCTGGCTGAAAACGTCTCATTCAAGTACGGCGCCGAAGGGATGGCGATTACCACGCTTTATCCCACTGTTGTATATGGGCCGGGCGAGCTGACTGATGGCAACCTGGTGGCGCGGCTGATACAGATGTTCGGCCGCGGGCTGATGCCCGGTCTGGTCGAGGGGGGATTCCAGAAATGGAACTTCGTGCATGTGGAAGACGTGGTGGCAGGCCATCTGGCCGCCATGCGAAGAGTGGCGGCCGGCCGCTACATACTCGGTGGCGAGGATATCAGTTTGCGTGATTTTTTCGCTCTGGTGGCCAGGCGTTTGCGCCGCCGGCCACCGCGCATAAAAGTGCCACTGAGACTGGCCAAGTTTTTAGGGGCCGTGGAGGAATTGCGCGCCAAGTGGGGCAATCATGACCCGTTGATGACCTGCCAGACAGTGGAGATTTTCGCGCGCGACTGGACTTTTTCCTCGGAAAAGGCCAAGAAGGAATTGAATTATAGGCCGCGCCCTCTGCTGGTTGGGTTGGACGAATTCATCGAATGGATGTCGCGACAGCATCTGATTCATGCCCATAAAGTTCAATGAAGACAGGCGACAGCTGGAACATTTGGCGCCACTCTTCTTCGCCTTCCTGCTCAAGTTCCTCGCTTGGCACGTTGCGCTGGCTCTCGCGGTAGCGGCAATCTTTTACGGGCTGTTCGTCTCGCCGCGGTTTGGAACCACTCGCCCCGGAGAGCCGCGACTCTCCGGAAAGTTTTACTACGCCGTGTCTGTATTTCTCCTGCTGCTGGTGTTCCGGGATCAAATTGAATACGCCGCCGCCGTTTGGGGAGTTCTTGCCGTCGGTGATTCGCTGTCCAACATGCTGGGCCGCCGCTTTGGAAGAAGGCGCCTTCCATGGAATCAGACTAAGACGTGGCTGGGAAGCTTAGTCTTTCTTGCCAGCGGTGTGATCATATTTCTGGTGTTTCTGGCGTGGTTTCACGGACTGGAGATCTTCCGCTCTTTTTGGACGATTGCACTCGCTGTGATCGTAAGTCTGGCTTGCGCATTTGTAGAATCGGTTCCCACTGTTATCGACGACAACCTGCTGATAGCGTTCACCGGGGCGTTTTTTGTCATTCTGATGCAGACCGTGCGCTGGGGTGAACTGCATCCGGCGGCGTCATGGCAGGCTGCTTTGCTCATCAACGGATTGCTGGCTGCCGCGGTTTATCTCCTGCGGCTGGTCACAGCCGGCGGAGCGTTTGCCGGTCTGTTGTGCGGATGGCTGATTTATTGGGGAAGCGGGTGGCAGGCGTTCCTGCAGTTGTTTCTTTTTTTCATCTGGGGAAGCGCCGGCACCAGAGTGAGACGGGCGCACAAGGAGGCGCTGCATATTGCTCAGGAGAACCGCGGCCGGCGAAGCGCGCGCCACGCAGTGGCCAACTGTTTGGTGGGCTCGCTGCTTGCGATGGGCGCCGCTTTCGGTGGTGACTCAGTGGTTTTGTGGAAGGCAGCGATAGTGGGAGCATTTGCCACAGCGGCATTCGACACGGTCGCTACCGAGCTGGGACAGGCTTTCGGAAAAACGCCGGTTCTAATTCCCACCGGAAAGCGGGTGCCACCGGGCACCGAGGGAGCGGTATCACTGGAGGGAACAGCATTAGGGCTTTTAGCTGCGGCCACTCTGGCGATCTCGGCATGGCTTACGCGTTATCTGGCCTTTGAATTTGCGATGGGCGCTGTTGTCGCTGCGTTTCTTGCGACAATGGCCGAAAGCTGGATTGGCGCCGCAACTAAGCCTCTTCCAATGAAAAACGAATTGCTGAATTTTTTCAACACGGCCCTGGGCGCCGGCCTGGCCGCTGGCATCACTGCATGCATTAGAGGTCTTTAGCGTTCAGCAATCAGCCGTCAGCTAGCCGCCCGTCAGGAGGTGCGAGAAAACTTCCGAGGCAGCTTAAGTCTGACGCCCGCGGTTCTGTTTAAGCGGCTTGACGTATTCTCCTAGAGAGGATAGGCTATCAGATTATAGAGAAGATAAAAGGGAAGATAACCAATGAAGGGAAAACTCTCCGCGACGGTAGCTGAGCCATTACTGGAGTTCCTGGATTCTCTGCCTGGTAAGACACGGTCTGAAAAACTGGAACGCGTTCTGGAAAGATTCAAACAAATTGAGCAGGAAAAGCTGCTTCGTAAACAGCTTAGCGCGTGCCGGGAAGGTGCAGACGAGCAACTAGAACGCGAACAGTGGGAGCGAACAGTTGCTGAGGCAATGTGGAGCGAATAAGTCGCGGTGAAATTTGGACCATTGAGCCTGTGGGATACTCCAAACCACGCCCGGCTTTGGTAATCAGTGTCAACCCTATCAATGACCTGTGCCCCGATGTGCTGGTCGTTCCCATCACCACAAAAGAGGGTCCCTTAAGAGTTCTTCTGGGCGAGCAATCAAACGTAACTGGACTTAAGATGAAGAGCTATGCCAAGTGCGAATCACTGGGTCCTGTTCACAAAGCTCGTTTGAAGAAAAGGATTGGTCGGGTATCCAAAACCGACTTTCTCAAAATCGAAGAGGGCGTGAAAAGGGTCCTGGGCTTCTGAAGCGGGACACCCGGGAATGATCGGCCAAACAATTTCCCACTGGTAGAAGACGATTAGATAAAGAGATCCGCAGAGACGTTGAAGTACTCTGCCAGCGCCCGCGCGTGAGTCTTGCTGATACCGCGCTTTCCGCTTAGCACCTCAGACGTTGTCCCCTTCGAGCCGAAGATCTCCCAAAGATCGCGAGGCTGCACATTTCTTGCTTCCATCAGCTCGAGCAAAACTCCACGTGGGGTGGAGGCATTCAGACGGTAATGCTCTGCTTCAAACTTCTCAATCAGTCCTACAAGCAAGTTCAAAAGGGTAGCTTCCTCGATGGTGAGATTGTCCTCGCCCCTGGACATTAGCTGGTCGACAAGCTCCAGCGCCCGCTCGTTCTCTTCATCAGTCTCGATGGCTTTTGGCAAAGCATGCGCAAGTAACTGACCGTACTTCTTGGGATTCAGCACTCGGTTAGCAACCACAGTCATGTTTCCATCCCTCTTTATCATACCGGAGATAGGAAAATGGTATACCGTATGATCGGCAAGACGGTGGCCGGCAAAATTAAAAATTGAAGAAACAATTGGGAATCTGCAATCAGGAGAATCGCCAATCCGCAATCCGCAGTCCGCAATCCGCAATCCGCAATCGGCATTTGAGACATTCTGCATTGGGAAGATACTGGAACTTCATCCGCCCTTTCACGCTTCTTGTTCCAGCCATGGGAATGGTGGCCGGATCGCTGGTAGCGCTGGGAGCTCCGCCACGCTTGATATCTGACTGGGTTTCAGGCACGGCGCCGGTCGTGCTGCAAGTCGTGCTCGGCGGACTGATGGCGGCCGTGCTCAACGCCGCCAGCAATGCGCTCAACCAGATCTTCGACCTGGAAATCGACCGCATTAACAAACCGGATCGCATGCTCCCGAGCGGCCGCATGACCGTGCGACAAGCCT
>DASXTB010000409.1:0-80198 GCA_036505615.1 Acidobacteriota bacterium
GATACCTCAGACCCGCATTCCGGCCGAGCCGCCGCAGGGTCGCGAGAGACGTGTGCTGGTCCACATGCCAAGCAACGTTACGCGAATGCTGGTCACCTTCCGGGGCCCTGCGGTTTCTTCGCCGGACATGTACGTCATTCCACTGATCGACAAGATCCTGTCGGAAGGCAAACTGTCGCGTCTGTTCCAGCGGCTGGTGGAACAGGAGCAACTAGTATCAGGTGTTTCCACTGAATACACCGAATCTATCGATCCTTATTTGTTTTACATCCGCGCGGAGTTAAAACCCGATGCGGACCCAAAAGAGGTGGAAACAGTTGTTTTCGAGGAGCTGCACAGACTGCGGCGCGAACCCGTAGGCAGGGATGAATTGCAGCGCGCGCAAAACCAGCTTTCCGCTCAATACCTTTCCGGGTTTGAGACCACCATCGACCAGGCGATTCAGTACGGGCTTTTCGAAACAATCGCTAGCTGCCAGTTGCTCGAAGACTACATGGCGCGCATTCAGGCAGTCACTGCGGGCGACATTCAACGCGTGGCGCAGAGGTATTTCCAGAAGCGCAAGAGTATCATCGGATTTGTAATCGCATGAAAAGACCGGCCATTCCGGTTCTCCGGCAGTCACTTCCTAATGGACTGGTGCTGCTGATTTCGCCTAATCCGAAAATCCCGCTGGTTCACATCAACATCGTGTTGCGGTGCGGCACCGCGGAGAATCCCGAAAAACGAGCGGGACTGGCATCAATGATGGCCCGTATGCTCGACGAAGGCACCTCACGCTACACGCACGACGCGATCGCGCGGATGATCGAAAATCTCGGCGGATCGCTGATAACCTTCAGCAACCGGGAACTGAGCGGAGTTTCCGTCTCGGTTCTCAGCAAGGACCTGCGCCAGGGAGTCAGCCTGGCGCATGCCGTCACAACAGATCCCGTGTTTCCCGACGAGCGCCTTCAACTGGAAAAAGAGAAAGTCTTAAATCAGATCCGCAGCGCGGCCGACAATCCACAGTTTGTGGCCAGCAATGAATTCAACCGCCTCATCTATCACCATCATCCGGTGGGCGAGCCGATTCAGGGTGAAGACGAGTCGGTCGCTGCTATTAATTCTGAAGAACTGGCGCACTTCCACCGGCGTAACTTCGCGCCTGGAAACACCGTGATTGCCGTTGCGGGTGATGTGGATGCCGAGCAATGCAGCGCCCTGTTGTCAGAAGAGTTTTCGCAGTGGCGCAGCGATGGCTACCGTCCGCCTGCCGTTCCTAAGCTGAAGCGCTGGAGGAAAAAGGTTATTAAGGAAATTCCCATGCCCAAGGAGCAGATCAATATCTACCTGGGCCATCTGGGAATCGAACGCAAGCACCCGGATTTTTACGCGCTGCAGATGATGGACACGATCCTGGGAGGAGGGCCCGGATTTACCTCTCGTATTCCCGCGAAACTGCGGGACCAGCAAGGCCTGGCCTATACGACATACTGCGACATAACCAGCTCTGCCGGCCTCTATCCGGGCCGTTTTGCGGCTTTCATCAGCACGTCCCCCCAAAATCGCGAAAAAGCTCTCGACGGGTTGATCGGTGAAATTAGGGCACTGGTCGAGGATGGTATCACCGAGAAAGAGCTGGCCGACTCTCGGTCTTACCTGACCGGCAATTTTGTTTTTGATTTTCAGTCCAATGGTCACGTGGCGCGGTTTCTCCTTTCGGCGGAGCTGTTCGGCTTGGGCTTTGATTACCTGGACCGCTATCCGGCACTGATTCGATCGATTACCAGGACAGATGTCGAGCAGGTCGCGAGGAAACACCTCGACCCGGAGAATTGCACCACGGTGATCGCCGGACCGGTGTGAGAATTGCGGATTTCCGATTGCGGATTTCTCGATTGCGGATTGTGGATTTCGGAGTGCGGATTTATTGATTGCAGTATGCGGACTTTCTCAAATGCGGGATGACCACAGGATAGGACCCAACACACTGAAAAAAAGATAGCAATGTGGCTTGACTATCAACAGATCGGACCGGACCCCCGTCATTACAAACGTTCATATGGAATCTCAATCTAAAACCTTCAATCCGCAACCCGAAATCCGCAATCCGCAATCTGAAAATCCGCAATCCGCAATCCGAAATCCGCAATCGGCAATTCCGCATTCGGAAAGCTTTTTTGAAGAAAAATTTGGCCTGACAAGTTCTCTTTACGAACGTCTTCTGAGCACCGCGCTCCGCCGCGGCGGTGATTTCGCTGAAATCTTCCTCCAGTACCGGATCGCGGAACAAATCAACCTGGAAGAAGGGTTGGTCAAGAATCCAACTCGAACCGTCTCTAAAGGAGCCGGCCTGCGCGTTACCTGGAAGGACCGCACCGGCTATGCCTACACAGACGATCTGGAGGCACAACATTTGTTGGCGGCGGCAGACACTGCTTCTCATATCGCGCATACTCCGCACACTTTCAAGGTGGCCATACCGCCGCCGGCCAGGCCGGTCAGAGACCTCTACTCGGTTGGCGCCCCGGCCCTGGAACTCTCCGTGCCAGAGAAGGTGGACCTGCTTAAGCGGGCTGACGCGGAGGCCCGTCGTTACGATCCTCGAGTGATAGAAGTCCGCGCCGTGCTTCTGAACGAAATTTGCATTGTTACCGTGATCAATTCCCAAGGGGTTTTCGTTTCCGATTGGAGGCCGCTCACTCGCTTTTTCGTTTTTGCCATCGCCCAAGACCAGCAATCTCGCCAGCTGGGGCAAAAAGGCGGCGGGGGGCGCGTAAGCGCGGACTTTTTCAAGAGAAAGACTCCTGAGTTTTACGCCCGGGATGCGGCCCGTCAGGCGATTGTAGCCCTAAATGCATCTCCGGCGCCCGCCGGTGAAATGGATGTCGTTCTTGGGCCCGGCTGGCCCGGCATTCTACTGCACGAGGCTGTTGGCCACGGCCTAGAAGCAGACTTCAATCGGAAAAAGACCTCTGCTTTCGCCGGGCTTCTGGGCCAACGCGTGGCAGCCCCGCAATGCACTGTAGTTGATGACGGAACCATTCCACAGCTCCGCGGGTCTTTAAATATCGACGATGAAGGCGCGCAAAGCGAGTGCACCGTGCTGATCGAGAATGGAATACTGAAGGGATTCATGCAGGACGGGCTAAGCGCGCGTCTCACCGGCGCGGCGCTGACGGGAAACGGCAGGCGAGAAGACTTTCAAAACATTCCGCTCCCTCGAATGACCAACACCTACATGTTGGCAGGCGCCAGCGCCCCGGAAGAGATCATTGCCTCGGTGAAAAAAGGGCTGTTTGCTTCCAGCTTTGGTGGGGGGCAGGTGGACATTACAAACGGCAAATTTGTTTTCTCTGCCAATGAGGCTTACTTGATCGAAGACGGAAAGATCACAACGCCGGTAAGGGGAGCTTCGTTGATCGGCAACGGTCCGGACATCTTGAAGAGAGTGGCCGCTGTCGGAACGGATCTTCAGTTCGACGAAGGTGTGGGCACTTGCGGCAAAGAGGGCCAGTCAGTCCCCGTAGGGGTAGGCATGCCGACCGTGAGGATTTCCGGAATGACTATCGGAGGCACCAACTTGTGAGCTCGGTGACTTACCAGGAGCTTGTGGAAACAGCAGAGGAGGCGGTACGACAAGCCCTGCGCTATGGATCCGACCAAGTTGACGCGGTCTTGATTTCTGAAAGCGAATTCCAGGCCAACACCCGGAACGGAGAAGTCGAGCTCATCAAGCAGGCCGCATCCAAGACGCTCGGCTTGCGCGTGATAGAGGGCCGCCGCGCTGCCATTACATCAACCTCGGATTTAAGCCAACCAACTGTGGAGAGCCTGGCGCAGGAAGCGTTAGCCTTGGCCCGGCAGACCTCAGAGGATCCGTTTTTATTTTTGCCCGAACGCGAGCTGTACCAGGACCTTCTCTTGACACAAAGATGGCTGGACCTGGAGGGATTGAATGCCGGTGCAGATCAAAAAATAGCTTTGGCAGCCGCGGCCGAAGGAGCGAGCTTAGAGTTCGATCCCCGAATTCGGAATAGCGAAGGGGGAAGTTTTAGAAGCAGCCATGCTGTTTGGTGCTACGCCAATTCGCACGGGTATTCAGGCGTTTTTCCCAGCACCATTTTTTCCCTCGCGTCCATACCCGTGGCTGTCGAAAACGGAGCAATGCAACGCGACTACTGGTACAGCGCCTCGTGCTTCCTGAAAAAGCTACGTTCGCCCCAGGAAATTGGAGAGACAGCGGCCCGCCGTGCCCTGCGGCGCCTGGGAGCCAGGAAGATCCTATCCTGCGAAGTGCCGGTGATCTTTGATCCGCTGACTGCTTCTGCCGTTGTGCAAAAGATTTGCGAAGCGATCAACGGCGCCGCAATCTATAGAAAAGCTTCTTTTTTGCTGGATCGCCTGGGAGAAGCCGTCGCCTCGCCGGCGGTGACTCTCATTGATGACCCCACACTGGTGGATGGCCTGGGATCCCGGCCTTTCGACGCGGAAGGGCTTCCCACACGCCCCCTGACCTTGATTCGAGAAGGAGTATTGGAGAACTACCTGCTGGACAGCTATTCGGCGCGCAAACTGGGGTTAAAGACAACTGCCAGCGCTAATCGCAGAGTCTCAGAAGCACCCAATCCCGGCCCATCCAATTTTTATCTGAGACCGGGATCTTCCAGTCCGGAAGAGCTAATCGCTTCAGTAAAGAAAGGACTATATATTACCGAACTGATTGGATTCGGCGTCAATATTGTCAATGGAGACTATAGCCAGGGAGCCATCGGGCTGTGGATTGAAGATGGAGAGTTGAGATATTCAGTCCAGGAAATTACCATCGCCGGGAATCTGGGCGACATGTTGAACTCCGTCGAAGCAGTGGCAAACGATCTGGAATTTCTCAGCCCAGTATCTTCGCCGACGTTTAAAATCTCACACATGACGGTGAGCGGAAAATGAACATACAACTGGAACCGAAGCGGGAGTCAGCCTCGGGAATCAAATTGATTTTGCCAATCGCCCTTTGCGCCGCGATCTTGCTGGGGGCAATCTTGTTTCTGTGGGTACGCTCTGCCGGGACCGCAGGCAGGCAGCCTGAGGTGGAGGGACTGACACGCAAAGGAAGCGCGGATTATGAAAAATATCATCCGCTTCTGGCGACAGTCTCAAAAAAAGCGACAGTGCAGAGAAACTATGCCAGGCAGCGGACAGTTCTGGTCAGCGGCGTCATCCACAATGGCAGCGATCGCTGGCTGGAAGCCCTGGAGATGCGGATCATCTTGTTCCAGGGTGACCAGCCTGTATTGACGGAAACTCGCCTTCCTCTCTTTCCAGGTTCGCGGGCCAAACCGGTTTCTCCACAGGGCGATTTCCAATTTTCCTTGATGCTCGAGAAAATTCCTCTCGACTGGACTGGCGGAAGCTTCGACCTTGAGATCACCGGATTTAAACTTGCCGGCAAATGAAACTTTTCAATGCGCCGCGGTGGGAGAATGTGAAGGAAAGATTCCGGCCGCAACGGCGTATTGCGCGCGTAACCCTTCTCGGCGCGGTGTTTTATCTTGTCGGATCGATCATTGAAAGGTCCTTTCCTGAGTCACTGGCCGCCTTGCTGCAGAATCTCGGCGCGCTGCTGCTGCTGGCTGGCGGCGTGTATTACCTGTTCCGCCTGTTTCTCTGGCTGAAGCGAAAACTGCTCTGGAAGGTGCGGAACAAACTGATCGTCTCTTACGCATTTGTGGGGGTGGTACCGCTGCTTCTGCTCTGCGTGATGATTTTCCTCGGCGCCAAGCTCATCTTCGGGCAATTGGGGGCGTACTACGTTAACTCGGAAATAGACAAAATCACCGACGAGCTCGAAGCAATCAACATCAATTTGCATCTGACCGAACTCAGAAGAGGTTGGGGCGATCTGTTCGCTCAGCCCGCCAGCTTCCAAAAACTCATCCCCAAGGAGGTACGCAGCCATTATCCGGACCTCAATTTCCACCTTTTTCTGCGAACAAATGACGCTTATGTGTCGACAGATTCTGCCAGCCCTGCTCAGCTTCCCGCGTGGCTTGATTCGCCGCACTGGAGAGGGGTGGTGCTCGACAACGGCGCCGTTTACTTCAGGAGTCTCTGTTTTGGAGAATCGCCGCAGGGGAAATTCGCAACCGAACTGTCGGTGCCGCTGACGGATTCCATAATTAAATTGCTGCAGCAGCGAACTGGAATCCAGATCCTTCCTCTACAGCTCCGGCTGCCCGATCCGACCGCTTCCCGCAACCAGCGTCTCGAGCTGGAGAAGGCCCAATCGGAGCGGACTTCAGCATTTCTCTCCGATACCGGGGGGCAATTGGCCGGCAGAGGAATTGCCTGGACTTCGCTGCTGCAAACTCTCGACTGGCAGACCGGTGAGCGCCCTCGTCAGGTGAAGGGAGTGGTGGTGTTGAAGTCCTCCTTTTGGAACATCTACAACCACTACTTTTACGATACGGGGGATTTTGGAAGATTTATTCTTCTCATTCTGGGACTGGTGGGCGGAGTCTGCTTAATAGTCGAAGTGGTGTCGGTTCTGGTCGGATTGCTGATCGCGCGATCAATCACAGCTTCGGTTCACCACCTCTCTTCGGGAGCCGAGAGCATTCTGAAGGGCGACTTCGATTATCGGATCAAAACCCGAAACCGGGACCAGCTGGACCATCTGGGCCAAACCTTCAACCAGATGTCTGCCAGCATTCAACAATTGCTTCTGGAGGTTGCGGAGAAAGAGCGCCTGGAAAAAGAGATCGAAATCGCGCGCGAAGTTCAAGCGCAGTTATTTCCCCGTTACATTCCCAAAACCCCGGGCCTGGAGCTGAGCTGCACCTGCATTCCTGCCCGCACCGTCAGCGGGGATTATTACGACTTCCTGGCACATTCAGCGACTATCATTGACATCATCGTCAGCGATATCAGCGGAAAAGGGATTTCGGCAGCGCTGCTGATGGCCAACCTCCAGTCGACCATCCGCAGTCAGGCTTCCATCTCAAGGCTGAAAGGTCTCGCGTCGGGTCGCCAGGATGGCCAGGAAGATGTGGCGGCAATAGTGAAGCTGATCAATCACCACATTTACGAGAATACTTCCGCCGAAAAATACGCCACTCTTTTTTACGGGCGGTATGATGGGGACTCATCCTCGCTGGCCTTCTGCAATGCGGGCCACAATCCGCCTTTGCTGTTCCGTGACGGCACGGTGACTCGGCTTGAGAAGGGCGGCACGGTGGTAGGATTGTTTGACAGCTCCACCTACGAGCAGGGCTATGCAGCTCTGGACAGAGGCAGCCTGCTGGTCTTTTACACCGACGGTCTAACGGAAGCGCAAAATCCACTTGGTGAAGAATTCGGCGAGAAACGGCTGATCGAGCTGATTTCCTTAGAGCGTTCATTGAGCGCCGATAAATTACGGCAGGTCCTGTCCCAACATGTCGAACAGTGGGTTGCCGGAGGGGAGCAGCACGACGACATCACAATTGTCGTTGCCAAGGTAAAGTAGTACCTAGTGCCCAGTGGTTGTCAGTGGCACTGCAAGCACCCACAGAGCCGCGACCGGAAGGGCGCGGCGCGGCAATCTAAGGTATCCGCACGACCCCATAACCGTGAATATCTTGGCAGCTTGCACGCACCGGATTGGGGAAGCCCGGCTATGCTGTCGCGCCGCCTCCTTCCGGCCGCGGCTCCGTGGCTGCACGCAATGCCGTGTGGTCGGGGGCGGTCGATTTCCCAAATCTGAATTGCCCTGTTCACACCAGCGGTTTGGACTCGCTCGCTAAGCGATTTCTGTCTTCCCGCCAAAATTTTGACCAATTTGTGAACTTTACGTTCATCAAGCGGACCTAGTCTCCGTTTCTCGAGACCAGTTGCAGGTCGCTGGCCTGGCACTAAGAGTTGACCGGGACCTGGCCACTAGCAACTGGCAACTGAGCACTGCGCACTGCGCTCTAAAATTTCTTTACATTGCCCGCGTTTTTCGCTAGTTTTCACCTGAATTTAAGAACTGACCCGAAATTGGTAATTAGCAACTGCTAACTAAGCATATTTTTAAATAAAAATCATGACTAAACAAAATGCAATCAACGAATATGTTCGCAAAAAGCTCCGCAAGATTCGCCTGGCTAAAAGCCTCACGCTGACGCAACTGGCGGCCCAAGCCGGGTTGCCATACAGTTCCTACGCTTGCATGGAGTCAGGTTTTTACAACATTAACCTGGATAATTTGTTTCGTATTCTAGATGTGCTGGGAGCCGATATCAGCGAAGTGTGGCCGACCGAGACGGCGGGGCTTCCGGCCACCGATGTTTCGCTTTACCTGAAAAAGATACAGGAGTTCCGGCTGGGTGAAATTGTTTCCCTGTGCGCCGCCGAAGGAGGAGCGCTGTTTGCCGTTCGCAACGGCAAGTGCTCGCTGCCTCTGCATCATCGCCTCAGCGACTTCCTGCTGGATCGATTGGTCCTCTATCTCGAAGACGGCCGGAAATACCCCGAAGGTTTGTGGTTTGAAAAGACGCAAGGCGACACAACATTCCACCTGTTTCTGAAAACCGAGGATTGTCCGGCCTATGTAAAAAAGCTGGTAGAGCAATATTTGGTTATCTGGTCCAACCTCTTCTGCGGAGTGCTGATTAAAGAGGCGACGCGGCCTGGAATCGCAAAAGAGTTATTGCAGCGATCGAAACAGGGCTAGCTCTAGACCGGAGAGGAAACGCAGATCATTTCGGCTGCAGAAGAACTTCGCCTTGAGCCTCATCAGGTAATAGCTGGCAAAGAAGACGCCCACAAAAGCGATCGAACTCATTCTCAGCGCCCGCAGCCGTAGCAGGGTCTTCACATCTCCCATCAGAAAATCGGAAAACTCCAGAAACAGATTCTGTCGAGATTTAGTGTGCTGCATAAGAAGTCGAACGTCCGGAGCTTCCAAAAGCCGCAAAATATGGGCCAGAGATAGTTCTACTTGCTCAAGACTCTTTCGCTCTGGCTCGTCCCACCGCAAGGAACACACCTGCAGGTAGAAGACATAAAGCATCAGCGCCAGCGAAATTGCTGCGATGTAGTAGTAAATCATCGGAGGAGCAACGATCTGAGCACCTGCTCCAACTGATCGTTGACCTTTGCAAACTGGTCCTCTGCAAAAGGCTTCAATCGACGCGTCGGAACATAATCCCAAAGCGCGTAAGCGAAGATAATCAGCGCCATGAGATAAATAAATGGGACAAAAAACCCAAAAATTTGAAATGGCGAAACGGCGAATACATAGCGTCCAAAATTAATGCTCTGCAAAGCCACCATGACCGCAATCCCCACCAGAATTCCCTTTGCATTGCGCCCCAGATCCAGTTGGTTATTTGAATAGACTTTGCGGTACACCAACAGGCACGCCACAACCTGCAGCGGAAGAGTCAGCGCATGGTAGTTCAGGAAGGGATCCCCTCTTTTCATCGAAAATACCTGCCAAGCAATTGGCGCTGTAGTCACAGCGACGAGACTAGCCCAGCGCGGCAAGTCCTTCCAAGAACTATTGGCATAGCCAACACTTTGACGGTACAAATCCCAGAGGATCCAGAGTTGCAACAACGGGATCAAAGTGTTCGGAAGGTGAAAGGAATAGTAGTACTGAGGGGACGTGATGCCAAAAAAAAGGACTACAAGAAGATTTCCCAGCGAGGTAGTGAGGCAGAAACTGATGTATCCGTAAAAGATTGGATACAGATGCAATATCCCGTTCCTGAAACCTCGAAAGAGAATCAAAAACAGCAGGACAATATTGATAGCCCAAATCGCGTAAGCCTGCGTCATCCGAATAAACTAAAGATAAATCGGTTTAAGCGCAAGTCATTTTAAGAAAGTCAAGCATTATTGGATATACCAACAAAAACGACGATTCTGTGTTGGTTATTCCAATATTGCTATCTCCTTCCGTGCCTGGTCCTCTATCTTGGCGTCAATCTAGAATAAAAACCTTATGGTTAGGAGGCACAACATGTTTTATCGAGCCGCATTCTGTCTGATTCTGTTGGCCCTTTGGGCTGCTCCTCACAATCTATCGAGGGCTAAATCAAGCGTAGCGCCGGCACCTCACAGCCCGTCTCTTAGAGCGGATGACTGCTGCCCCGAACCGCCGCCACCGCCGCCGCCGCCAGCCGGAGCCGTGCCGGCAGGAGCCCCGACCGGAACGTAGCTGCCGATCCGGAGCGTAAATGAAGGGGTCAGGAACCCGGCGGGGCTTGGCTCCCCTCATTTCCTATGGCCAAAATCCTAGTCGTGGATGACGAGCCTGCGATCGTGCGCTTTCTCAAGAGCTTTCTAGAGAAGAGGCATTACGCGGCTGTGACGGCATCCACCGGGCAGGAGGCGCTCGAAAAGTTCAGGCAAGAAGCCCCCGAAGTAGTCCTGCTCGATATCCGACTGCCCGATAGGAACGGTCTGGAAGTACTCAAGGAAATGAAGAGCATCGATCCGCGCGTCAGCGTGATCATAGTTACAGCCGTCACCGATGACGAAATAGGCAAGCGGGCCCTGGAGTTGGGCGCGTTCGATTATCTGATCAAGCCGTTCGAGCTGGGGCATCTGGAGCAAGTCCTGAGATGGACGGTTAAGTTGATTTCCTGAAGTATGGAACGAAGTATAGAACATGGATACGAGCGGGAGAGTGGGTGAGCGGGCGAGCGGCTGAGTGGGCGAGTCGGTAATCCCGTGATCCTTCAAACTCTCTATTATACGGTTCTCCAGTGACCGGCTCCCCTACTCCAGCGCTCTCCACTCCCCCACTCTCCCGCTCACCCACTCATTCCCTCTCCAGCCCGGTGTATCTTCCCTAAGGAACTACCTTCGACGCCGGTACCGCCGACAGCACGCTGCCGCTTCCCGTGCCGAAAAGTACAATCGCCGACACAGGCTGATCGGATCGCACGCGAATATATCCGCCCGACTGATTTGCCGCAGCGGGAACCAGTTCTGTAATCAGATTACTCAACTTCTGATTGGCGCTCAGCGTCTGCTGCTTGGTTCCCAAAAGCACGCCGCTGGGAGCATGAGCTTCTATTGTGAGCTGCGCCGAAACTGGATTCGGATTGTAGATGGCCAGTCCGGTAAAGAAGCCGCTTGCCGTGGCCAACTGTTCAAACAACAGGTCCTTCCCCAAAGTTGCGACCGATTCCAGCGGCAGCTCGGAGGCAAAGTTGGGAACAAAGGCGGCGCCATCTCCAAAAAGAATGCTGCCAAAAAGCGAGCCGCCGGAAAGACTCTTTACTGTGATCGACCCGATAATGGGCGGCCCCGCCGGAAGCAGGCCGAAGGTATCTGCAACCTCGAGCTTCAGAATTGTCTGGGCGCCGACAACCTGCACTTGAGGAGTTCCAACATCCCTCCCTGAAAGATCCCGGGCGTCGATCTCCACGGAAATCGGCGTATTTCCGGGATTGACCAGGTACAGGCGCGAGAAGAATGTCAATCCGGCATTCCCCACGGCAAAATGCGGAGTTACCAAAGTCGTCGCAGTCGCGTTGAGATCTTGCGCATTCAGGCTTGCCAGCGAGGAATTCGAGCTGAGCAACTCCAGGGCAAACACAGGCTGAGTGCTGTGGAAGGTTATGTAGCCAAGATCGCTGAATATCCCGGGGAATAAATCTGACGCGGTGATTCTTAAATTTCCTCGGGCAGCAACTGTTTTGGTCGCCGACAATTTTTGCGCCCCCGTAACTGACAACCCGACAAACTGAAATGTCAGCGTGGCCTGCGTGGTGTTGAAATTGGCCACGTTGATTTCAGTCTGGTAAGTGGCGTTTTGACGGATGTCGGTGAAAACTCCGTCCGTGAGCGGCGAGCTCGGCACATCGCTCCCGTCCAGCTTAGTGAGCGCGAAATCGCCCGTCAGAAAGAAGGAGTAAACCTGCGGCTGGTCTGCCTGCAGTTCCACCCAGCCACTCTCGTTCTGCACCGCTTGAAAGATCTCCTGGCTAAGCTTGGCCACCTGGCCGCCGGCCGGAACGGAAAGCATGGCGGGATTCACCATCCCTGGAATCGAGATCAGTTTTCCAGTGGAGTCCAAAAAGAGAGCCCGTACTACAGTCGATTGACTAGAAAGATTGGTAATACCGATGCCGGTAAAGTCGGTGCTGCTCTGGCGGACGGCGGCGAAACGCTGCAAGGATTGTGTAATATTCTGCTCGGCGACAATCAAGCCGGCAGTGTAATAAGAGGTTTGCCCGCCCGCAGTCACCTTGACCTGTCTTGCACCCGGAGTAGCGTCCGGCGCTACCGCAATGTCGGCAAAGACGAACGCCGTTCCGCTTTGGAAGCTGCCCGTGCCGCGTGTCTTGATCGTTATACCGGAACCCTCAATATCCAGCTTCAAATCAGCCGCGCCCTTGGTAATTCCGTCGCCCACGACGACAAAGGTTATCGGCTGTGCCTGTCCCTCGCCTGGCGCCAGTAGAATTGGGCCAGCGCCAACTAGAAAGCTGTTGGCAGAGCCGCTGGCGCCGTTAAAATTGCGCCCCGCTTTTGTGGCGTTCAGCGTGGTATCCCCGGAGGGCACGGAGATGTTGGCACTTTGAATGTTCTGCCCTACGGCCACCGTCTGAGCGGGGCCATCGGATGTTTTAAATTTGGTGCTGGCGCTGCCGAAAAATGCGTTGATGTTCCCGCTGAAAAGTGAGCTTAACGTGACAGGACCGTCAAAGGGTTCGGCGTAAATGGAATAATTCCCGGGCGGCACGCTGTCAATCAAGTAAGAACCGTCGCGTAAACTCACCCCGCTTATGTAGACATTCTTCGTCGAGTCGTAAGCAACGACATGGGCGCCAAACACCGGAGTCGATCCTGACAGCACCTTACCCGAGATGGAACCGAACGGGTGATTGGCCGTGGGATAGGTTGAGGCAACAAAGGCGACGTCGTCGGCATCCAGACTGCGTTGAAAGAATTCTACTTCACCGGAGCTCTGAAACATGGTGGCTGACTGCACGGCTGTATGATCGGCGGTGATGGAGTGACCCATCTCATGCGTGGCGACTGACTGAACATCGAAGCCTTGAGTGCCTGGAACTACAAAAAAAGTGACATTTGGATTGAATGCGATGTCGGTATCGTTGACAATCCCGCTGGACGAGCCAAAGGAAATCACGGTTTGGGCCAGCGTGTCGCTATCGCCGATGAATTCGCTGTTGTCGGAAAATGTAATCAGATTTATTCCGTCGCTCTGGGCTTTTGTCTGACTGCTGGTGGTAAAGGGCAGGAAGACGACGGCGGATGTGGAGAGCTGGTTCCATTCCTGACGCGCCGCATTCAGAGCCGCGATCGGGTCTCCCCCCGGGAGAATATTCGGGGCGGTTGCGATCTTGTCGTTCAGCACAAACTGCACATTAGTGGAAGGAAGCTTGAGTGGATCTCCCGAATTCGTGCGGATCCGGGAAAAGCCCATGAGCGACAGCGACAGCACGCAACACAGCAGAACAGAAAGCAGCAATCTTTTCATCGCACCACCCTCCGAGAATCACGATCCGCTTGCCGGATTCGCTGCAGAAGTTCTGCCAAAGGAATCTTGTCGGCAGCGGCGGCCATGGGAACCGCTGGAATAGCGAACCTTTCTCCACGTTCCTGAATCACCGGAAATTTCCCCTGGATCAATCCGGTGGTACGCCATTTGCCCGCAAGATTCTTCAGGAATAACACCGCTTCTTCGCCCACTTGAAACCGGGCTGTTCCGGGGACGATCATCCCTTTGTCCCCCACCACTCCGCCCAGCTCCGTCACTGTGACAAACGGGCCGGCCTGTCCCTTGGCGGCGTCCATCACCTGGATCCTAGTGTCAGTCAACACCCAGCCTCGTTCGGGCATAATATAACTATATGTGCTTACTACCTTGCCGTAGACGACCAGTTCGGAATGATCCAGCAGTTGATTAAAATCCAATCTTCGGAGGGTCGTTGCCGTTGCGAAAGAGCAAAGCAGCGTCACCGCGGCAAGTAATCCACAGATCTTCTTCATAAGTTCCCCTTTCACCGTCACGTTACAGGGTTCGGCTTTCAAGTTTCAAGCCGGAAACCTTTAACCTGGATCATTCAAGAACTGAATGAATCGGCCACAGATTACACGGATTTACACGGATAAGATCGGGGTCCGGGGATGGCCCCAACTGCAGTCTGACGGGCGAGTCATTCATCGCGCCCATCCCCTGACCCCGAACTTATCCGTGTAATCAGCGTAAATCGGTGGCTGGCTCTTTTAATTCATGCATAATCCCGGTCAAGGTGTACGAACCACCTCAAATGAACTTGAAACTTGGAACTTGAAACCTGTAACTTCATCTACCTGTAACTCCATGTAAAAGATGCAAAATCTTACAAGAAGTCTCACGCCATCTGAGTATTCCTGCTCACCGCTGTTATTCATCTTTATTGACGGGGTGGGAATTGGGCGTCCCGACCGCAAAATTAACCCATTGTTTGCCGGGAACAGCCAGGTTTTGGGCTTTTACGAGGGCCAGCAACCTCAAACGTACCGCGACGGACGCCTGATTCCCACAAACGCCACACTTGGAGTGGAAGGGCGCCCGCAGAGCGCCACCGGACAAACGGCTCTGTTTACCGGAGTGAACGCTCCGGTCATTTTGGGGAGGCACTTAAACGGATTCCCATCGCCAAGATTAAAAGAACTATTAAAAGACTCTATTTTTCGGAAAGCCAAAGAGCGTGGTTTGACAGTCAGCTTCGCCAATGCTTATCGCCCTGAATATTTTACCGAGCCGGCGCAAAGGATCTCGGCCACCACGTCCGCTTTCCAGCAGGCGGGAATTGCTCTTCGCACTTTCGACGATTTGCGCCAAGGGAATGCTCTGTCGCATGAATTTACGCGCAGCTTGATTCGGTCGCGTGGTTACGACTTCGAACCGATTGAGCCGGAGACAGCAGCCACTCAACTGCTGAATATTTTTCACCAGTGCGATTTGCTCCTCTATGAGTTTTTCATGACCGACGTTGTCGCCCACACCCAATCGATGCCCGACGCGCTGGCTCTGCTGGGAAAACTGGAGACCTTCCTAAAAACTGTGATCGACGGGCTGAACGGCGAGCAAGAGTCGCTGCTGATCACTAGCGACCACGGAAATTTTGAAGATCTCTCCACTCGATCACACACTCTAAACCCCGTGCCGACGCTGGTATGGGGGCCCGCAGAAAAATTCTTTAGCGCAGAGACGCCCCGCCGGGGAGTCTCCATGGCATCCGAGAGACAGTTCGCCTTGACTGACGTCGGCCCTGCCATTCTTCGGTCCCTCGGGGTTTCGGCGTGAAAGATCACCTGCTGGTTTCGTTCTGCAAAGCCGGCCTGCGAATTCTTTTTCGCGCTGTTTTCCGGATTGAGTACCACGGCCTGGACAACATTCCGGAGATGGGCGCGGCTCTGATCGTGCCCAACCATCAAAGTTACCTGGATCCTTTGTTGGTGGGAGCGGCGGTGCCCCGCTCGGTCCGTTACATGACCATGAAGCAGTTGTTTCGATGGCCGCTTCTGGCCTCCTTCCTCCGATTCTATGGCGCTTTTCCAGTAGCCACCCGCAGCGCTGATAAGGCCGCGATCAAGTCAACACTCAAGTTCTTGAAGGCGGGGGAATTGGTAATTATTTTTCCTGAAGGCGGGCGGACAAGAGATGGAAAGATGATGCCATTTTTCCAGGGCTTTGCGCGCATCGCCTTATTGAGAAATGTATCGATCGTACCAGTAACGGTCACTGGAGCCCATCGCGTCTGGCCGCCGGCCCGTCGTTTTCCAATACCTCACAAAGTGCGAGTCACGTTTCACCCGCAGATCCATCCGTCTGATTTTCAAATCGAGGACGGCGCAAGGCCGGCGCGGATCGTGGAAAGAGTCAAGAAAATTATTCGCTCGGCCCTGTGACAATTGCGGGTTGTGGATTTCGGATTGCGGAATTAGAGAAATGCGGGTTGTCAGTGGTCCGTGGTCCGTTGTTTCTTAAGAAACCTCGTTGTTCAACAACTACGAACCACTGACAACGGACAGACTTAAATCCGCAATCCGAAATCCACAATCCGCAATAGCGATCAGGTAATAGTCACCAGCACGCGTTCATCCATATATTTTCCGAGATCGCCCCGCAGCGACGGCATCCAGCTAAACACTTTCCTGTAAACGTCCTGGCTCTCCATGCAGAGATATACGGTGCTGCCGGGACTGCGCCGGCGGATCCACTCGATCATGCGCGCGTACATTTCGACGCGAATCGGTTTGAAGTACTGGAACTTGCCATCGGTTCCGCGGATGATTTCTCCGTAGAGGATTTGACTGCGCGGAAAGCGCCAGCGGATCATGTCGCGCTGGTCTTTGTTGAAGCGGAGCCCGCCTATGCTGAGCCAGGCGATCTCTTGCGGGGTGAATCGGTCAAATAGTGCGTCGACCAGCGCGTGATAATCCGCCTGCCAGTTCTGGTAGTGCACCATCGGATCAAAATGGAATCCGAGGCGATAGCCGTGATCGGCGCAGCGCCTCGCCGCTTCGAGTTTTTCTTCCAGAGTCGCCGTCTTCCATTCCTCATGCGAGGTGACAAAAGGTGTGTTGATCGACCATGAAACCACAGTGTTGCGGTTGGACTCGATTTGCAGGAGGTTTTCAATGTTGTTTGTCTTGGTCTTCAACTCCAAAATGGCATTTTTGCGGCCGCCGAAAAACGGAACCATCCACTTGGAAATCCCGGTCAGATGGTCCAACCCCAGCGAGTCGGAGAGTTCACCCGTGCCGACTCGATATACTCCCTGAGGATTCTGCGAAAAAGCGTCATCCAGTTGCTCCAGCAGCTCAGGCACGTTCACGTAAACTCGCATGAAAGGGTTGTTCAGATATGCCTGCAGAATGCAGTAGGTGCACTCAAGGTGGCAGTTGGTCGCATAGGTGACGGTGAAGTAATTGCAACTGACATGGCTGGCCGTGCAGCCAGGGCACAGTTTAAGGAATTTTCCCTGTTGGCGCGTCAACACCAGCTGTTTTTTACCGCTGGTGAGCGTGGTATCGCTGGCATAAAGTGCTTCCAGCTCTTCCCGAGAGCGAAAGTAGACCACCGGCACACCAGCGGCCTGCTGCAGCGTGTAGCGTGTAATCGGCTCTTCGACGACAGCCGGATCAACGTAGATTTTTTCGGGCTTGTATTGTTTCATACACTTCAGTTTCAGTCTGAGGTTTCAAATTTCAGGTATACGGGCCTGTTGCCCAAAACAATGGCCACGCCAGTCTGTAGGGGCGGTTCGTGAACCGGTCCGTCGGAGCATTTCGATTTCGTTGCAAGACGGCGACAAATTCGGAACTTCAAACTTATATCAATTTCAAAATCGCCTCTAATTCCGGCATTGCCGCAATCTCAAGCAGTTTGCGCGAATAACGCTCCAGTTCCTCTCGACTCTGAAACGGGAAACTGATCTTATATCGATTCTCCTCAAAATAAGCAGGAGCCGTCAGCTGGATCTGACCGGGAAGGCGAAAGCGCGCCTTGTTGTCTTCAAACTGCCGCTGCACTTCGGTCAGTCGCGGGAAACGGCGGGCGTTTAGCCAGTCCTGCCAGGCATCATAAACGTGCAAGGGATTTTCCCGCGAGCGAACTCTTTCCAACTCTTTGATCAGTTCCAATTTCTCTATGCTGCAGATGCGCGTCACTTCTTCCATTAGATCGAGCAGCTCCCGTTGCTTGTTGGCTCCCAGCTTCAGCGAAATGAACCACTCTCCAATCTGATTCTCGTGCGGTGTCCAGGCGCAGAGGCGATGGGCTGTGTACAGGTAGATTTGTCCGCGAGCCACGCGCAACTGTATTTCTTCGGGCAGTGTTAGAAGTGCGCTCAACTGCTGCACGACCAATTGATTGAACTTGATGCCAAGCAGTGGAAACAGGCTCTGCGCCAACTCCTCTCTTGACCAGCCGTTGAGGGTAAATTTCTCAATGCCGCGGGCACGCTCCACGTCATTCAGCGGCCCGTGGCTGAGACGCTCCAGAAACCCTAACAACACCGTCTGCTTGCGGTCGTATCCCCGGCACACCATAGCGGGTACCGCCGTCGCACCGGCTGTCCGGGCGGTCTGAAGGCGCCGAAAACCGCAGACGATCCGGTATTCTTCTCCCTCAGCATGCAGAAACAACGGCTGCACAATCCCAAATTCTTTCACCCCTTGGATTGGGTGCGGATCCGGATGGAAGGAGACTCGAAAAAGTTCGTCGGGCAGGATCTTCTGAATGGAGACACTCTCAAGATTTTGGGTCACAGCGTCGATTATAGCGCAGTACCCAGTTCGTAGTTGCCAGTTGCCAGTTACCAGTTCCCAGTGGTCTATCTTAGTGCCGGATCGGCAACTGATGTCCAGTGCCCAGTGTTCTAGAGCCCAGCGTCCCGTTACCAGTGGCCAGTGGCCAGTTGCCAGTTCCTGGTTTCATCCTCTGGTTACTGGTGGACGATCCGGCAATAAGATCAACGACTAGGAACTGCCAACTAGCCACTGGCAGCCCGGCGCTGGGCTCTGGAACGCTGGGTACTGGACATCAGTGGCCAATCCGGCACTAAGATGGGCCACTGGGAACTGGTAACTGGCAACTGGCAACTGGACACTGGGTACTGAGGTTTTAAAGTTGAAAAAAAGATCCAGAGACGCCAAGATCGAATCTTGAAAATTTTGAGTCGCAAATTAACGGATTCCCCAGTTGTGTAATTAATGGCAAAGACATCTCTTCTCGAAAACCTGAATCAACGTCAGCGCGAGGCCGTCGAGCACGTACAAGGACCCCTTTTGATCCTGGCTGGCGCCGGCAGCGGCAAAACCCGCACCATTACCTTCCGGATCGCTTACCTGATTGAACAGGGTTGCTCACAGCCCGAAAACATCCTTGCCGTCACCTTCACCAACAAGGCTGCATCCGAGATGAAGGCGCGGGTGAGGCAGTTGCTCAGCGAACGGAGCGGTAATCCCCTGGTCTCCACCTTTCACTCGTTCGCCGTAAGGATTCTGCGGCGGTACATCGATCGCCTCGGATACAGGCGCGACTTTACGATTTATGACGCAGACGACTCCAAAGCTGCTGTCAAATCAATCCTGAAAGGACAACGGGTCGATGAAACTTTGCTCTCGCACCGTAAGGTCCATTCCATGATCAGTTATGCGAAGAATCATTCCATCGGCCCCAAGCAATATCTTGAAAAAGCTTCGAACGGCGAGATGGAGATGGTTGGCAACGCCTATGCTGCCTACCAGGAATCACTTAAAGAATCCAATGCGGTCGATTTTGACGACTTGATTCTGCTTACGTCGCGCCTCTTGCGGGAGCATCCCGATCTGCTCGAGCACTACAATCGCTGGTACCGCTTCATGATGGTCGACGAATATCAGGATACCAACCACCCTCAGTACGACCTGATCAAGCTGATGACCACCTACCATGACAACATCTGTGTGGTAGGCGACGAAGACCAGTCGATTTACCGCTTCCGGGGCGCGGATATTCGTAACATCCTGAGCTTTGAGAAAGACTTTCCTGGAACACGGGTGATCAAGCTGGAACAAAACTACCGTTCTACCCAGACGATTTTGGACGCCGCCGGCGCTGTCGTCAGCCAAAACGTCCAGCGTAAGGGCAAGGTCCTTTGGACCGAGAATCCCCCCGGGGAAAAAATCGAGCTGTTTGAGGCGGACGACGCACAGGAGGAAGCAGAATTCGTAACGCGGGAAATCGAGTACCACCTCGATTCCGATCGAGAGACGCGAGTGGCCGTTTTATACCGCACTAACTTCCAGTCCCGCCAGTTTGAAGAGGCGCTGCGCCGGCGGGGTTTGAGATACAACATTGTGGGAAGCGTGGGTTTTTACGCCAGGGCTGAGATCAAAGACCTGATCGCCTATTTGAAAGTACTGCTGAACCCGAACGACGCGATTATGCTCACGCGCATTATCAATGCTCCCGCCCGAGGTCTCGGGAAGGCGACAATGGATCGGCTGGGTCAGCTCGCCTTCCAGAACCGTATTTCCATATGGGAAGCTCTACAAAAAGCTCTACAGGAAGATCTATTCAGCGCTCGTACCCTCGCAGCACTAAACCGTTTCAGCAACTTAATTCAACTTCTGCAGTCAAAAATGGCATCCGCCTCTCTGGGAGATTTACTGGAGATGATCGCCGCCCAGAGCGGCTACATCGAAGCGCTGCGGAGTGAAAATACGGATGAAGCGCAGAACCGGATCCTAAATATCATGGAATTGATCAATGCTGCTCGGGAGGCGCAGCGCGGCGGGCAAACAGTGCAGGAATTTCTGGACCACGCGGCGCTGGTTTCAGATACCGACGACCTGGACAGCCAAGCCCGAATCGTCTTGCTCACTATGCACAACGCCAAAGGCCTGGAATTCCCCATCGTTTTTGTCGCCGGGTGCGAGGAAGGCCTGTTTCCCCACATCCGGTCTAACGAAACCACCGAGGACCTGGAAGAGGAACGCCGGCTTTGTTACGTGGCAATGACGCGGGCAAAACGGAAGCTGTACGTAACTTACTCTCGCTTGCGGCGCTTTTATGGTGGAGATATTCCAGGCATGGTACAAGCCTCACGGTTCATTTCCGAAATACCGCCCCAGTTGCTGGAATTGAGGAGTCCGACCCTTGGCTTGAGCGACAGTATTCCGTCTGAACGATTTGCTTCACGGGGCATCTTTCCCAAGTCGGGGGTTACCCGGCCTCGCGAGGTCATGTCGCGTTCGGCTCGAAGTTATGGCGGTCCCACGCACAATACGCCGGACGCCGTACGAAAGTTCCTCCAGCAGCGCCAGGCGGCCGTCCCCGCCGGCCCTGAGCCGCAGCGGCCGGCACGCGGGTCCACAATGAAACCGGGCACCCAAGTGCGGCATGAAAAGTACGGTGTCGGGGTAGTGGTCGATCGGGAACAAGCGGGCGATGATTTCAAGATCACCGTGAGCTTTGCCGGTTGGGGAACGAAAAAACTAATGGAGCGTTATGCGAAGTTGAAGAAAGTGTGATCGAACTGAAACTGAAGGTCGAAAGTCGAAAGTCGAAAGTCGAGGTCGAAAGTCGAGGTCGAAAGTCGGACGTCGAAAGTCGAATGCTATCGACTCGCTCACCTTTTGAATGGCAAACCTGAAGACCGGCTGACTTGCGACCTGCGACTTTCGATCTTCGACTTTCAACCTTCGACTTTCGACAGGACCTGCGACTTGCGACCTTTTAAAAGGACCCTCCATGAAGAACATCCTGTTTAAGAGAAAGAACCCCGACCAGTTGATCAGCGATTCCGAAATGCCGGAAAGAAGGATGAAGCGATCCCTTTCGGCCTTCGATCTGACTGCTTTGGGTGTGGGAGCTACCGTGGGCGCAGGAATCTTCGCACTTACTGGAACGGCGGCAGCGGGAAAGACAACCGTCGGCGCTCCGCCGGCCTTCGTTGATACACCGGTGCTTAACTTTATTCTGCAACGGTTCACGGGCGGATCGCTCGAATTGGGCAGGCTGGGCGCTGGACCGGCCATTACGATTTCCTTTCTAGTCGCCGCGCTGGCCTGTGCCCTGGCAGCGCTCTGCTATGCCGAGCTGGCGGCGATGATCCCCGTCTCGGGCAGCGCCTACACGTACGCCTATGCGACGCTGGGAGAAATGATTGCATGGATCATCGGCTGGGATTTGGTTCTCGAGTATGCTGTGGGGAACATCGCGGTGGCCACAAGCTGGTCCGGATTTTTTGTTGAGCTTGCCTACAATACGCTGGGGGCCAAATTTCCGCTTTGGCTGGTGGCCGATTTCAAGACGGCCGAAGGCAAGCTGGCCGAGGGCGGGTCAAGCCTGCAGATGTTCTCATCTAGTACACTCCCGGTTGTCTTTGGGCATCATCTGGCCTTCAACATTCCTGCCTTCATCATCGTGGCTCTGCTGACTGCGCTTCTCATCTACGGGATCAAGGAGAGCGCCACCGCCAACACCGTCGCAGTGGCGGTAAAAGTCTGCATTGTGATTTTCTTTATCGCGTATGGCGCCTCTTATATTTCCCCGCGAAACTGGATACCGTTTGCACCTAACGGTTTTCTGGGAGTGATGGGAGGCGCCGCCATAGTTTTCTTTGCTTTCATTGGCTTTGATGCTGTCTCCACCACGGCCGAGGAGGCACGCAATCCCCAACGGGACATGCCGATCGGGATGATTGCTTCGCTGGCCATTACCACTGTGCTCTACATTGGCGTTTCTCTGGTCGTCACCGGGATGCTGCACTGGCCACAATTGGACGATCCGGCGCCAGTAGCGAAGGCTCTCCGCGAGGCGGGCGGCGCTCGGTGGGCTCAGGCCTTCGTGAGCGCCGGCGCGCTGGCCGGGCTGACCTCGGTATTGCTGGTATTCCAGCTGGGGCAGCCACGCATCTTCATGGCCATGGCCCGCGACGGTCTGTTGCCGCGTTATTTTTCCAAAGTCCATCAACGATTCCGCACTCCTCATGTCACCACCTTCTGGACCGGAGTTTTTGTCGCTGTTCCGGCTCTGTTCATCGACATCGGTTCGGCAGCCGAATTGACCAATATCGGCACACTGTTTGCGTTCATCCTGGTGTGCGCCGGCGTCATCGCGCTGCGCAAGACGGATCCTGGCCGGGTGCGACCTTTCAGGACTCCAATGGTTCCATTGATACCGCTGCTTGGAATTCTGATGTGTGTGGTCCTCATGCTCAGCCTGCCGATTTTGACATGGATGCGTTTCTACGGATGGCTGCGGATTGGATTAATGATTTATATCGGATTTGGACTAACGCACAGCGTGATGATCGGGGATGAGAAGGACCGGGAGAGGACACGTTGGGCCAGCTCTTCCACTGCGGCGATGCTGGGGATTGGAGCATTTTGCATCGATGTGCTGGTGGCGATGCTCGTGTCTATCTACCATCCCGAATTCATCCATACTGTGGAATTTCTGGCCTTTGGTTTCTTGCTGATTTTTTGCAATCTGGTGCACGCCCGGCTGGCCGTGTCGCGTACGCGCGGAGTTCCGGATACCGCTGCAACTGGAGGAAGAAACAGGACCGTCGGCATTTCTCTGGCTGTTCTTTCTTCTCTCGCCCTGGTGGTGCTTATAGTTCGGTACATACGGTAATAAGCCAGCTATCAGCCATCAGTCATCGGTCATCGGTCATCGGTAGTCAGTCATTGGTAGTCCTCTCATCGGTCATTAGCTTCCGTGAGCAACTGGACCAGGGATCTGATTTATTTTCAAAAATTGCTTCGCAAATTTTCAGCTGGAGGAGTTATGTAAAGCGGAGACTTGGCAAATTAGACCAGGAATTGCGTATGTTTCTCCGCTTGATCAACGGCTACGTCCGATCGATAGGAGACCGATGACTGATGACCGATGACCGATGACTGATAACCGATGACTGATGGCTGATGGCCGATGACCAATGACCGATTAACGATGACTGATGACCGACGACGCAGAATCGGTCTGCAGGCGTTCCAGTATGGAAATGGTTCTGGACCCGCGGTTACAGACAAAAACGTAGGCGTTGTCGCGGCTCACATGCACTGCAGCTGGTTTGACGCCGACTGCAACTTGCTCCAGCTCGGTAAATGACTCCAGGTCGAAGATTGCAACTTTGCCTTCCAGACCGTTTGTCACGTACAGATACTTGCCGTCGCCGCTAATCTCCATTGCAGTCGGGCCACTTCCGGTCGAGATGTGTTTGGTTTCTTTCTCTTCGTCCAGGGAAATCCGCACTACACTGTTGCGAGGTCCAAGCGCGAACAACCAGCGCTCCTGAGGATCGACAACCAGCGGTGTGTCCCTTGCCGTAACAACATTGAACGTACGGATCACCTTTTTTAGCGTCATATCAACGACGGCTATCTGTTGCATACCCACCGCAACGTAAGCTTGACCTCTCTGCGTCGCTACGGCCAAGCCCGCGATTGGAGAGTTAAACTCTACTTCCTTGATGGGACGGTATGTAAAGGGGCTGAGAAAGGCGAGCTTCTGATGACGGGCCAGAAGCACCAAGACCTCACGCTGGTATTGTCCGAAAAAGGTCGGTCCCCCGCCCAGTGGGATGCTGCGGGTAAAGCGGTTTCCATAAAGATCGATCAAGGAGATTTTGCGGCCGCTCCAGTGTCCGATCAGAGCAAGCTTGTCTCCCGGCAACACGTGAATAAACAGCAGTGAACCATCCAGCCGAAGACGGCTTGTCACCCTGCCCAACCTCAAGTCGTAAAATAGTACTTGATCATCTCCTGTAGTAATAACCAACTTCCGGTTATCGGGCGTCACCCAGCTGGCAATCGGAACTGATTCCAACTTTACTGTCGTGAAAAGACGATGAGTCTGCTGCGCGTTGGCAATGGACCAAAGTGCGAAGCTGGCAAGAAAGAATGAGGCTGGACCGTTGAATTTCGGTTTTCTGCGCAAGTCTTTCCCCTGGCAATCGTCGTCAGTCATTCGGCATTGGCCGGATAAAAGCCGATCACGACCACGTTCACGAGCAGGTCCACGCCTACGCGGACGAAAATACACAATCGCTCACGATTCGACTGGTCGTAGTCGTGGACGTTGACGTGTTAGCGGGCCGGCAAATCTGGTTTTTTTACCACATTTTCCCGGCGTATCGCCCCCGCACAGGTCCTCCAAAACCCGAAGGGTTTACAGAGTAAAGCCGGCGGCAAAGCCCGCGCCTTTTGCGGGCGACGCCGCCGGTTGGCCATCCATCCAAGACGATCCGCCCTGAAAGCGCCTAAGAATTTTTCGCAAATTTGAAACCAAGCCCATTTAGTTCTTCGACCCGCTATATCTGTGGCGCTCAGGCTCTGCGACGCCTTCAGCGTCAGATAGTTTATGGAAACGGTTAACCGGCGGCGACGCCCCGCAAAAACCGCGGGCTCTGCCGCCGGCTATACTCTCTAAACCCTTCGGGTTTTACCGGCGGCCTCTTACATCCTTAGCTGCGGTTTGCGAACGTCACCGATAGAAAACTACCCGATCGCCACTCTCGCACTTTCGAAATCGGTCTATCCATTCAACGCACTGCTCCGCGTTGGCCGCCTGACGCACATCTATATGATTCGTGCCGTCCAGGTTTTGGCGAATAAAAGATTGCAGGACATGCGTTTCCCACCGCTCCTCCAAAGTTAGGTCCGAGAAATACACTCTCCCGATGTCAGCAATAAGTTTCTTTCGTTGGTCGCTTCGACCGCTGTACCGAAAATCGCCGCCAAATTTGCCGCCTCGCATGAAAAACAGTCGCACTGCGTTCTTCTTCTCTGATGGAAGCACCAGAATTAAGTCGGACGCGCGGTAATACTCGGCTTGGCGCTCCCGCACTTCGAGCTGGAAGTTGACTTCAGGTCGCCACCTTTCGATGGCGCGGGCTTCTTCCAGAAATGCCTCCAATTCGCTGCCCAGAGACTGAAAATCCAATGAGTAGAGCCGCTGATGGATGCGCTGCAATTTTTCATCCCACAATTCACAAGAAACGAAATAGCTGCGAATGCGCCTGTTCAGGTTCTTACTTTTTCCTACGTAGAAGACCCTTCCCCTCTGGTCGCTCATCCAGTAAATTCCCGGGGTCTCGGGAATTGCCGCCAGCCATTCGGCCGAGAACCCGAAGCGACTGAAATCAATCTCACTGCGGCCGTCAACCAGCGTTTGCACTCGCTTCAAACCGCAGTTGTCGTCCAAAAACTGTACCGCATCACCCAGGAGGGCAGCGATTTGGTCCGTATTGGCTGGTTCCCGGAAGGTGCTACCCAGGCGCGCGGCAACTTCGGCCAGAGTTACTCGCCGCGCTGCTTTGCTGCGATTTGGAAACGCCGCGCGCCACAGTTCCTGAAACTCCCAGGCGCGGCAGTCCGCATCAGGCAGCCAGCCGGCTAACCGGCTCAGCAGATCGAGTGCAACACGCAGATTGGGCCAGCATATGACGCAAGACTGCAGACAACGATGAAACTGGACCGGGCCGTCCGACGCGCCGGGCTGCCCGCCAGGAGCGCTGCGCCTATCAGGGTTGGAGACGAGCGAAAATGGAGAGTCATCCCAGTCCTGTGCGGAAAGACACAAGCCTTCGGGAACCACCAACCGGCATGCAGCATGGCAGACGGTTCCTCCAATCCAGAGTCGCGCCAGCAGTTCTTCCATAAATTGCCGTGTTCCAGGTATTTGTCGGCGCGTGGCCACAACGATGCTAAAATTCGCGGTTTGTTTTATGAAAGAATCCACCGATTACCCTGATTTCTCGAATGAGACAACTAATGCAGCTTCCGCGCTCCGGCGTAGGCGGCAACACTGGTTGGCTGACGGATGTTTTCTGCTTATCACATTCATCTGGGGCTTTTCCTTTGTAGTCGTCAAAAATGCTCTGCGCGAAGTGCCGATGTTCTATTTCAATGCGCTCCGCTTCGGCGTTGCTACTGTGATTCTGATTCCTTTTACATTCAGGCAATGGAGAGCCTGGAAGCCATCTATTCTTCCTGGATCGATTCTGGCAATGTTTCTTTATGTTGGGTTTGCATTCCAGACGGCGGGACTGAAGTACACCACGCCTTCTAAGTCAGCCTTCATTACTTCTTCCGCAGCCATCGCAGTCCCCATCTTTCTTTTTCTCTTCTTCAGGAAGAAGTCCGATCTTTCCGCGCTTCTAGGAGTTCTGGTCGCGTTCGCCGGTCTTTACCTTTTGAGTGTTCCCTCAAACAATTTTAATCTCAACCATGGAGATACTTTGACCGCAATATGCGCCGCGGCCTGGTCGTTTCATATCATCTTCACGGGCCGTTTTTCTCCGTTTTATCCGTTGGCCGCGCTCGCCACTTTTCAGATTGTCTTGGCCGGAATTGGTTTTTGGCTGACGGCGCTCGGCTCGAGTCAAATCGGGCCAGTACCTAGAACCGCCGTGCCGGCAATACTTTACGGTGGCATACTGGCCACCGCTCTCTGCTTCGGGCTGCAGCTCTGGGCTCAGCGCCACACGTCGCCCACACGCGCCGGCCTGCTGCTGACAACCGAGCCGCTTTTTGCATCTGCCACCTCCTACTTCTGGACGGGAGAACGTCTCACCGGTCGCGAGGCCATCGGAGGAGCGCTGATCCTGGTCGCCGTCATTCTGGCCGAAGTTGGATATCAATGGCGCTTCCAGCATGGACGCTTCGCCGGCCAGGCAATCGATCTATGATAAAATTGTTTTGTTCCATACTGGTGGCCGCACTTTTTTTAGACAACGTTTTCGCGGCCCCACGCGTATAAATTATAAATGGAAAATCTAAGCTTTTGGAGGAATCGATGAATACGAAGACTTGGGGCGATATCATTCGGGAGCGCCGGGGCTTGGCCTTTTTGATGCTCCTGCTTACCCTGGCAATCGGTATCGCTATCGGAACTATTATCCAGCACGGCGCCAGCGCAAAGACGTTGCGCGACGTCCAGCAATTGAAGATTTCGGGAGAAGGCCAGCCTCTGGCGCTGGACAACCCCGTTTCTTTGCAAGAAGGTTTTTCCCGGGTGG
This sequence comes from Acidobacteriota bacterium, assembly GCA_036505615.1. Taxonomy (GTDB): domain Bacteria; phylum Acidobacteriota; class UBA6911; order JACQSX01; family JACQSX01; genus DASXTB01. Next base: position 27,492 of record DASXTB010000409.1, read on the forward strand.
CGCAAACCGTCGGCCCGGCTGTTGTCAATATCAGCACCAAACAGGTGATCAAAGGCTCGACGCAGCGCAGGCGAAGTCCCAGGGGTGAAGCCCCTGACTTCTTTGGCGACGATCTATTTGACCGTTTCTTCGGTGCCATCCCCGACATGGACCGGGTCCAACACGGCCTCGGTTCGGGCGTGATTGTAGACAGTAGCGGCTACATTCTCACCAACCATCATGTCATTGCCAAAGTCGATAAGATCACAGTGAAGCTGAAGGATAGTGAAGAATTCAGCGCCCGTGTGATCGGGGACGATCCGGATGCGGACTTGGCAATACTGAAGATTGATGCCAAAAAAACACTCCCCTTTGCCAAGGTGGGAGACGCCGACAAGTTGAAGGTCGGAGATTGGGTGCTTGCCATCGGAAGTCCCTTCGCCCTTGATCAAACAGTCACGGCGGGGATCATTAGCGCCACTCACCGAACCATAGAGAGCGGAGGGGTGAATCCCTTTGGCGACTATCTCCAGACGGACGCGGCAATTAATCCCGGTAACAGCGGAGGGCCGCTGGTTAACATGCGCGGCGAAGTTGTCGGCATCAACTCTTTCATCACCAGCGGCAGCGGCGGCAACCTGGGCGTTGGTTTTGCCATCCCCAGCACTGTCTTTGTAAACAGTTACAACCAGCTTGTTACCAGAGGAAAGATGGAGCGCGGCTGGCTGGGAGTCACTATGAACGTGGCGCCCTTCACTCCGGAAATGGCAAAGTTCTTTGGACTTTCCGCCCGCCCTGATGGCGGATACGGAGTTCTGATCACTCAACTGGTAGATGAGCAGGGAAAGCCATCCAAGACGGCTGGCCCGGCTTCCAAGGCTGGAATCAAGGAAGAAGACGTGATTGTCGAGTTTGATGGAAAACCGATCAAGAATTCCTTCGACCTCAGGTCTGCTGTCGCCAACACGCCTCCCGGCAAGACCGTTCAGGTTAAGGTAATCCGCTTCGGTCAGACAAAAACCTTCAACGTAAAATTGGAAGAGCGCGTTCTGAGACGGTCAGATCAGGAAGAGTCCATTTCGACCGATGAGCGTCAGGAACTGCCGCGCGACAAGGAGATTGGGCTGCAGATACGCGACCTGACTCCCTCTCAGGCGCAGCAGCTTAATATTGAAGATGGCGGCGGGGCGCTAATTGAGGACGTAAGGCCTGGAAGTCTAGCTGATGATGCCGGTCTTGCAGCCAACTTTGCGATCGTGAAAGCCAATGGCAAACCGATTAAGTCGGCTCTTCAATTGAAAAACCTACTGAGTGGTTTGAGATCGGGTGAACCGGTAGTATTGAAAGTGGTTACTCCTCCTCCGCCGGGGCAGAGAGATGGCGCTCCGGGAGTTTTCTACACTTCTTTTGTGAAGCCTTAAAAGACTTTCACACCAGGAGCGGATTAAAAGGGCGGGATCCCCCGCCCTTTTTTAGATTCTCCCGCGCTCGCTCACGCTCGCGGTACCGATTCTTCCTCACGTTCCAGGCCGAGCGGCGTCCCGTGCAAAAGAAATGCCATGGCGGGTCTCTGATCCTGTGAAACGGCGTGACAGAGGTCTGTGGCGCAAGATCCTCGGATAACTTGGAGAGTGTCTCAAGACAATGAACCACGGGGGACACTGGGAACACGGGGAGTTTAATGATTCCTTTAGCAATAAGATTTAGTGCTAATTTCGAAAGCCGTTGTGGTCCCCGTGTTCCCAGTGTCCCCCGTGGTTCATTGTCTTGAGACAGCCTCCTTGCCTCTTCCTCGATGACCCCTTAGACTGGTCGTTTCCAAGTAGTTTCTTGTTTCTGACTGAGAATCGATGACCAGAGTACGTGCATTTAAAAACTTCATCGATGGGGAATGGATTGCCTGTCGTTCCGGTCAAACCTTCGAAAACCGCAACCCGGCTGACCAGGACGATCTTCTGGGCCTGTTTCCGGATTCCTCAGCCGAAGACATCAACGACGCCGTCGAGGCGGCTGCTCAAGCTTACAGAAAGTGGCGGCTCTACCCCGCCCCCAAGCGCGCTGAGATTCTGTTCCGGGCGGCGGAAATTCTCGTCAAAAGGAAGGAAGAGTTCGCCCACGATATGACTCGCGAGATGGGGAAAATACTGAACGAAACTCGGGGCGACGTTCAGGAAGCCATCGATATGAGTTATTTCATCGCTGGCGAGGGGCGGCGCATGCAGGGCCATACTGTGCCTTCCGAACTGCCCAACAAATTCGCCATGTCGGTGCGCATGCCTCTGGGTGTCTGCGGGTTGATCACTCCGTGGAATTTCCCGATGGCAATCCCTTCCTGGAAAATGATTCCCGCCCTGGTATGCGGCAACACAGTCGTGATCAAACCTGCTGAGGACACTCCGCTGTCCGCTGTGAATTTTTGCCAGGCTCTTGCCGACGCCGGTATGCCCAAGGGTGTGGTAAACCTGGTTACCGGGCTTGGCCCTTCAGCAGGAGCTCCATTAGTGTGTCATCCCGCCACAGCGATGATTTCTTTTACCGGATCCACTGAGGTTGGACGCTCGGTGGCCGAGGCGTGCGCCCCTCATAACAAACCCCATCACCTGGAGATGGGCGGCAAGAACATCATTCTGATTATGGAAGATGCCGATATTGATTTGGCGGTGGAAGGCGCCCTCTGGGGAGGATTTGGCACCACCGGTCAGCGCTGCACGGCGGCCAGCAGGCTCGCCGTCCACAAGATAGTGTACAAGGAATTCACCAGGAAATTTGCGGATCGCGCCAGAAAGCTTCGCGTCGGCGACGGCCTGGATGAAGAGGTGGAGATGGGTCCGCTTATCAACGCTGCCCAACTGAAGACCGTGCAAGACTACGTTCGAGTAGGAAGAGACGAGGGCGCACGATTAATTTGCGGCGGCAGTGTGCTGCAAAAGGGACGTTTCAAGAAGGGCTTCTTTCATGAGGCCACCATCTTCGGGGACGCCGACCCGAAAATGCGCATTGCCCGCGAAGAGATTTTTGGACCTGTCGTGACGGTCTTGCCCATCAACAGCCTGGAGGAAGCTATCGAGATAGGAAATTCGGTCGAGTATGGCCTTTCTGCCTCTATTTACACGCAGGATGTGACTAAGGCTTTCATCGCCATGAGAGATATGTTCACTGGCATTTTCTACGTGAACGCTTCGACCATCGGCGCTGAAGTACATCTTCCATTCGGTGGAACGAAGGCCACGGGTAATGGGCATAGAGAAGCGGGTCACGCGGCGCTGGACGTATTCTCCGAATGGAAATCTATTTATGTGGATTTCAGCGGGAAGCTGCAGAAAGCCCAAATCGATCAGATAGGGGAAATTTAGAGCGTGTAGCAGAGAAATTTGTAGCAATTAAATAGGAGGCGGATTACACAGAAACAACTACTATTTGGTGAAATCTTGTGCTCTCGGCAAAATTTGGCGCTGAACAGCCGACCACGTTCACGTTCACGAGCACGTCAACGTCCACGACTACGACCAATCGAATCGTGAGCGATTGTGTATTTTTCGTCCGCGTAGGCGTGGACGTGTTCGTGAACGTGAACGTGGTCGTTATCGGCTTTTATTGGTTTGCTGCTTTACCGCGCTAGGTCCCTTGGTGGTGAAGCTTTTTTCAGGCGACAAAGGACACGAAGGATACAAAGGCGCACCAAGGGTCCGCCCCGGTTGCGAGCCCTACTTCAGTTTTTTCTTCAAAAGTTTCTCCTGGCGTTTTTGCTCGTCGATGATCTCCTTGCGGGTGCGTTCCTCGATTCGCTTGTCCTGGCTCTGTTCCTTATCATTGACGAAATCATAGGCCCGCTTAAGGGCGCGACGGAACTCGCTGCTTACCGAGTCCGACTGCGGCACCGAGCCGACCACATGAGGGGTAATGAGAATAATCAATTCGCTGCGGCGATGCTTCTTTTCTGTCGTTCCGAACAGCGCCCCCAGAATCGGCAAGTCACCGAGCAAGGGAACCCGGCTTCGGTCCAGCGTGTCGCTGTCGCTGATGATGCCTCCGATGGCAATGGTATGGCCATCCCGAACGACCAGCGAGGTCTCTACGTAATTGCGATTAATGGTTGGTGTCAGAGTCGATCCGACGGCGGAGCTGACTTCAATTGAGAGATCCATGGTTACCATTCCGGAAGCGCTGATACGCGGATTGAGCACCAAGGTGGTACCGGTGGGCCGAAATTGGATCTGATTCAGAAACGCGGCTGGATTGCCGCTGATCGCCGGATCTCCGAACGAAGAGGTCGTGACCGGAACATCCGCGCCGATATTGATGTTGGCCTGCTGCCCGTCGAGCGCCAGCAGGCGGGGCGCTTCCAGAATCCGGACGTTGGTCTTGGTGCGCAGCGCGTTCAAAGTCGCCTCGATTTCCCGCGATTCGCCGATGATAAATCGAGTTGCCGCGTTGAGCGCGCCCGAAGGAGTCTTTTTGTCACCCACCGACGCGGTCGTAGCAAGCGCCTGCTGCCGCTGCTCCAGGAAGGCGGCAATCCCGAAGGAGAGCTCATCGCGCAACTCGACGGAGTAAACCTTGGCTTCAATCAGGACCTGCCGGGGCAGCACGTCCAGTTGCTTGATGGTGCGCTCGATGTACTGATAGTCGGCTTCAGTGGACTGGATGATCAGGGAATTGTTGAATTCATTGACGATGATTTTTACATTTCCGCCCAAGAGTGAACCGCCGCCGGCCTGAGAGCGCTGCGAGATGGGGCGCCCCTCCAGATTCGGCGCCAGCGAGGACGTCAGTCCTCGCCGCGCTCCCATGCTCTCCTGGGGGCGGATCGAGGACGGCCGCTGCTGCTGCGGGTATTGCTGCTGTTGGAGCTGGCCCTCGGCGGTCGCGGCCGACGGCAGCCCTGAACCGTCGCTGTACAACTGGGACAGAATGTCGGCGATGTTTCCCGCGGTGGAGTTTTCGACCTGATAGACGAACGTTTGCACGTTCATTCCGCTCGAGGGCGAGTCAAGCTTTTCCAGCCACTTGTGTACTTCGTCCAGAACATGCTGCGAATGCGCGATCACCAGAATTGAATTCAGCCGCTCGATGGGGATTAAATTTACACCGCTGCTGTCACTTCCGGCTCCAAATACGGCATTCAAATCCTTGGCCACATCGGCGGCTCGGTTGTAGCGCACCGGAATAAGCTCGGTGGTGTTGATATCGAACAGTCTTGAATCGAGGAGCTCGATGATTTTCTTGACCTTCTCAATGTTCGGCTTGAAGTCGGTGACGATCAGAATGTTCTTGGGATCATAGGAAAGGAGCGTCGCTCCTCCGGACATAAACTGCTGGATGATCGGATTCATTTCCGACGTGGGGATGAACTCAAGCGGAATGATGACGGTCACCAATCCCTTTTCGTCCCCCAGGCTTGTAGGCCCCTGTACGGAGAGAACGCGTGGTTCTGCGGGAGCGGAAGCTGCGCTGCTCGGCGGCGGCGTTGTTCCCGAAGCAGGCTTTGGGGGAGGGGTGACAACCTCCGTCTTCTTCTTCAAATCGAGCAGGATTTCGTGGGGAGTCTTTATTCCCTCGGCAATGGGCACGATCAGATAAATGTCGCCCGACTTAACGACGGCGGCGTTGTTCAGTTTCAGGATCAGTTCCAGCGTTGAAAAGAGATCCTCACGTTTGATGGGCTTTGATGTCTGGATGTTGACCGTTCCATTGACCCCCGGATCAACCATGTAGCTGTAGCCCAGTTCTTTCATAATGACGTCGATGACTGTCGTCAGGGGGGCGTTGGAGAAGAGGAGGTTGACGCCTGCGGCCGAAGGCTGGACCTGGGTGATCACCGGACCGGTTGGCCTTGGCTGCTGCTGCTGTGGTTGCTGCGGCACGGACTGTTGAACCTGGCCCGGTGGCGGAAGCTGTACCGGCGCCCGCGAAGATTTAATACCGCCGATGATCCCTTCCAGGCCCTCGGTATTGATGGGCGTCTGCCGAGGGTCAGCAGCCGGCACGATTACGGTCCGGTTCTGGCGCGTCGTGGTTTTCTGTTGCTGGGCCAGCATTTCGGGAAGCGCCTCCGCTTGCGCCGCCGGAGCCAGGAGAAATGCGGCTGCAGCCACCAGCATCAAGGCGGATGTCTTCGCAGCATTCCAGGTTTTGGATCTCGAAGAAAGATTGTCCAGGATCACTTTTGAGCTCCTACTGTGCGTTCACTCTTGTTGCCGGTGTTCATTCTCTGAACGGATACAACGCGTCCCCCGCGAGCCCCGATGTTTTCAGCGCAAGCCTGCCGACACAATGTGAATTGCGCCTTCGAAATTTGACATTTTCCTTTAGTTTCGCCTCGGTCGCTGGATGCGGCCAAATGGAGTGTCCATGTAACCCGGTTGCTGTGGAGAGGTCGGTTGTCGCAGACCGGGGTTAGTGGCCGAATTTCCCATCGTATTGCTGCCGGCAGCGCCGGTGCGCGCCGCTGCGGCTGTGCGTCCTGCTCCGGCGGCGCCTCCGACGGTTCCAATCTGAACGGACGGAGCGGCTCCGGGCGCAGGCATGCCGCCGGGTTGCGTGGCTGCGATTGCGGCCACTTTCTTGGCCCCTTTTCCGCCTATGGAAACAACGTTGGTCTGCAGTACCTGTGCCACGGCAACTTTGGTTCTGGGCGAAGCCTCGCTGCCCATTTCTATCGTCTCGGTGACGCCTCCCGGCCAGGTGAACACGAGCGCATCCGGACGAATATCGGTCACCTTGCCGTGGATCATCAGCGTATCGCCTACCTGCACGGTGCGGCTCTGAGGCGCTGCTCCCTGCTGCGGCTCCTGGATGAAGGCAATCTTCTTATCCAAAATCATTGTCACTCCCACCAGTATCGGTTTGCCGGGCATCAGCGGAGGCGGAGGCGGCGCTTGGACGTTGGAGACAGGCATAGTTTCGGTGCGATTAGGGCAGAAAAGATTGCGCTCGAAGACAACGTTGTAGACTCCGGCCTGCGGAAGTGGAAGCGACGCATTGATGGGCTGCTGCGTGCTCGCGGGAAGTTTGCCGGCCTTGCCCGGCCTGATTTTGGTTACGTCGTTGGTCCGGCGATAGGTGTGCCACTCTGACCTCACCACAGTGACGACCACAACGACCAGCAGCAGCAATATTATGTTTATCAATATTAGCTTGCGCTTCATTACCGTTTATCCTTTGCGCACCAGCGCCGCCAGGGTGATTCGCGGCTGCATAACAACCTGATCCTTATTCATCCACGCGTTAATCTGGAGCTGGCGCACCTCCAGGAAGTAGGGATTACTGTTCAAACCGTAGAGAAAGCGAGTAAGAGGCCCGATGTCGGCAGTGACGTTGAAATCGATAGCGATCTTGCGGTAATTATCTTTTAGCTTTTCTTCCTGCAGAATATTGGTGCGGGTAATCGTCACTCCATTGGCCTGAGCGTACTGGTTCAGAGTGTCGCGCAACTTCGCCTCGGCCTCGCTGGGGTCATTGGCGACCAGAATCTGGCTTTGCAGCTTGGCTTTTTGCGCCTGCAGCGTTTTCAGTTCCTTAAGCAGGTCATCCCTGCGCTGCAGCCGTGCCTGATAACTCTCCAGCTTCTTCTTTTTCTGGTCGATGCTGGCAATTATGTCCGCCTTGGATTCCATGAAGGGAAACACTACCCAGTAGACCAAGCCAATAACTATGGCGGCCAGCACTCCGACGGCTAAAACGATGCGCTCCCGTTTATTGATCTTCATTGCCTTATGTCCGCCCGGAAATTAAACCTTTCCTTCTTTACGCGCGCATCGAAGGTAGTGTACTTATTTTCCACCTTCTGCAGGCGCCCCGACTTTAGCAGCACATTCTGAATCGCCGTCGGATTGTCAGAATAGCCGGTGATGTCGACGTACTTTGCTCCCGTGTCGATGGTCAGCATTTGCAGGTATGCCTCCTGAGGGATCTTTTCGGTCAGCTCTTTCAACACGTCCAGCATGGAGGTGCGTCCACGCGTGATTTCCTCCAGGTATCCGATGTCTGCTTTGGTCTTGTCTATTTCAGCGCGAGTTTTTTCCAGTTCCTTCACCTTCGGCTCCAGAGCGTGGACGCGCTCGTCCAACTGGTCTGCAAATTCTTGACCCTGAAAGTATTCCCGTCCAGCCCACGCAACAAGGCCCGCAACCATCAACAAGGCCAGGATGACGGTAGGCAGATAACTGAGTTTTCTCACCGACCGGCGGCGCTCCGGCGGCAGCAGATTCAGAGCCACCGGGGATTGTTTCTTCCGGCGAAATGGAGCCAGCGCGAAGCCGACAGATTTATTCAGCTTGGCTTCATCTTTCAGTTTCAGGCTCCCTTTCAGAGCATTGGCCAAAAGCTCTGTCTCCGGAAATCGTTGTTTGAATGCGCCGAAAAGCCCTTCGGCCGCCGTCCCGGAAAAATAGAAGCGGTCGATGGCGCCGTCTTCAATCTTTACCTGTGACAGAAGGAACTGCAGCTGGTCGAGCATTTGATCTACGGTCAATGCGCCGGCATCCGTGTAGACCTCCCGAGAAAAAATCTGCTCTTTTCCCTTGAGCACCACGATCTCTGAGGTTCGCTCGTTGACGTCAAAAACGACCACCAGGTTTTTGCCCGCCAGCAGCTCCTTTTTCAGAGTGACCAGATTGAAAATCGCTGACGTGCTGATCTCGACGCGGCTGGGAGGGAACTTGTTGGCCCAGAGCCGCTCAATATAGGGGTCGAGCCACACCTTGCGGACCATAGCCACCAGCAAAACCAGCTTCTTTCGTTCCTCATCGCGCTTAAGAACCAGGTGATCAAAATAGGAGGCGCCATCCTCGCTGGGCTGGTAGTACTCGACCTGGTACTTGAGCAACTGATCCAGGTTTTCGGCGGCCTCCATCGGCAGCTCCAGCTGCCTCAGGATTACCTGGCCGCGGGGCAGACCGAGAATGATGTTCTCCCGATTGAACCCGTTCTGCTTTCGGATCTGCTGCAGTTGCTGCCGGAGTTGCGCTTTGTCCAGTTGCAGGAAGTTCTCGATGACGTGGCTGCGGCCTACGCCGAATCCATTGACCATCCTCTTTACTACGGTCAAGACCACATCCTCACCTCGAATCTCAATGCCGAGACTGGAATTAATGCCAACCATCTTTCTTTTTCACCCGTGAGCAAAGGCGCTGAGGCTTGCTAGCGCTGACTCTTTATTCTAAGGATGCGGGAGCTTTCCAACAGTTGTTGATCCCGCGCTACAGCTCTAAGTTATTTTCATTCCAATAAATGATCCGATATCCGGTCGAAGAAGCGTGGTCCACCGAAAAGGTGCAACGTATCACGGAAATGATCTTTCGCCCGTTCAGTTGGCCCACCGATCGCAGTGAAAACACAAGGGATGGCTGCGCGCTTAAAAATCCCAAGGCGTTCATATCCGCCTGTCCCACCACCTCCCCGACGTCCGTGGGGCTGGAAAAAGGCTTGGTGGCGCGACGGCTGATGATTGCCTGAGCCTTCTGGCGATCCATCCCCGGTATAGATGCAAGAACCTCGAGTGGGGCCGAATTTATGTTAATGCGATTGAAAGAGCTGTAAGTCGTCAGAAAATTGACCAAGCCGCCCCGCGTCAGCTCCGCCCCGGATTCATCCTTGAACTTCTGGCCGTAAAAAATCTCCGGCGTGATGCCCTTTACCAGCAACAGCTCCTCGGTATTGTCCAGAGGACCGTCCTTGCAGTGATAAGGCTCCGGCAGCGACATGTAGTAGCTGTCCTCGGCGCCGTTTAGATGAACGTCCTGGTCCTGATCGATCCAGTCGATCAGGCTGTCGACAATTCCATCTCCCACGTCTTGAGACAAGCCGATTTCCCTCATCAGCTTCCTTAACATCAGGTCACTGGCAAAATTGACGTTGATTTTTCCTGTTTCGTCCGTGACGGTGATTTCCGCCGATCCGTTGGCCATTTCGAAATGGAGCTGCCCTCGTGCCAGATCTTCTTCCTCGGCCTGCTGGGTGGCCGGGTCGCCGGTAGTGGGACGAAGGGCGCGCAGCAACGCACGGTTGATGCCGTAATAGATTCCCGAGCGGGCAATGTAATAAGACTGCTTTAGGTCCACCTCGTTGACGGTGGCCTTCACTTCCATGCGCACCGAGCGGCTGAAAGAGAGCGCAATTAGCGACAGTGCCACCAGCACCCACGACAGGAGCACCATCAGAGAACCGCGCTCGTCGCGCGGCCGGCCCAATGAATACCTGTTTCGCCCAATTGATCTTTTTTCTGCCCACACGCCTGCTGCGGCAAATCTTTCGCGTGGCGGTATTTGTGCCCCTTTGAACTCTTCGCGTGGACTCATGGCGTCACCTGGCTTCCGATGATCCCCCGAAGCTGCGGAGGCAATGCGGGTGCACCACCCGCGATCGCCCGAGAATCGGCGTTGATGATGCCTACGATTCTCAATTTTTGCTGGTTCTTTTTGACCAGGGTGATACGAATCGCCAACGGCAGCCTTCCGATTGTCTCGGCGTCCCAGGGACCATCCCATGAGTAATCGCCCTGCCCTCTGTCGCCGAAATACTCAAATTTCCCGTTCTCCAGGCCCGAAAAAAATACCGTGGATTTCTGCGCGCCGGCGCCCATGTTCAAATAAGTCTGCCCGCCTCGGTACTGGCTCTCTGCTTCAAGAAAATCCAGGCTCCCCTGCGTTCCCGGAGCCAGAGAATAAGAGATCATCGACATGCCGGCGTTCTTCTTGAAGAACAGCGGAGCAAAGCTGGCAAAGAGCACATGCTGGTCGTCGCCTTTAAACAGCGGCGGAATCTGCTGCCGCATCGCAACCAGTCGCTCAAAGAATCCCTGGGGATTCAGTTCCGGCTGTTCGCCCTGCCGCTGCGCGCGGATTGGCTCGTAGAATTTCCCTTTCGGCCGAACCGGGAATGAAGATCCAATCTGCGTCTTGACCAGCTCGATGATTACTTTCTCGCGCTGGGAGCTTTCTATCCGCTCGTTCCCTTTTCTGTAGGCATTCAGAGAGACTCGCAGCGCCAGAAACACGATCACAGACAGAACCGACACCAGCGTCAGCGTGATCAGCAATTCAAGCAGTGTAAAACCTCGTTGGCCTCTCATTGGAAATTCCTGAACGGGTTGTTGGGCTGAGCTATGGGCGGGCGAGGCGCGTTGGGGGGCGCGCTGAAAGCACCGGGAGTGTTCAAGGCCGGCTGCTCGCGCAAGCCCACCGGTTTCAGGCAAACCAGGCGATACAGCTTTCCATTTTTGTCATTCTTGTAGATCACATCCACACGGACGCTCAACAGTTTCATGGGAAATTGGGTGCGTCCGTCCCATCGGGCTTGTTCTGGAATCTCAAAGTCTTGAACCATCGCCTCCCACCGGAAATTGTCGTCCAGATCATCGTGTCTAGTTATCGGGCCCTTGATGGTCTCATCGGAGAGAATTTCATTCATGACGTTCTCCGCGTAATTCATCGCCTGGCCGGCCAGGTCCATCTTGCGCACATTCTTCAGCGCTCCTGAAAAGAGTTGCAGAGCTACAGTGATGCCTATGCTGACGATCGCCAGCGCCACGACCACTTCCAGTAAGCTGAAACCCCTCCTGGAATGCCGAATGCCGAGTGCGGAATGCGGAATGCTTTCTGAATGCGGAATGTCTTTTGAACGCGGAAGGCGAAATGCGGAATGCGGAATGCTCCTTGAATGCGGAATGGGGATTGCGGAATGCGGAATGTCTCCTGATTGGGGAACGTCCAACGCGGAACAGAGAGTGAAAGACGGCAGCCGATTAACAGTTTGAAATCCCCATTCCGCACTCTGCATTCCGCATTCCGCATTCGATACCCCGCATTCCGCATTCGAAATTCCGCATTCGAAATTCCGCATTACCCACGCTCCTTCGGGATGGTCAACTTAGCCGATCCGGTAATCACGTCGGTTTTCACAATCACCTTCCGGCCGCGGTCGTTTTCCAATACCAACTCCGCATCATCGGCTCGGCCGTTCGGGTAAAAGCTGATGTAGACGGCCGGATCCCGACTTTCCTCTCCTTCAAACTTTACGGAACTCACTTTGATCTCGTCGCTAAGCCCAAAGTCGTGGACCTTGTCGTGATAGGCGTCCGCCAGAAAGATGATGTTGCGGTCCCTTTGGACTGCGATCCGATAAACCCGCTGCTCCCCGACGGCCAAAGTCCGGGCGGTGCGGCACAATGTAACGAAGTCTCGCCCTTTGGCCTCCAGTCTCATGCCCGCAAGGCCCGTGCGCATCGACGGCATCACAACCGCCATGGCGACGGCTATTATCACCAACACGATCACGACCTCGATGAGGGTGAAACCTCTTCGGGATTGCGGAATGCGGAATGCGGAATGGCTCAATTGCGGAATGCGGATTGCGGACTGCGGATTACTCGATTTCGGATTTCGGATTGCGGATTGCGAATTGCGGATAGTACGTTCCAATCTGTCAATCCGCAATCCGCAATCCGCAATCCGAAATTGGATAACCTGATGCTCCAAAATACAGCCATCAAAGTGCACTAGTTACTCTCCCACGAAGTGATGTCGGCATTTTGGCCTTGGCCACCCTCTTGGCCGTCTGGGCCAAAAGAGTAAAGATCGAACTCACCGTGCTGGCCGGGGCAGCGATAGATGAATTCACGCTTCCAGGCATCTTTGGGCACGAAGTTCTTCTGCAGGTATGGACCATTCCAGTTGGCGATGTTTCCCGGATTTACTAACAAGGCGTGCAGCCCCTCTTCTGTTGCCGGATAACGACCCACATCAACCTTGAATGAGTCCAGCGCCGTCTCCAACAAGCTGATCTGCCTCTTGGTAATCGTTATTCGGGCCTTTATCAGGTGATCCATGATTGCTGGAGTCACCAGCCCGGCCAGCAGACCCAAAATGACAAGAACTACAATCAGTTCGATCAGAGAAAACCCTCTCTGCCTTTCTTCACTTCTGTCCGTTGCCATAAGACCTCCGATCCGTATGGATCCCGCTGGGACTAATTCCGCATTCCGCAATCCGCATTCCGCATTTGAGCGAATCCGCATTCCGCAATCGCATCACCGCTTGTCCACCCACGAGGTAATATCCGCGTTTTCGCCGTCTCCTCCCTCCTGGCCGTCGGCGCCCAGCGAATAGAGGTCGTATTCACCGTGCTGCCCGGGAGCGCGATAGACGTAGTCATGACCCCAGGGGTCTTTCGGTACCGCGTTCTTCTTCAAGTAGGGCCCGCTCCAATTGGCGATATTTCCCGAGTTTTGAATCAGCGATTCCAGCCCCTCCTGGGTTGTGGGATAACGGCCCACATCGAAGTTGAACAAATCCAGCGACTCCTCAAACTGCGAGATCTGGACCTTGGCTATCTGCGCGCGGCTGCCTTTCAACTTGGACATCACCTTGGGACCTACCACCGCGGCCAGCAGGCCTAAAATGACCAGTACCACGATCAGTTCGATAAGCGAAAATCCTTCATCTTTCCGTTTGCGTTCGACCTTGAACATACAGTTCCTCGTTTAGTCCGTTGTCGGTTGTCCCTAGTCCGTTGTCCGTAGTCGGTTGTCCATTGTTTGGTCAAATCGTATCTTTAAGGCACCTGACTACTGACAACGGACCACTGACTAACGATCCTACAAAGGTACGTCATTGATGCTAAAAATGGCCATCAACATCGAAACAACCATGGTTCCGATAATCAAACCCATAACCAGAATAATCGCCGGCTCAAAGAATGAGACCAAGCGCTTCAAAGCATTGCGCACTTCCTTGTCGTAAGTGTCGGCGACCTGCAGCATCATCTTGTCCAGGTTTCCGGTCTCCTCCCCTACCTCGACCAAATGCAGCGCGAAAGGAGGAAATATATTCGCTTCCCGAATAGGGACTGAGATTCCCTCGCCTTTCTTTATTCCGGATTTGATCGAGTCCATGCGCGAGGCAATGGCCTGGTTGTTGACGATCTCTTTGACGATCGTCATAGCGTTGAGCAGCGGCACCGAACTGCGCAGCAATGTTCCCAGAGTTCGACTGAATCGGGAAACTTCCATCTTGTGAACGACCGGGCCCACCAAAGGAAGACGCAGCATTCTGCGGTCCCAGTTGAGGCGCCCTTCCTCGGTGGCAAGGTAGCGCCGCAAGCCAAAGAAGATGGACCCGGCCACCAGCAGCAACAGCCACCACCAGCCCCGCAGAAAATTGCTGATCCCCAGCATGATCCTCATGGGAAGCGGCATGGGAGCGCCGGCATTTTCAAAGATCACCGTAAACTGGGGAATGACGAACAAAACCAGGATGATAATCGAGCTGACGCCCACCAGAGTCAGCAGCGCCGGATAGATGAGTGACGAGATAAAGTAGCTTTTCAAATCCTGCGCGCTTTCCAGGTATTCGCCCAGCCGCTCCAGGATATTGTCCAGCACTCCGCCTGCCTCGCCGGCACGGATCATGTTGACATAAATCTTTGGAAACACGCGGGGGTGTTTTGCCAGGGCGTCTGCAAGCGACTTGCCGCCGCGCACCTCATCCAGCACGTCACGGATTACTTCACGAAAGTGCTGGTTTTCCGTAAGCGCGGTAAGAATGGACAGAGAGCGATCCAGCGGAAGGCCGGCCTTTACGAGCGTCCCCAGCTCCTGTGTAAAGACCAGCAGCTCTTTGGTACTGACTCTTTTCCGGCCAAACGGAAGCGAAAAAGCACGGCGGAAGAGAGAGCCCTCCTCCTCGCTCGCTACCCGGATGGGAAGATACCCCTGATCGCGCAGCTTGCTGATGACACTTCTGTCATCCAGCGCGTCGAGGGTCCCCTCGACCACTCTTCCATCCAGCGTCATCGCCTTATAACTAAAAGAAGCCATTTTTTAATTTCGGATTGCGGATTGCGGATTTCGGATTGCAGATTTCGGATTGCGGATTGGGAATTGACAGCTAAGCGAGTTGCTCACAATGCGCAAACCCGCCATCCGCGAATCCCCAATCCGCAATCCGAAATCAGCAGTCCGAAATCCGAAATCCGCAATCCGCATTCCTCACACTTCCTGCGTTACTCTTAACACTTCCGAAACCGTGGTCAGTCCCGCTCGCACTTTGTTCCAGCCGTCCTCGCGCAATCCCAGCATTCCATTTTGAACCGCCAGCTTGCGCAGCGTGTTGCTGTCGGCATCGGTGATGGTCAGATGGCGAATGTCATCATCCATCAGCATCAGTTCGAAAATGCCGATGCGTCCCATATAACCGGTCCCGGCGCACTCCTTGCAACCGCCGCCCTGATGCGTGATGTTAGACTCGCCGTTTCGGTTCATCCCGATTTCCTTCAGGAATGCGGGGTCATTTTCCACTTTAACCTTGCAATGACTGCAAATCACCCGCACCAGCCGCTGGGCCAGAATCCCCAGAATGGATGAAGCCAGCAAGTAATCCTCCGCGCCCATATCTACCAGCCGCGCGATGGCGCTGGGCGCGTCGTTAGTGTGCAGTGTGCTAAAAACCAGATGGCCCGTCAGCGCCGCCCGGATGGCAATCTCGGCCGTTTCCAGATCGCGGATCTCTCCCACCATAATCACGTCCGGATCCTGACGGACGATAGACCGCAGGCCCGCCGCAAATGTCAGGCCAATCTGCGGATTCACATGAATCTGATTGATCCCGTTGATCTGGTATTCGATGGGGTCTTCGATGGTGATGATCTTCTTGTCCGGCAGATTTATCTTGGTGAGCGCGCCATAGAGAGTAGTGGTCTTTCCCGATCCGGTAGGCCCGGTCACCAGAATAATCCCGTGCGGCCGCGTGATCAGGCCCTCAAACATGGCGAAGGTATCGGTGGCGAATCCGAGCTTATTGAGATCATAGATCTGCGTGTTGCTCTTATCCAGGATGCGCATCACTACGCTTTCGCCGTACAAGGTGGGGAGCGTGGAGACTCGAAGATCGATTTCGCGTCCCATCACTTTCATTTTGATACGCCCGTCCTGAGGCATACGGCGCTCGGCGATGTTTAATTTCGCCATGATCTTGATGCGCGAAATTACCGCCGATTTGAGCTTCTTGGGAGGCGATTCCACGTCGTGCAGAATGCCATCGATGCGATAACGCACCTTCAGGTCTTTCTCGAAAGGCTCGATGTGGATGTCGCTGGCTCGGCTCTCAATGGCTTTGCTGATCAGCAGGTTGACCAGGCGAATGACGGGAGCTTCGGACGCAAGATCCTTAAGGTGCTCGATGTCGTCGATCTCTTCGGCCAGCGCCTCCATGTCGCCTTCTTCGAATCCTTCCACGATGCGGCCAAGCGTGGTGCTCTGATTGCCGTAGAATTTTTCGATCAGGTCCTGAACTTCGGTATCGGTAGCCAACGTCACCTGGAGCTTCTGGTGGCCGGTGTACAAGCGGATCGAGTCCAGCGTAGCATAGTCAAGTGGATCGTTCATGGCCACCACCAGCGTGCCGTCCTCGAGCAGATTGATGGGGACAAACTTATTTTGGCGCATGAACTTGGTGCTGAACGTGTTTTCCAAAATGGGCACTTTGGGCCAGTCTTCTTCCCTCATCACGGGGACGCCGAGATAGGGGCCGAGCGCCTGGATCAGGTCCTTGTCGGATAATGCGCCCAAATCGACCAGGATCTTGCCGATCTTGTCGTGCGATGTCTTTTGCACGTTCAGAGCGGTTTTCACCTCGTCTTCCGACACCAAGCCCCGATCCATCAGTTCCTGGCCGAATAATTTTCTTTGTCTCAGTTCAGCGATTCGGATTGCCATACATCTATTGGAACAGATTCATTAGTGCCCTGCACTCTCCAGGCTCTTGGCGGCTGATCGCTCCGCTCTTGCCGCAGCTCCTGGGCGCTTAATACTCAATCACTTCTACCTTGTCTCGGAATTGTCGGAAGTCGATCTTGCGAACGCTGTAGTCGGACAGCGTCTTTTTGGTGACGCGAAAGACCAGCACGGCCTCACGCTGGCTGGGAACGAGCGCAGTCCGGTCTTCAAGATGAGCTGAAACGGCGAAGCTTTCCTCGCTGCTCAACTGCGTCAGAGCGTTGCCAAATTCTCCCAGTAATTTCAAAATCATATCCCGCACCAGGCGCATTTTCTCGGCGCGGGTGCGCGTGCTGGGAGACAGCCGCTTTATGCCGAAGGGGGTGATTATTTCATCGCGGTTGATGTTGAGCAGGAAACTGAAATTTACGCCGTAGCCGGGGAGATAGGATCCTTTCGGCTCATTGACCAGCGCTAGCGGGTGGTTAAACTCACTTTTCAGAGCCGTCTGCAGAATGTTCTCGAACATCTGAATTTCATTCCGCATCTGGCGATAATCGATCGAATTCCGGGCAAGCAGCGAAGCAGGAAGGCACAGTGCTAATCCAAAAAGGGCAGTGCATGTTAGAAATTTTCTTTGCATAGCTTCCTGACTATCCTGTCCGCTCTCATCATAAACGGCCCAAGCTTCCAAAAAAATTGAAGCTCGCAGGGCAATTATCTACTGTGTAGTTCGCCGAAACTGCTCCCAGCGATCCTGGTTCTGTTTTTGAAGAGCCTGAAATCCGGTCTGCAGCTCGTTGTGCTCGTAGGTGTCTTTAACCTTGAGATCCTCCCACACCTGGTAGAGCGCGGTGCTGAACTGCTTATTCTGTCGCTGCTCGCTTGCCGCGATCATTCGATCTACCGCCTCCAAAAGCTCCTGCTGGCTCAGATTAGAATTGGAACCGGCAGTCGCACCGCTCTTCCATAGGCGGGCTTGCACTGTAACACCGTGGTCGTTCCAAGTGACTGCGCTCTGCGTTACCGTCAGAGCGGCGATCAGAATCAGGGCAGCAATGAGCGCCCCCCGAAATCCGGGCAAGACTGGTCGCAGCCAGCCGATCGAGGGGATCGAGCGCTGCAAGCGCAACGCCCAGCTTCGTTTTGCCTGTGCCTCCGGCCGAACGCGGAGAATCCAGGTGGGTTCTTCATCGGTCCACTCCTGCAGAAAGGCTCTCGACTCGAGCAGTTCTGTGTACTGTTCATGGCAGAACGGACAATTGTCCACGTGGTCCAGCAGTTCCAGCTTTCGGCGCGGCCGGATTCCTTCTTCGTAAACCAGCTCCAGTAACTGTTCCTTACACTCTTGGCATTGCATGGACCAACTCCTATGTCTGAGTAAACTCTCTTTGGACCAAAAGGCGTCTCAGCGTCTTCAGGCCGAGATACATGCGCGACTTGACAGTGCTCAAGGGAATGTCGAGGATCTCGGCGATTTGATGAAATTTGAGGTTTTCATATTCCTTCATGACGATCACCAAGCGCTGTTCTTCGGGGATCAACTGGATTACGTCGCGCAGACGATCTACGCTCTCTTTCCTGCGCAGGCTCTCTTCGGGATTGTCTTCCTCCTCGGTCATCACTCGACGAAGTTCGCTTTCCTGGGATTCGGAGGAGTGGTAAATCTCAAGCGGTATTTTTTGTTTCCCCTTGGCACGACGAAAAGTCATGCGGCATTCGTTTAGCGCGATCTTGTACAGCCACGACGAAAACCTGCCCGGGTCATCCAGTTCCCTGACCTTCACAAACGCCTTGGCAAAAGTATTTTGCGTTAAGTCCCTCGCTTCCTCGTAATCTCCTATGTTCCGGTAAATGAAGTTGAAGATCCGTTTTTGCCAGCGCTCGATGAGAATGTTGAACTGGCTCAGGTCCCCGTCTAAGTACTTGCGAACCAAGTACTCATCGCTGAACTCCATCCGGTCTCCCCAACAGACTTTACGATGCGATTTCGCAAAGAAAGTCTAAAGTTTCAATTGGTTACGCCTCTGTGGCGATTAATCCAAAGAGATCAATTACTTACGCTATTATCGCAAAGAGTGGCCGGGATTGGAAGCTGCATCCGCCTCGGCGGGCCGGGCGGCAACCTAAAGCTCAGGGACACGGGAACAGGGAGACACGGGGACCTCGGACGGCTGGCGCCTCCGCCGGGCTTGTCCCGGCGGAGCGCAAGATTCTCGCAACTTGCGGCGAACGGGAACATTACTACCCGCAAAAGGTAGTGAACAATCTTGGCTCCACCGGCACAAGGCCGGTGGAGGCCATGAGTGTTTGATCGATCCGGCTCTAGTAAAAAATCTTTGCTCCGCCGGGACAAGCCCGGCGGAGCCGATTTGGTTGCTTATGGATTTGGGCATCATGCGAATGGCCAGCCGGGATTCATCAGGGCTGACCAAAACTTCACCGATTTGTGAGATGAGGACGAGGCGTTTTGAGCTTCACTGGCCACTTTTCTTTTTGGGGGTTGTTTGGCGACTCCTTAGCTGCGGTTTTAGAAACTTTTCATAACACTCCGGACAGATGCCGTGGCTGAACTCTGCATCCGAGTGTTTTGTAATGTAGTTTTCCACCTGATCCCAGTAGTTTTCATCATTCCTTATTTTCTTGCAGTAGGAACACATGGGTAAAAGGCCGCGAAGCTGTTTTACGTGGGATAGAGCCGCTTCCAGTTCCGTCACGCGCTCGGCCAGCTTGTTCTGCAGATCAGTCACGCGCGCTCCTACTTGAAGACGCGCTTCCAGTTCCGCCGGGTCAAAGGGCTTAGTAATGTAGTCGTCTGCTCCCGCCTGAAGGCCTTCTACAACATGCTCCCGTCCTTTTACGGTGAGAAGAATAATGTAGATGACCTTCAGCCCGGTAGCGTTGCGGACTCTTCTGCAGACCTCGACACCATCCATTCCCGGCATCATCCAGTCCAGGATGGCAAGCGATGGAGCATTTGTGTCTTGCAGCACCCGCCAGGCCTCCAAACCGTCGCCCGCAGTCACCACCTCATACCCTTTTGAGGCCAGCGTAGCTTCCAGGAGACGTCGCGATACGGGTTCATCGTCGGCTACTAAAACCTTCATCACTCCGCACTCCCGCCATCAGACGGCAGACCTGCCTTCGACCGGCGTCGCGAAGAGAGGCGTTGCCGGACGCGCTCAAATTCATTCTCGAGTTTGGACAGAAGGACCTCGCTCCCTTCCAACGAACCTGCGGAGCAAGCGCTTTCAAACATGGTGCAAAGCTCGATAAGGCAGTCAGCTTCCACAAACGAATTTCCGCCGGCTACGCTGCTTGCGACCCGATCAAGTGTTGCGCTGGCGCCTCTCAGGTTGTGCGCAAGACGCCTGATCTCCTCGGCATCGCCTCCTTGTACGGCGGCTCGAAGTTCTAGAAGACGAGCGGGCGCCGTATCGAGGAAACAATCAATTAGCTCATCCAAAATTTCTTCCATTGAGTCATCCGTCCGGATCCTGACCGCAATAATTGTCGCAAAATTTAGGGCGGCGCAGTTAGGTCTTTTATGAGGTAGGCGTACCAGTTGCAGCAACAAGAAGCCTAAGCCATTCGGAATACGCCTCTTTGGCCGGCACGGTGCGTGTTATGCTGTCTACAATCAAGGTTGCGCCATCATGGCTAAGAAAATTGTCCCGTTTACCTACGACGATTACGCCTCGCTGCCCCAGGACCGATTCATCCACCAGATCATCGACGGCGAGCATTTCATGAACCCTTCCCCGATTCCCTACCACCAGGATATCTCCCGCAACCTTCAGAGAATTCTTGTGGAGTTTGTGGAAAGGAACGATCTGGGTAAGATCTATGACGCGCCTATAGATGTGGTGTTATCAGACACCAACGTCGTGGTTCCAGATCTGATTTTCATTTCCCGGGCGCGCACTTCGATCATCCTGGAAAAATATATCGCGGGCCCGCCCGACCTGGTAGTTGAGATTCTTTCGCCTGGTACACGCAAGCTCGACTTGGATTTGAAACTGAAACTGTACGCGCGCTTTCGGGTTCCGGAGTACTGGATAATCGATCCTAAACAGAAAACGGTCCGACTCTATCGTCTCGGCAAAGCAGCTCAGGAAGAGAAGTTGTTCCATGAAGACGAAGTACTGACCAGCCCCAGCTTGCCGGGCCTGCGCATCCCCCTGGCCGAAGTGTTCAGAAGCTGATCCAGATTATTTTCAAATCAGGAGACAGTGCCCACCTCAATGCGGTTTCTTCCTCCCTCCTTTGCTCGATACAGCGCCATGTCTGCAGTGTGGATGAGTTTGTCGGCCTCAGTTTCAACGGCAATCGACGTCAATCCCAGGCTGATGGTGGCCGAGATTCTCCGGTCCGACGTTTCGATCTGGTCGCCGGCCACCCGCGTTCGGGCGCGCTCGGCAATGTTCAGGCCCGTCTCCGGATTGCAGTTGCCAAGCACCAACAGGAATTCCTCGCCGCCGTAGCGGCCAATGGCGTCGTAAGGACGGACGCTGGAGCGCATCCGCTTGACAACCTCGACGAGAACGGCGTCGCCCGCCATGTGGCCATAGGTGTCGTTAATCTTCTTGAAGTGATCTACATCGGCCATGATCACGCTTACCGGTCCTTCGTTCCGCTGCACGCGGGCCAGTTCGCGATGAAGCACGTCCATTATCGCGGACCGGTTCCAGAGGCGGGTCAGCGAATCGATCATCGCCTTGCGCCGAAGATCATCGCATTCGGAAATCAAAGCGATTTGCGCCTTGCTGAGCGCCGTCACCTTCAGCTCATTCTCAGCCCATGCGGCCAGGTCGCGCAGCTTCTCCAGGTCGGCGCCGCTCATCTGTCTCGGTCTCCGGTCCATGATACAAAACGTTCCCAGCTTGCTGCTGTCGGCTGCTCTCAGCGGGTGACCCGCGTAAAACCGCACGTACGGCTCTCCAGTTACCAGCGGGCTGTCGTTAAAGCGAGGGTCCAGCAGAGTATCGGGCACCAGCATGGTGTCATCCATCAGAATGGCATGTGCGCAAAACGAGATGGTTCGTGCCGTCTCAGAGACCGGCATTCCCTGCGACGATTTGAACCACTGGCATTGCGCATCAACCAGGGAGATAAGGGCTATGGGAACATCCAGTAACTGGCGGGCGAGCCTTGTGATCCGATCGAAGCGTTCCTCGGCAGGTGTGTAGAGAACCCACAGTCCCTGAAGTGCGCTGAGGCGCGTGGGCTCGTCGGGCGGCAATGGTGCTGGAATCATTTATGACACTCCTGATAGTTCCTTTCTACAAATGGGACGCATGCCGTGCGCCCCTACCAATATAGAAGGCAGAATTTTCATCGATCATACGACGACAATTCGCCCATAGTCATTTGAAATTCGCCATTGGAAACCCGGAATTGGCGACTCATCTGGCCTTGGGGTGCGCCTTGCGGTAGACGGTCTGAAGCTGCTCGATGGAAACATGCGTGTACTTCTGCGTGGTGGACAAACTGGCATGGCCAAGCAGTTCCTGAATCATGCGCAAATCGGCGCCCGCGTTCAGGAGATGGGTGGCTGCCGAGTGGCGCAGCGTATGCGGCGAGATTTTTAACTTCAGCGCCGCCTCTCTGACGTATTTCTTTATCAGGCGCCCCACCGAGCGGGAGGTCAAGCGTGTTCCGTTCTTGTTTACAAACAGCGCTTCCGGCTGCAGACGGCCTCGGGCGATCTGTTCCCGTACCTGGAGATAGTCTCGAATCCTAGCCTCAGCTTTGGTGCCGAATGGAATGATTCGCTCTTTGCGTCCCTTTCCCAGAACGCGCACAAAGCGCTGGCTGAGATCAACGTCATCCCGGTCCAGAGCCGTCAGCTCTGATACTCGCATTCCTGTAGCGTAGAGCAGCTCGAGAATGGCGCGATCTCTCACTGCCAGTGGAGAATCTCCTCGAGGAGCCGTCACCAGGCCGGCCGCTTCGTCGACGTGGAGAACACGGGGAATCCGCTTCTCTTTGCGGGGCGTGGCGACGAGTTTGGCCGGATTCGACTCAATAAAGCGTTCCCGGTGCAAGAACTTGAAGAACGAGCGAAGCGTCGCAATCTTCCGTCCCGCGGTTGACGGTTTGCGTTCCCTGGAATGAAGCGATGACAGAAAATCCCGAATCGCAATATGGTCCACTCTTGACGGCTCGATCTCCTTCACGCTCCATTGGGCGCAAAGGAAATCGTGAAATTGCGCCAGATCGCTTCTGTAGGCGCGCAGCGTCTGCGGCGAATACCCTTTCTCGCTCTCCAGGTATTTCAAGAACAGGCGGGTTAGGGCTTTCATCTTAAGTTAGGTCGCAAGTCGCAGGTCGCAGGTCGAATCCTCAAGTCGCAGGTCGCAGGTCGCACGTCGAAATCCTCAAGTCGCAGGTCGCAAGTCGCAGGTCGCAGGTCGAAAGCGAAAACCCAGACTTTTAAAGTTCCTCTTAAAAATGAAAAAGGGGTCATGGACTCGGAACCTGCGACGTGCGACCTGCGACTTGTAACCTTTGTTTACAGAATTCTTCCATCGCCTGGCGCGCCAGCGCAATTTGACCAGCCCGGCGCACTTCTTTTTTCCCCCGCATTTCGACAGGCGGCAGCAACCCAAAGTTTATGTTCATCGGCTGAAAGCTCGCCGAATCTGCCTGGGTGATGTAATGCAGAAGGCTCCCAATTGCGGTCTCTCGAGGAAACTCGAGCGGGTTGCCTCCTGAAGCCACTCGCATGGCATTCCATCCGGCAACCAGTCCGGTGGCCATTGATTCGACATACCCCTCCACTCCGCAGATCTGGCCCGCGAAATAGATCTCCGGCCGAAACTTCAACTGAAGCGCCCGGTTTAGCAGCCGGGGAGCGTTAATAAACGTGTTTCGATGAATCTGGCCCAGCCGGATAAATTCGGCGCGCTCCAGGCCCGGGATCAGCCGGAAGACTCGCTGCTGTTCCCCGTAGCGAAGGTGATTTTGAAAACCTACCATGTTATACGCGTCGGCCACCAGGTTTTCCTGGCGCAGTTGTACCACTGCATATGGCTGCAGGCCAGTTCGAGGGTCGCGCAGGCCAACAGGCTTCATAGGGCCAAATCGGAGTGTGTCAAGCCCGCGGCGGGCCAGCTCCTCGATTGGAAGACAGGCCTCAAAGAACATCGCCTTTTCGAATTCCTTAACAGCGACCGACTCCGCATGCAGAAGAGCGTCGTAGAAGCGCTCGTACTGATCGCGTGCCATCGGGCAATTCACATAATCGCCGTCAGCGTGCTGTTGGACTTCCGCTTGTTTACAGGCAGCGTGCTGCGTTTCAGTGGAATGACCGGTTTCCTGTGGAGACTCAGCCCGCCGCTTCTCTTCCAAAATTCGATGATCGTATCGCGAGCGCCGAAAAACCTTGTCCCAATCAATCGAGTCGGATTCCACGATGGGACTGATGGCATCGTAAAAATAGAGCGCCGCTTCACCGGTCATCTCCTTAATGAAGCGCGAAAGTCCCGGTGAGGTGAGCGGCCCGGTGGCGATGATGGCAATTTGGCCCGCGGGAATCTCGACCACTTCGGACCTTTCTACGCGGATTGAGGGATGGTTTTGCAGGGTCTGTGAAATCGTCTGGCTGAACTTTTCCCGATCCACGGCAAGAGCCGCTCCGGCCGGAACTTTGACCCGGTCGGCAATGGAGATTAGCAGAGAGCCGCACCGCCGCAGTTCCCATTTCAGCTGGTGTGGCGCGCTCCCCTCGAGGTCGGACTTGAACGAATTGCTGCACACCAGCTCGCCCAGCCAGTCGGTTTGATGAGCCGCGGTCTTGACCGCAGGCCGCATTTCAAACAGGCAAACCTTGCCGCCCTGCTGCGCAATCTGCCACGCAGCCTCTGACCCTGCCAGTCCACCACCGATGACCCAGATCTCCATGGTATTAAATGGGACACGGATGAACACGGAATACACGGATGAAGCCCCCGTCGCGGCCGGTCAAGAGACCGGTTCAGTATGTGGTTGGTCGGCCGCGACGGGGGCTTCATCCGTGTATTCCGTGTTCATCCGTGTCCTGATAAAACGGCAAGATCAAAAATCCAAATCATACATCTTCAACTTCTTATATAAATTGCTGCGCTCCACCTTGATCGCTTCCGCGGTCTTACTGACGTTTCCCTGATGCTCGATCAGCTTCCTCAGAATGAATTCCTTTTCGAATTGCTCTCTTGCTTCATGCAGCGAGGCGTTGTCGTAAGGGCTGGACGCCAGCGCCGTGGATTCCAGAATATTGGTGGGCAGCGCGTAAACATCGATTCGCGGGCCAGGAACCATGATGACCAGCCGCTCAATTACGTTTTTCAACTCGCGGATGTTCCCCGGCCAGGAATAGCTCTGGAATTTTTCCATCACATCCGGCGTGATTTCTTTAGGCGTCTTTCCATAGCTAACAGAGAATCGCGCCACAAAATAATCCACCAGAGCGGGGATGTCTTCCTTGCGCTCGCGCAACGGAGGCACCTGGAAAGGAATAACATTCAATCGGTAATAAAGATCTTCGCGGAAATTTCCCCGCTCAATTTCCGCCTCCAGATTCTTGTTAGTAGCCGCGACAACTCTTACGTCGATTTCCACTTCATCGTTGCTTCCCACCATGTGAAAGCGCTGTTCTTCGAGCACTCGTAGTACCTTCGATTGCGTGCGGGGGCTCATGTCTCCCACCTCGTCCAGAAAAAGAGTTCCTCCGTCGGCGAGCTGAAGCTTCCCCTTCTTGCTCTCGGTAGCGCCGGTGTAGGCTCCTTTCACGTGGCCGAAAAGCTCGCTTTCGATTAAATCCTCAGGAATGGCGGCGCAGTTGACCTCCACATAAGGGTGGCTCCAGCGCAGGCTCTGCCGGTGAATATGTTTGGCGACCAGCTCTTTTCCGGTGCCATTTTCACCGTAAATGAGAATGCGACCGTTGGTGGGAGCGGCGTAGGCAATCTGCTGGCGCAGCGCTTTCATCGGAACGGAATTGCCGATCATCACGGCTTCGGCGAAAAGCTGATTGCGGAGGGTCTCGTTTTCCTCTTCAAGTTTTTTCTGTTTGAGCGCGTTATTGACCACCAACAGTGTCTTATCGATCGAGAGAGGCTTCTCAATGAAATCGAACGCGCCCAGTTTGGTAGCCCGTACCGCCGTCTCAATGGTGCCGTGCCCCGAGATGATCACTACGGCGCAATTTTTCTTGAAACTTTGTATTGCTTCCAGTGTCTGCAGGCCGTCTATTTGCGGGAGCCACACGTCCAGCAGTATGAGATCGAAGTCTTTCTCCGCCAGGCGATCCAGGCACTCCTCGCCGCTGCCGACCGTCTCCACGCGAAACCCTTCATCTTCCAGAATGGCGCGCAGTGACGTTTGGACGCCCATCTCGTCATCCACTACCAGAATTCTTCCTTTGGACATGGTCCTACCAATGACTAACAGGACACTGAAAAACTCACCGCGAAGGCGCGAAGAACGCGAACGCTGGGTGTTGACGCGGAACCCCTAGTTGTTGGCGTATCCATCGCACAGTCATCCAATAATTAAACGGAAATCTTTGCCTCACTGCGATTCTGTGCCGCCGAGACTGGGAGCTCGATCACAAAACGCGAGCCCCTCGGCAGATTCGCCTCCGCCCGAATATTGCCATGATGTTCGGAAACTATCTGCCGCACAATGGCCAGCCCCAGGCCGGTGCCCTGCTTCTTGGTAGAGAAGTAGGGGAGAAAAAGTTTTTCATAATCCTCCGCGGCAATTCCGGGACCATTGTCGGTCACCTCGATGCGCACCAATTCGCGGTCCTTTTGCATGCGGGTCCGGATCTCAATTCGCTTTTCGAACCCCGAGCCGTGCATCGCTTCCACAGCGTTGTCGATAAGATTCACAAAAACCCGTTTCATCTGCTCGGGATCGGCCGCCGTCTCGGGCATCACTTTGTCATAGTCTTTGTTGATTTGAAGATCGCCGAAGCGGCCATCATACAAGTCCAGCGTTTCGTCGATAATCTGATGGATGTTCAGCAGCACGGGCTTGCTTAGCGGCAACCTGGCAAAGCGCGAGAACTCATCGACCATTTCCTTCAGTACCTGGCTTTCGTGCTGAATAGTGCGGGTGGAATCTTCCAGAATTCCGGCAAATTCTGCGCCCGCCCGTTCCCTGGATGGGCCTTCCTGCTCGCGCATTTTCCTGAACTTCTTGAGCAGGCGCTCGGCGGTGAGCTGAATAGGCGTGAGCGGATTCTTAATTTCGTGAGCCAGTCGCCGCGCTACTTCCTGCCAGGCTGCAAACTTCTCGGCTCGAATGAATTCCGTCAGGTCATCCAGCACCAGCAAGTAACTCATCTTGCCGGAGGCGGGATCCAAGTGCGAAGTAGCGGTAACGGCTACGTGGACTGGAGAAAGGTGATGGGAAAAAATCAATTCCCTCCGATGGGCCCCGAAAAGCCGGGCGCGGCGGAGCAGAGCTTCTACCGGGCGGTTCTCGTCGCCGGGAATAAGATCGGCCAGGCGTTTTCCCAGTAATTGGCGCTCGTCGCGGTTAAAAATTTTACCGGCCGCGACGTTGGCGGTCTGGATGGTGAATTCTTCGTCCAGAGACAGGACGGCAGTGCCGATGTTTTGCAGGATCGTCTCGATGATATTTCTGCGCCGCTCTAATTCAGCATTGGCGACCCGCAAAGATTCGCTGGAGCGTTCGATCTCTTTCCTATTGGACTCAAGCTGGGAGGTCATCTCATTGAAGGAATTCACCAGCTCTTCGAGTTCATCGGTGGCCGGGCAATGGATCCGGTAACCCAGATCGCCGGCGGCCACTCTGCGCGAACCTTCCGCCAACGCCTCGATTGGGACGGTGATTTTCTTTGCCGTGTAAAGTCCAAACCAGGTAAAACCGAACATGACAGTCAGGGTGGTCAGGCCAAGCAAGATGAAGTAGTTCTGCTTCAAGGCTCGAAGCTTGCCGCCAGTCTCCTGCGAAATGGTTTGCGCCACGGTCTCGGCTTTCCGAATCTCAGCGGCGTGGTAGGCCACAGAAATAGGAATGGTGGAGAGGGCGGCGGCGACGCCGTTGCGGATGGGCAAGACAGTGATTAAATCTTCACGAGTGGATTTTTCCGGCTCGCCAAAATGCGCGCTCATAGGCTGGGCGCTCAGCAGCGACCGGTGCCAAGAACTGCGGTTCGTTACGCCCCCAAGCGAACCGGCCGAGAATGTTTGATCGCCTTGCCTCCAGTAAACGTAGTCGAAATTGCCCGCCGCAAGCGTTTCGCGCAGCACTCGCATGGGGTGATCGGTCTCCTTCTCCATCCGGTCTCGCAGCCGTTCCAGCAGAAGCATGTCAGTTGAGCCGATCGCCCGGTAGTAGCTCTCGGCTATTGCCTCGGAATGTGAGAGCACTTGCTTGGCCGGAGCGTTAAACCACTGAGTAAGGGTGGTGTTGATCAAGGCAAAGGCGATCAAAAGCAGCGACAGTGATGGAAGCAGGGAAAGCACGATCAGCACGGTGACCAGTTTTACCTTGATCTTCGACCCAATACGTTCGTGCCGATATTCGAAGAAGAGCTTGATCAGATTTCGAAGCAGAAAAAAACTGAGAGCGAGAACCACCAGGAAATTGATGGCAAAGACGGCGGCCCAGAGATTCAGATTTTCAAGAAACCGGGCATTGCCTACGGACGAAGGATTCAAAAAGAACTGGCTGATGAGAAACAACAGCAGGAAAAACACTAGAGCCCCACCCAGCCAATAGATCTGCCTTTGGATCGACTTTTTTTCGCTCATCTGAGCCGCCGGATCTATTTTAGCCCGACATCGCCTACGAGGCTCGGTGTTTCGGCGTCTGGAGCAAAAACGTTCAACCGCGAAGGGCGGTGAATGTTTTTGAAAATCCGGGCAAGGCGCCGGTTTTGAGCTAGGCAACGGAATTGCGCTAGAATGCCCACGACATGTCGCCGACTGGCAAGAGACAACGCCAGACCCTGATTCGCAGGATTATCGCTGAAGAGGAAATCTTCAGCCAGGAAGAATTGCGAAATGAACTGCTGAAGCGCTCGGTGAATGTTACGCAGGCCACTCTTTCCCGCGACATCGCCGAGCTGGGCCTGGTAAAACAGTCCTCCACGGGAACCTACACGCTTCCTGAAAACGTGACTGAACATACAGAGGCTCACGCCATTTTGGCCCGCATGCGCCAACTGGTTCAGGAGATCGATTTCTCAGGCAACCTGGTGCTGGTCAAGACCGCGCCAGGCGACGCGCAAGCAGCGGGACTTGCCATGGACCACCTTCAATTCAAGGAAGTGGTGGGAACCATCGCCGGCGACGATACCCTGCTCGTGGTGATACGGGCAAAATACAAAGCATCGGGCTTTGCCAGAAAACTGGAGAAAATGCTGGCAGGAGAAGGCTAGGAGGCAGGAAGCAGGAGGCAGGAAGCAAACGGCAGGAAGCAGGAAGCAGGAAGCAGGAGGCAGGAGCCAGGAGGCAGGAGGCAGGAGGCAGACGGCAGAAGGCGGAGGCAGAAAGCGGAAGGCCGAAGGCGGAAAGCGGAAGGCAGTAGACAGAAAGCGGAAGGCGGAAAGTGGAATGCAGCAGGCGATGGCTTACAAGGCGTCATCTGTCATTCGTCATTTGTTACCCACAACGACAGACGACGATTTGATACGTGAACTGTCTTCTGCCTTCCGCTTTCTGCCTGCTGCTTTCTGCCTGCTGCTTTCTGCCTTCTGCTTTCTGCCTCCTGCTTTCTGCCTTCCGCCTTCCGCTTTCTGCCTACAGCCTTCCGCTTTCTGCCTACAGCCTTCCGCTTTCCGCCTTCCGCCTTAAACGAACTCCCGGTGCAGCGCTTTCAGCAGCAGGGCCTTGTGCACGTGCAGGCGGTTTTCGGCCTGGTCGTAGACGATGGAGCGCGGTCCATCGATAACTGAATCAGAGACTTCTTCACCCCGGTGCGCGGGAAGGCAGTGCATGAAGAACGCCTTCTTGCCGGCGCGGGTCATCAGTTGTGGAGTCACCTTGTATTGTGCAAAGTCCCGCAACTTCCTTTCTGCATCCCTCTCCTGGCCCATACTGACCCAGGTGTCTGTGTAAACGGCATCCGCTCCAAAAAGATGGCCCAGATCGTGGCTGAATTCCACGATGCTGCCGCTCTCCCCGGCAAATTGTGCCGCGCGCCGGCAGCAGAGTGCGTCCGCCTCATAACCGGGAGGCGAGATCAGAGTGAAGTGCATTCCCAGCAGAGCGCAAATCTGCATCAGCGAGTTACTGACGTTGTTGGGGTCTCCCACGTAAACCAGCTTGCGATGCTTCACCTCACCCCAGCGCTGCTGCAACGTCAGGACGTCGGCCAGCACCTGGCAGGGATGTTCAAAATCGCTGAGCGCATTAATCACCGGGATGGATGAATTTCGAGCCAATTCCTCCAGCGTCGATTGGGAGAATGTTCGAGCAATCACAATGGAGCACCAGCGCTCCAGATTCCTTCCTGTGTCCTTGATCGATTCCCGTTCACCAATCTTCTGCTGCTGGCAATCCAGAAAACTGGCCGTACCTCCCATGCTGTGCATTCCAATTTCAAAAGTGAGACGGGTGCGGAGAGAAGGCTTTTCAAACAGCAACACGGCGTGACAGCCGGAGAGCGAATTCTGATGCGTCTCGGGCGCATTCTTCACCAGACACGCCAGTTGCAGCAGGTCGTGGATGCGTTCCACGCTGAGATCGGAGATCGCAAGCAGATGTTTCGGCCAGTCCCCCGCTGGATTCGTCTTAGGCTTCTTCAAGTTCTTCATCAAGCTCCTGAATTTTCTTTTGAATGAAGTCAGGGTTAGGGCTTCCCAGCGTCTTTTTGCGTCGCAGCGAAGCGCCGGGCGCAAAATTATCAAAAATGTCTTCTTCAAAAACGGGATGGTGCTGCTGGAATTCCTGCAGCGTCCAATGGCGCCAGTTCTTGCGTGTCTTCAGGTATTCCTGGACCATGCGGCCCACTACCGCGTGAGCTTCGCGGAAGGCGACGCCGTGAGAGACCAAGTATTCGGCAAGATCGGTGGCCATCAGCAACGGATCGGAGGCAGCGGCGTTGACGCTCTCTTCGTTGACGCCGATGCCATGGATGACGCGCTCCAGCACCGGCAACACGGCAAGCACCGTTTCAGCCGCCTGGAAGAGGAACAGCTTGTCCTCTTGCATGTCGCGGCTGTAGCCGCTGGGGAGGCCTTTCATCAGTGTCAGCGCGCTCATCAGATTTCCCACCACACTGGCGGTTTTCCCCCGCATCAGCTCCAGCGCGTCGGGATTTTTTTTGTGCGGCATCAAGCTCGAGCCGGTGCAGAGGGAGTCCTCCAGCCGAATGAAATCAAATTCGGAGGAACACCACAGAATCAGGTCTTCGCACAAGCGGCTCACATGTGTCATCAGAATGGCCGCATCACTGAGGAATTCCAGCAGCCAGTCGCGATCGCCCACCGTGTCGATACTGTTGGCCGTGGGCCCCCGAAATCCCAGCACCCGGGCGGTAAATTTACGGTCAATCGGCAGGGTGCTGCCCGCGATGGCGCCCGAACCAAGCGGCGAGAACTGGAGGCGCTCCTCCAAATCCTTAAGCCGCGCGCGATCGCGCTGGAACATTTCATACAGCGCCAGCCAGTAATGTGCCAGGCTTACCAACTGTGCCCGCTGCAAGTGAGTGTAAGCCGGGATGGTGACGGTCAGATCACGCTTGGCTGACTTGAGAAGCGCGCGCTGAACGTCGCGCAGGCGCCAGTCGATCAAACGCAATTGGTCGCGCAAATAGAGCATCGAGTCGACGGCAACCTGGTCGTTGCGGCTGCGGCCGGTGTGAAGCTTGTCGGCGGCCTGGCCATACATCTCCTTGAGCTTGAATTCAACGAAGCTATGAATGTCCTCGTGCTTCTCGACTTCTTTCCAGTCGTTCTCAGCCTCGCATTGAACCAGTTTCTTGTGCAGGACGCTGATACCGTTGAGCAGCTGTTCGGCCTCGCTCTGCGTCAGCAGTCCCTGCTGTTCCAGCATCAGCACGTGGGCGCAGCTTCCCTGCAGGTCGTAGCGCCACAATTTCCGGTCAAACCAGGACGAGCGGGTGAAATTGTCGATGATTTCTTCCAGCGGGCTCTGGAATCGATTCGCCCAAAGTTTTTGTGTAGTCATTGACACCCTGGTTCAGGTCCTTTCCGGTGAATTTATCAAGCCCGCTTCCCCAAAGGTTGAGATTGATGCTTTTCGTCTTCCTGCCGACTGCCTTCTGCCTCCTGCCTTCCGCCTTCTGCTTTCTGCCTTCTGCCTTCCGCTTTTTGCCCTCCGCCGTCTGCTTCCTGCCTGCTGAGCGGAGAGGGTCGCAGCAGCGCGTTCACACGCAGGCGCGTCGCCTGCAGGCGGATGAATCCTTCGGCGTCCTTCTGCCGGTAAACGTCGTCCTTTTCAAATGTCGCCAACTCCTCTGAGTAGAGAGACCGGGCCGCACGCCGTCCCAGCACGCTGCAGTTTCCCTTGTACAAACGCAGCTTGACTTCACCGGTCACGTTCTCCTGGCTTTCACGGACAGTTTTCTGCAGCAGCCGCATTTCCGGCGAAAACCAGAAGCCGTAATAGGTCCACTCAGCAAACTTCAGGCTCAACTCTTCTTTCCAGTGCTGGACTTCGCGATCCAGTGTGATCGATTCCAGAGCCCGGTGCGCGTGCCACAGCAAAGTGGCGCCCGGCGTTTCGTACACTCCGCGAGATTTCATCCCTACGAAGCGATTTTCCACCAGATCGACGCGGCCCACGCCATGAACTCCACCCAGCTTATTGGCCTCCTCCAGAAGTTCCACCGGGCCAAGCGGCCGGCCATTGATGGCGACAGGAATTCCTTTTTCAAAGCTGAAAACAACCGTCTCTGGACGCTCCGGGGCAGTGACCGGGTTGGCCGTCAGGATGTATATATCCTCCGGAGCCTCGGCCCAAGGATCCTCAAGGATTCCTCCCTCGTGGCTGCAGTGCATCAGATTACGGTCGGTGCTGTAGGGCTTTTCCAGAGTGGCCGTCACCGGCAGCGAATGCTTCCTGCAATACGCGATCAGATCGGAGCGGGACTGCATCTCCCAGTCGCGCCAGGGAGCGATTACCTGAATATCAGGAGAAAGTGCGTAGAAGGTGAGTTCAAAGCGAACCTGATCGTTGCCCTTGCCGGTGGCGCCGTGCGCGACGCAGAAAGCCCCCTCCTTTCGCGCTACTTCCAACTGATGCTTGGCGATGACGGGGCGAGCCAGCGAGGTGCCCAGAAGATAATAACCCTCGTAAAGGGCGTTTGCCTGAATTGCCGGGAACACGTAGTCACGGACGAATTCTTCGCGCAGGTCCAGAATGAGGCTCTTGGAAGCGCCCAAGGATTTGGCCTTCTCTTGCAACCCGTCCAGCTCTTCGGCCTGGCCTACGTCGGCGGTAAAGGTGACGACCTCGTATCCTTTTTGATGCTTCAGCCAATGAAGCATCACTGTCGTGTCCAGCCCGCCGGAGTAAGCCAGCACGACCCGCTTTAAATTCTTCTCCTGCATAAGGAGTTTACGATACGGTCAAAGGCCCGGGGTGTCAATGTATTTTTATGCATCCTAGTGAATAATTATGCATCCTCCTCACGGGATGGGCGCGCGAATTCCGCGAATGCGGTAGTTGCCTGTATCGGCGAAGAGAAGATTGCCGGCAGGGTCGAAATCCAGAAACGACGGCAGCTTCAGAGCGGTGTTGGTGGCCTGAGTGTTGTCACCCGTGAAGCCGCTTATCCCGTTGCCGGCCACCGTAGTGATGACACCTGTCTTTGCTGCCACCCTTCGAATCCTTGTCTCTTCCGAAACGAAAAGATTGCCGGCGGCGTCGAACTTAACGCCCACTGGATGGTTCAGGCCCGCAGCCGTAGCAGGCCCGTTATCACCGGAGGAACTGGCCTGGCCGTTGCCGGCCACCGTCGTGATAATGCCCGTAGCGGCGTCCACCCGGCGCACCCGATTGTTCCCACTGTCTGCGATTACTAAATTTCCGGCACTGTCAACGGCAATACCTGTCGGCGAATTCAAAGCGGCATCGGTCGCAGGGCCGTTGTCGCCAAGACGATCGGATGGGCTTCCTCCTCCCACGGCCGTGGTAATGATGCCGCTTCTCAGATCCACCCTACGAATCCGGTTGTGGTTTGTGTCTGCGACGTAAAGCACCCCCGCGCGGTCGATGGCGATTCCTTGCGGCAAATTGAGGCTGGCGGCGGTGGCCGGTCCGTTATCCCCTGAGAAATCCGACTGACCGTTTCCCGCCACGGTTGTGATGACGCCGGCGCCGTCCACTTTTCGAATTCTGTTGTTTAGCGAGTCGGAAATGAAAAGATTTCCACTCCCGTCGATGGCCACGCCAGTTGGAGAGCTTAATGGACTCGAGGCGGCTGGAACATTGTCTCCAAGAAAACCGGCAATTCCGGTTCCGGCGACAGTGGTGATAATCCCGGTGCTTGCGGTAACTTTTCGGATCCGTTGGTTTCCGAAATCTGCAATAAAAAAGTTTCCCGCAGCATCCACCGCGATTCCTTGCGGCGAAAGCAAATTGGCTGCCGTTGCCGGTCCGCCATCCCCCAGGAAACTTTGTTGGCCGTTGCCTGCCACTGTGGTAATCGTTCCCGCCGAGACCCTTCGAATCCGGCTATTTCCCTGATCCACGATCAAAAGATTGCCGGCGCCATCTGTCGCCACTCCGTAGGGTGATGACAAGGCAGCCTGCGTCGCAGGGCCGCCGTCTCCAGAGAAACCCTGCACCCCAGTTCCAGCTACAGTGGTGATGATTCGCGTGGAGGCGTCGACCCGCCGAACACGGTGGTTGGCTGTGTCGCCAATGAAAAGGTTACCAGCGACGTCCACGGTAATACCGGCGGGAGAATTCAGCATCGCGCTGGTTGCACTCTGCAAGTCGCCGGAAAAGCCGGCCTGCCCGTTTCCCGCGACCGTGGTAATCACTTTCGAAGCGGCATCGATTCTTCGAATCCGTTGATTGACCGTGTCGGCAACGAAGACATTACCGGAAGCATCCAGCGCAATTCCTTGGGGGGATCTGAGGGCCGCGGCCGTGGCCGGCCCGTTGTCGCCGCCAAAGTCTGGATCCGTTCCTGCAATCGTAGTGATGATTCCGGTCTTTGCATCGACTTTGCGAATACGGTGATTCGAAGTGTCGGCGATAAGCAAATTGCCTGCTCCATCGATCGCCACTGCGCGTGGGGCATTCAACGTTGCCTGAGTGGCCGGCCCCCCATCCCCGGCGAAGGGCCCCAGCCCGCGTCCCGCAACGGTTGTGATAGTTCCAGTCGCCGCGACGATTTTTCGGACCCGGCTGTTTGCTGTGTCCGCGACGTATAGATTCCCCGCACTATCGATGGCGATTCCTCGTGGGAAAGCCAGCGAAGCGGCGATAGCCGGCCCGCCGTCGCCGGAAAAGCCGATCTGGCCGTTGCCCGCCACGGCAGTAATAATTCCGGTCGCCGCGTTGATCTTTCGGATGCGATTATTATTTGCGTCTGTAAAGAAAATATTTCCCGCAGGGTCGACGGCCATTTGCTGCGGGCTGAAAAGAGTAGCTTCAGTGGCCGGACCTCCGTCGCCCGTAAAAGTCGTCCCTCCGGCGACCGTGGTGATCTGTCCGGGAAGCAAATCACTTAGAGGAATCGGATCGACGAGCAAGGGTTTCTGCGCCACGCCGCCGCGGTTCTGCACTGTCAGAGTCAGGCGGCCGCTGGGAAGCGGAGGCGCGATAACAGTCAGCGTCTGCGTGTCCAAGACCTGCGGGTTTGCCACGACCCCTCCCACGATCACCACTGTCTCAGGCGCAAAATTCCTTCCGCTGATTGTGACCAGCGCGCCGCCTTTGTTGCTGACTCGGCCGGGATTGATGCTGGAGATCGACGGCTCGCCGTAGGTGATTTCGCCGTTGGAGCGGCTGCTGTCGGCCACCAGAACCTTTCCGCTGCGCGTGATGGCGATTCCTCTGGGAGTGGCGAACGTATTGGCTTGAGCGGCGGCGGCGATATCTCCGTTTCGCAGCAGGGCAGTTATCTGACCTGAATTTGCCTCCGTCACATAGATGTTACCGAAAGGATCTACCGCTACGCCGGTGGGGGATTTGAATTTCAACGGGGAGACTGCGAAAGGGCGAGTGAGGGAGGAGGAGAGCGGGGGAGTGGGAGAGGGGGGGAGTGAGAGAGTGTGGGAACGGGGGAGTGGGCGAGTGGGAGAGTGGGTGAGCGGGAGAGTGGGAGATGTCGGAAATGTAACTCGCCCGACATTCCTCTTGGCTGCAATGGCGCCGATGGTTTCCACTGTGCCGTCTTCTTTAACCCGGCGCAGCAGGCCGTTTCCGGTGTCGGCGACGATGACACTGACCGGCGGCGGAGGATCTCCCGTTGCTTCGCGCGCCAGTTGCTGGCCGAGCGACTCGGTCTCAACTGCGATCCCGGCAGGGAAGTTGAAGCTGGCAGCGGAGCCGACTCCATCCGCTGCGCCGGCCACACCCGCTCTTCCAGCAACGGTCTCCACCGTCTTTGCCTTGCTCGGATCCAGGCTGATTCTGCGGATGGTGTGGTTATTCGAATCGGCAATCCAAAGGTTGCCGCGATCGTCCAGCGCCATCCCCTGCGGATTGTTGAAGGTGGCTGCGTTGACCGGGCCATCCAGGCTCCCGGCTTGGCGCGTTCCGGCCAGCGTGTCCGCGCGGCCGCTGGGGCCCGGCCGCACCTGGCGAATGACATTGTTGTCGCTGTCGCTGACGTATAAACTGCCGTCGAATTGATTGAGCACCAGAAACGACGGCCTCTGAAACAAGGCCTTCAGTCTTTCATCTTCGCGGAAGCCGGGAGTCTGACTGACTCCTGCATACAACGCCGGAGTGGATTCAAGGTCGGGCGCAAGCAGGATGGTGTGATCGCTGGAATCTGCCAGATAAACTCTTCCGCCCAGATCCTGCGCAATTCCCGTGATTACAAAGCCCGCTTCTGCAAATTTGTCGCGCTTTCTCTGCACTACGGCGCCGGAAGTAACTTTGACCACTGTAATGGTGGCTCGGATCTCCGTTCCCCCACCCGAAACTTTCAGTGTGGCAAAGCCACGAAGCTTGCCCTGGATTTTTCCCAGATCATCCACAAAGGCGACATCGGGGCTGAGACTGCTCTGCGCCAGCGTGATTTCGTCGCGTATGTTGCCGTCGCTATCGAGCGCCCGCGCGCGGAGTTGAGCGATGTTCCCTTCGTTGACGATGACTTCCTTGGCCGAGGGATTAAAAGGGTCCAGGGCAATGCGCGCTACGGCAACAAGTTGTCCCGGCGTCAATTGGACTCCACCGCCCGGAAGGATCCGGTATGGAAACCGGCTGTCGGTTTGAACTCCCAGGGGAAGGGTCAGTCCGTTGCCGTCGTCGCGGAAAAAGCTTACTGACCCGGTCGAGGCTCTAATCTTGTCCGTGCCGATGAAGATCAAGCTTGTGGAATATCCGGCGCCGAAGCCGATCTGAGGAAAAACGAGAGAAGTAGCGGTGACGGGCCTTGTCAAGTCGGCGATGGGAAGAGTTGTCAGGATGGGATGATTTCTCTGATTGATGCTCAGCTTCAAGGTAACCGGCGCTACCGGCACAGGACTGCTGATTTCCATCAGGCCGGTGAAATTGGACGGCGCATCCGGAAATAGTTCATCGACGAAGATGGGGAGATGCCCTCGCGGAGGCAGTACCCGAGTTGTTCGTTGAATCAGGTCTCCGCTGCGGCCCATCAGGTCGAAGGTCACCGTGGTTTGGGGATTGTCGGGGCTGGCAATGGCAATGCCGGTGCGGGTGGCCCTGTTGTCTACAAAGACGCGCGCATCGGTTGTGGGCGCCACCGCAGCCACTCCTGCTTCGCTCACGACGCGGTTGTTCGATGTGAACTGGAAAATAGCGCTGCCAGCCGGAGCCGCGCTTCCTTGAAGTAGAGTCACCACGGCATAACCCACCGCAGTACCCGAGGAGCTGTTGAGTTGTGCGCGATATACGCCATCGGCCTCGATCTGATAGGGGAATTCCGAGGAGACAGCCGCGGATGCTTCTCCCAATGACGCGGATGAGGGACAGCACGCTATTTCTCTATCGGAAACCTTCGTGAGCTGAAATTGCAGGGGCATCCCGTCCGATCCGATCAACTGAATCATGCCGCCGATCCGCTGAGAGCTGCGATTAATCAGGACCAGTTGAGTTGATAAATTACTTCCGGCGCCGATCTGAGGGAAAACAATTGATCCGGTTGCCGGCGTCGCTGACATGTCCACCACCGGAAGCGTGGCATAAATCGGCTCGTCCAAGACGTTTCTGCTTTCGCGCAGAGTGATGGCCGCCAGCTTTTGATCGCTTTCAAAACTGAGGCTGCCCATAAAAGAGAGAGGCAGATTGGTAAAAAGTTCATCGACGAACAAGGCCAGATGCTGGCGAGGCGCGAGCGTTTGATTTTTTCGATCCACTTCTTTACCCGAAGCATCTCGCAGAACCAGTGTCAGGATCGCCTTTTGGTCGGATGGATTGACGATGGCAACGGCGGTGCGTCTCCCTTGTTGGTCGACAAAGATTCTTCCCGAGCGGATCGGTTCTGCGGCGCCCACACCGGCCTGCCAAATCATCACACCGTTGGTATTTGTGAACGTGAACAAAGCTGTGCCCACGGGCGTGGCGCTTCCGCTGTCGGCGGTGATCACAGCGTATCCCACCTGTAATGAAGTTTGGGAATAGACAAAGCAGAAGAGAGCAACCGCGAAGAGCGCCACGAGCGTGAAGCGTCCGAGCCGCAGCCAAAAGTCATCAGTCATCGGTCACCATTGTAGCGCCGGTCTCCAGGCCGGCCTTCGAACGAATCTGGGCAGAAGGAAATGCCGGCCGGAGGCCGGCGCCTCAGGTTTGGACACCTTGGAGAGACGGCCTGAGGGCCGTCTCCTGCGCAATCTTGCATCGTGCAAGAGACGCCCCACGGGGCGTCTCTCCAATAGCGCCGCTTCGCGGCGCCAATGCCGGCCGGAGGCCGGCGCTACAGTTTTTTCTCACAGTGTTGAGCGCCTCACGGCTGTCGGCGGCCGGTTCTTCCGGATGCATGAACAGCGCGGATGCGATGATTGTTTGTGTCCGCGATAAAAAGGTTGCCCGCCGGATCAAAGGCGATGCCTGTCGGACTATCGAAAGTGGCCAAGGTTGCAGGCCCGCTGTCGCCGGAAAAACCACTATCGCAGTTGCCTGCCACGGTGGCAACACTCCCCCTGGAATCGATTCTCAAGATCCGGTGGCTGTTCGGCTCCGAGACAAAAATGTTACCGGCGTTGTCTATGGCGATGCCCGCCGGAAAACCCAAGGATATTGCGGAAGCTAGTTGGCTGGCGTCGCAAAAACCTTCTTGCCCGGTGCCAATTACCGTCGTAATAATTCCCTTGCTGTCCAGCTTGCGGATCCTGAAATTTGCACCGTCCGCGATCAGCACATTGCCGGCCCGATCTATGGCAACCGCGAAGGGAGATTTCAGCAACGCGGATGTCCCGGGCCCATTGTCGCCCGAGAAACCGCCGCCGGCCGAACCGATATCTCCACTTCCGGCCACGGTTGTGATGATCCCGCTCTTTGCGTCTACGCGGCGGATCCGGTGATTCTCCGTGTCGGCAATGAAGAGGTTGCCCGCGCCATCGATGGCGACTCCTCTGGGGTAATTGAGAAGAGCCTTAGTGGCCAGGTCTCCGTCGCCGGAGAAACCCGGCTGGAAGCTGGGTTGGCTGTTGCCTGCGACGGTGGTAATGATTCCCTTGGTATCAATTTTGCGGATACGCTGGTTTGAGGTGTCTGCAATAAAGAGATTCCCGGCTGCGTCCATCGCCACTCCGTCGGGCGCGCTGAGATCGGCGGCGCTGGCGGGACCTCCATCGCCCGAAAAGCTAAACAGATTATTTCCCGCCACAGTGGTGATGACTCCGCTTGCGGCATCAACTTTTCGAATTCGCGAGTTCCCCGTGTCGGCAATGAAAAGATTCCCAGCCGCGTCAAAGACAACTCCCCTGGGATAATTTAGCGCAGATGCCGTAGCTGGTGCGTTTTCGTCCGGAATGCGCGCCAGGCCGTTGCCTCCCATGGTGCTTATGGTTCCCGTCTTAGCATCGACCCTGCGGACGCGGTAATTCAAGCTGTCGGTTATGAAAATATTTCCACCGGCGTCCACAGCAACCGCGTTGGGAGCGTTCAGAGAAGCCGCTGTTGCCAGGCCGCCGTCGCCACCAAAGCCGCTCTCTCCATTTCCCGCCATCGTGGTAATAATTTTTGTAGCCGCATCGACTTTGCGAATCCGATTATTGCCCGCGTCGGCAATGATCAGGTTGCCTGCAGCATCCACTGCAAATCCCAGCGGGGCGATTTGCGCTGCGGTTGCAGGACCATTGTCACCTACGTCGCCGGAATCGAACATTCCGTTGCCTGCCACGGTGGTGATAAATCCCGTGCCGGCGCTGACCTTTCGAATTCGTCTATTCCCAGCGTCCGAAATGAAGATGTTCCCGCCAGCGTCGACGGCGACCGCAATCGGATTATTCAAGGTTGCCGAGGTAGCCGGCCCATTGTCTCCGGAGAAACCGCCCATGCCGTCTCCCGTCGGACCGCTGCCGGCCACCGTGCTAATAATGCCCGTCGCGGCATTGACCTTGCGAATCCTGTGATTGAACGTGTCTGCGATGAAAAGGTTCCCGTTGGTGTCAACAGCTATTCCGTTAGGGTTGTTGAAGCAGGCCCGCAGGGTGTCTCCTCCATCGCCGCAGAAACCGTACTCGCCTCCCGCCACCGTTGTGATAATTCCGGTGGCTGCGTCGATTTTCCGAATTCGTCCTCCATCGGTGACGAAGAAATTTCCGGCAGTGTCGGATGCAAGGCCGACCAGAAAATTGCTACTGCTGGGTCCCGGAGGCGACAGGCCCGCAATGATGGCCAGCCCGCCATCTCCGGAGGAAACAGAAGTCCCGTTGCCCGCCACCGTAGTGATAATCCCACTGGCCGGAGCAATCCTTCGAACCCCATTTTTCAGGCTATCGACAAAGAGTAGATTTCCGCCGGCGTCAACGGTGATACCAACTGGAAAGATCGGAGTCGCAGTTGCCGCCGAACCATCCCCGCTGAACGTCGACCCTCCGGCAACCGTGGTGACGTATCCTTGAGGAAGCTGGTTCAATGGGACTGCGTTGACCAGCAGCGGTTTTTGAGCCACTCCGCCCCGGTTCTGCACAGTCAGAGTGGTCAACCCGCTGGGAAGCATCGGCGCGTTAAAGGAGAGAGTCTGCGTGTCGATGATTCTTACTTCTGAAATTACCACTCCGGCTGCAATCACCAGCGTGCCAGGAGCGAAATTCTTTCCCTTGAGAATGACCGTCTCTCCGCCTCTGTTGCTGACCTGGCCAGGAGTGACACTGGTGAGGGCTGGTTCTCCGTAGGTGATTTGCTGGCCCGAGCGGCCGCTATCGGCGACCAGCACTCTTCCGCTCTGGCTGATGGCAATTCCACGAGGCGCCCTGAAGGTGCTGGCCTGGGCGCTGGGAACGATCTGCCCGTTCGGAAGCAGTGTCTTGACCTGCCCCGAGCTTGGCTCGCTGACATAGATGTTGCCGAACGAATCAAGGATGACTCCAGTGGGAGAATTGAAAGTAACCGCTCTCCCGCTCTCCCGCTCCCCCGCTCTCCCGCTCTGCCACTTGCCAGCGGCAACTTGGCCAATCGTTTCCACCTCACCTGTCTCTTTGACGCGCCTAAGCACTCCGTTTCCTGTGTCGGCGACAATCGCGCTGACGGGCGGCGGAGGAAGGCCCTGGTCTTCACGCGTTAGTTGTTGCGACAGTGATTCGCTTTCTAAGGCAATACCTGTGGGCAAATTGAATCGAGGGGTTGAGCCGGTCCCGTCAGTAAATCCCGGGCTGCCCGCTTTCCCGGCGACGGTGTCTACTTTCTTTGTAACTAAATTGATTCTTCTGATAGTGTGATTTCCCGAATCGACCACCCAAAGACTTCCGCGGTTGTCCAGCACAATACCCTGCGGATTGTTAAACGTAGCTTGATTGGCTAAGCCGTCGGCGCCGCCCACCTGTCCCGTTCCTGCCAGCGTTTCCACCTTCCCGGACGGCCCTGGCCGTACCTGGCGAATTGCATGGTTGGAGCTGTCACTAACATACAGAGTCCCTTCTCCCTGATTGAAGGCAAGAAAAGCCGGATTCTTAAACAGGGACTTCAGCCTTTCGTCGTTGACCAGACCAGATGTCTGGTTGACTCCAGCGTAGATATTCGGTGTCTTCTCCACGTCCTCAGCCAGCAGAATGGTGTGATCTCGCGTGTCTGCCAGATAGAGCCGCCGCGCCAGGTCCTGAGCCACTCCGGTAATTTCAAATCCGCTGGCGCCGGCGGTGATCTTGGCCACAGTGATGGTGACGGCGGCTACGACATTTCCAGAAGATACCGCCAGCGTGGAAAATCCGGCTGCCTTTCCCTGGATAGTTCCTGAAGCATCGACGGTGGCGATGTCGGAACTAAGGCTGCTGTAGGACAATGGAGCATTGTCGATCACGTTGCCTGCGCTGTCGAGTACGCGCGGTTTGAGTTGCAGCGTGTTTCCTTCATTGACCGTAATTTCAGTAGCGGCGGGATTGGAAGGATCAATGATGATCTGAGCGGCGGCTGCTGCGGCGAGGCGTTTTTCGGCTTGAGGCTGTTTTTGAGAAAAGGCCAGCAAAGAAATACCTAAAACCAAAGCGGCGAAGACGAGCAAACCCGAAGGGGGTATGAAGCGCGAATCATGCATGGCAAACCCTCTTGCGATCACCGCGGTCCGTAGGGGCGGTTCGTGAACCGCCCGTCAGAGCAT
Source organism: Acidobacteriota bacterium (assembly GCA_036505615.1). Taxonomy (GTDB): domain Bacteria; phylum Acidobacteriota; class UBA6911; order JACQSX01; family JACQSX01; genus DASXTB01. The sequence goes on from DASXTB010000409.1 coordinate 70,066, forward strand.
GCCGGTCTCGTTGTAAGACGGCGGCTCGCGAGCCGCCCCTACAGATCGCGACGAATTTTGACAACGCGCCCGTGGGGCCTCGGTCATTCGGCCATACAAAACGGGTCAACTTGAAAACTCCATCATAACAAGAACTAAGGCCGGTTTGGTCACGGCCGGCGTCGCGCGGGCAAAGGTCCTCGCACGGCCCGGATGCGACCGTTGATCCAATCGGCAATGTAAAGATTCCCCAAAGGATCGACAGCGATCCGGACAGAGTCGACAGAGGCTTGGGTCGCCGGTCCGTTATCGCCAGTCAGACAGCAGTTTCCGTTGCCGGCTACAGTGGTGATGATTCCGCTCGATGCCGAAACTTTGCGCACCTGGTAATAGTCAGCTATGAGTATATTCCCGTCACCATCAACCGCGACGCCCCGGGGAAAAATCAGAGCGCTTTGCGTGGCCGGCACGCCATCGAGGACGAAGCTGGAATCGTTGCGGCCGTTTCCGGCGACCGTGCTGATAATCCCGGTAGCTGCGTTGACCTTGCGGACTCGATAGTTTCTCAGATCTGTTATGTAGAGATTGCCCGCCGAGTCGACGGCTATTCCCTCTGGAACCTGCAGGGAAGCCTCTGTAGCTCGGCCACCGTCGCCTGAGAAACCAGCCAGCCCGTTTCCGGCGACGGTAGTGATGATTCCGGTTCTGCTGTCTACTTTTCGAACCCGGTTGTTCTCAGTGTCTGAAATATAAATATTGCCTGCGTTGTCCACTGCGATTCCACTTGGGCCGTTCATGGCCGCGGAAGTGGCTGCACCATTGTCGCCGGAGAACCCGCTTACGCGGTCCATGCCGGCAACAGTAGCAATGATGTTTGTCCTGGCATCCACTTTGCGAACACGCTGCGTGCCGTCGACAATATAAATGTTGCCGGATCTATCAACGGCGATGTCCACGGGCTGCAGCAACGCCGTCTGGGTAGCCAGGCCGCCATCTCCGAGCGGAGTGAATAAACCGTTGCCCGCCGCAGTCGTGATCAGGCCGCTGGTGAGGTCTACCCGTCGCACCAGATTGCTTTGGCTATCGACCACGTAGAGCGCCACAAACGGATCGATAGCAATCCCTAGGGGACCATTTAACGATGCCGCGATCGCCGGTCCACCATCGCCGGATGACGCGGATGCGCCGCTCCCAGCAAACGTATTGATCGCTCGAGTTGCGGCATCGACTTTGCGGATCCTCGAATTATCCCTGTCAGCGATAAAAATGTTTCCGGCGGCGTCAGGCAAGGCTGCATTTGGATTGGCCAGCGTCGCGCTTTTCGCAGGCCCATTGTCTCCGGAGAAGCCGCTTTCCCCCGTTCCGGCGATGGTACTGATGATCTGCGTTACCGCGTCCACCCTGCGAATGCGATTGTTTCCCTTGTCGGCGATGAAAAGATTTCCGGTTGTATCCACCCCGATCCCCAGTCCGTCGCTCTCCCCATTGAGAGTTGCTTCGGTGGCAGGGCCATCATCGCCGCTGTTTCCGTAACTGGTCTTTCCGGCCACTGTGGTAATGATTCCCGTTTTCGCATCAACCTTGCGAACGCGGCTGAGATCGGCAATGAAGAGATTTCCAGCAGAGTCGATAGCAACCCCGGTGGGAAACTTCAGCGCAGAACTTGACGCCGGAATGTTGTCACCCAGGTCATAGCCGCTCCCGGCGACTGTGGTGATGATTTTTGTTGACGCGTCGACTTTGCGGACGCGACGATTACCAAAGTCTGCCACAAAGAGGTTGCCGGCAGAATCTAAGGCGATTGATCTGGGGATAAAAAATGTAGCCTCGGTCGCCGGCCCTCCGTCGCCGGAAAGAAAACCTGACTGGTCGGCTCTTCCGGCATAGGCGCTAATCACTCCGGTCGTAGCGTCCACCCGGCGAATGCGATAGCTGTCCGACAGAAATAAATTTCCCCCTGAGTCAATGGCAATTGCCGAAGGACCTGCCAGAGTGGCTAACGTCGCTGGTCTCCCATCGCCATCCGACCCAAAAACGCCCGTGCCTGCAATTGTGGTGATAATCCCGCTCCTGGCGATTTTTCGAATCCTGTTGTTTTGTGGATCCGCGATGTAGAGATTTCCTGCGGCGTCAAGCGCCATGGCTACCGGTTCGATGAGAGCTGACGTGGCCGCTGAGCCATCCCCGATGAACGTGGTGCCTCCGGCCACAGTGGTGATCTGTCCAGCAAGCAAGGCATTGAGTGGAGTGGGCTCTACAAGGAGCGATGTTTGCGCCAGTCCCCCCCGAGTTTGGACAGTGACCGTAGCTCGCCCGCTTGGCAATGCGGGCGTTGTGAAAATGATGGTCTGTGTATTTTGCGTCCGGGCAGTCGAGACAGCGATTCCAGAGACAGAAACTAGCGGATCCCAAAGATTCCTTCCTTTGATTGTGATCCGCGTTCCGCTCCTGTTGCCGGTTCGATCCGGGGTAATGCCAGAGATTTCCGGCGCGCCGTAACTGATCTGCCGGCCCGACCGGCTGCTTTCGGCGATCAAAACCTTGCCGCTCTCAGTGATTGCAATGCCCTTTGGCGCCGTCAGCGTGTTCGACTGAGTGGCAAACACGACGCGCCCGTCGCGTAGGATGGTTTTCACGCGATCAGATGATGCTTCGCTGACATAGATGTTTCCCAGCGAATCGGTCGCCACCCCCGTGGGGGCATTGAAATTCAGGGCCGTAGAGACGGGGGGAGGAGTGGGAGAGTGGGAGAGTGGAAGAGTGTGGGATTGCGATCCTGATGGCGATTTTGTCGATGTTATGCCGATGGTTTCTACCTGGCCGGTTTCGTTTACTCGTCGCAGCAGGCCATTTCCGGTGTCGGCTACAATCACAGTGACGGGCGGCGGCGGATCTCCTCTCTGTTCCCGTTCCAATTGCTGAGCCAGCGATTCGCTTTCCACCGCGATACCACTGGGCGCGTTGAATCGGGCTGTATCGCCTGCGCCGTCCGCTGACCCCATGCTCCCAGTTTTCCCGGCAATGGTTTCTACTTTCTTTGTGAAAAGATTGATCCTTCGAATAAGGTGATTGGCTGAGTCCACAATCCAAAGATATCCTCGATTGTCGAGCGCGAGGCCTTCAGGATTGTTGAAGGTTGCCTGATTTGCAGGACCGTTGTCGCTTCCAATCTGCCCGGTGCCGGCCAGCGTCTCCACCTGGCCGTTGGGGGCGATCCTCCTGACGGCGTTATTGCCGCTGTCACTGACGTACAAACTTCCGTCTGCCTGATTGAAGGCGAGGTAGGCAGGGTTCTTGAAACGCGAGCTCAGCCTCTCGCCGTTGATAAGGCCCGGCTGTTGATTTCCACCGGCAAACAGAGCCGGTGTTTTTTGCAGGTCTTCCGCTTTGAGAATGGTGTGATCCCGGCTGTCGGCCAGGTAAATGCGCCGCGCCAGATCCTGCGCTATTCCGGTGATCTCAAACCCGGCGGCGCCGGAAGCAATGCTCACGACGGTAATGGTCGCCGTGGCTATCGCTGCGCCTGACGAAACGGTTAACGTGGAGAATCCAGCTTTCTTCCCCTGGAGGTTTCCTGAAGCGTCTACTGTCGCGATGTCCGGGCTGAGACTGCTGTATGCCAGCGCCGGGTTATCGATGACGTTGCCGGCGCTATCGATGACGCGGGGCGTGAGCAGCAGGCTGTTGCCTTCGTTTACCGTGATTTCAGCAGCTGTTGGGTTGGATGGATCGATGATGATCTGAGCGGCGCCGGCCTGGGCCGGCATCGCATGGAAACTTCGCGCCGCCCGCAAATCACCAAGTTTCCAGTGAAAGACATAACGCAAAGACGCAAAGGCGCAAAGACGCGAAGCAGGTGAGGGCGCGGCGTGGACAGAGGACAGATCCCAAATAACCGGGAGTAGAAATATAAGGATAAAAGCCCTTTTTCCCATTTGGGGTCTGTCCCCTCTCCACGCCTTTGCGTCTTTGCGCCTCTGCAGTGCTAAGGTTTGGTTTCTTCTCCGCGCGCAACGATTGTCACTGGACCGCGAAGCGGTCAAGGCCGCTGAAAACGCCTGGAGACGGCCCTCAGGCCGTCTCTCCACTCCCAAAATGTAGAAACTCCAGGGACCGCGAAGCGGTCACATAGAGTAGCCGGGGGCAGAGCGCGTTTTTTGCGCGTCGCCCCCGGTCGACATCCCACCACTCACGTTCGCACCCTGAAGGGGTGCAATAGGAATAGCTGAGAACATCACCCGCGCCGCTACGTTACAGTGAGAACCCTGGTCCCTTACCTGCTCTTGTCCAATTCCTTCTTTCTGCCGAAATCAATTTGCCTGTTCCCTATTGCACCCCTTCAGGGTGCGAGGCGTTGAGGTTTCGAAAACCGGGGGCGACCCGCAAAAAACGCGCTCTGCCCCCGGCTATTCTATGTGACGCCTTCGGCGTCGGGAAACTGTTGCTACCCAGGCGTCAGTAACTTTGGTTGCGGTTCAGCCGCGCTAGGTCTTTGCGTTTAATCTTTAATAGACAACCTTATCAATAATCCGAGTCAACCGACCGAGCCATCCACTTTGAAGCGTGAGATGCCGTCAAGGAGGCTGCCGGCAACGGAGTTCAGTTGTTCGATCGCCAAATTCGATTGCTGCAGAGATTCCACCGTCTGCTGAGTGGAATCACTCAGCTGCAGCAGCGCTCCACTGATTTGTTCGGCGCCTACTGCCTGAGATTGCATCCCTTTATTAACCACCTCAAATCTTGGAGTCAATGCCTGTACCTGGCGGATAATTTGAGCCAGTTGCGCGCTTACCTGAGTCACTTCGCCCACTCCCCGGCGCACTTCTTCAGCAAATTTACCCATGCCGGTTACGCCCTCAGAAACCGCTGACTGCATTCCCTTGATCAAACGCTCGATGTCATAGGTTGCCACTGCAGTCTGATTGGCCAGGCGACGAATCTCGGTGGCTACAACTGCGAAACCGCGGCCAAAATCGGCGGCCTTTTCTGCCTCGATGGCAGCATTGAGGGAAAGAAGATTGGTTTGATCGGCGACTTTGCTGATGGTAGTGACAATGTTGTTAATGCTGCTAGCCTTCTCATCCATGACCTGCAGCTTGGCATTGATCAATCCGGCTGCTTCCATGATCTGCTTCATCCTTTCCTGCATGCGAGCCAGCTCTCCTTGCCCGCTGCTGGCGAGCCCAGCCGCTTCTTCGGCGACGACGTTGACCTCGTTCATCGTCTTTACCAGTTCCTTAGAGGTGGTGGAGATTTCCTTGGCAGTGGATCCGATTTGCGCCGTGGTGGCCGCGACCTGGTTGGCCGTGGCCTGTTGTTGTTTGGCGGTGGCTGCGATTTCGACTGCGGAAGTATTCACCTGAATGCCTGATTGCCGGACCTGTCCAATCAGTTGGCCCAGCTTTTTCATGAGACGGTTGAACGCCCCAACAAGGTCGCCAATCTCGTCGGGCCGCGAATAATGCAATCGACGGCTCAGATCCGCTTCCCCCTCGGCTAGTTCCGCCAATTCTTCCGAGACTTCGCGTATCGAGCGGAGCAGGGGACGCTGGACGACAAGATAGGAGGCCACGGTGATCATTACCAGCACGGCCACGATCAGGCCGGTAGCAAGGATGTAGTTGTAGCTGCGGCGCTCAAAAGCAGCAACCGTCGCGCCCGTCCGCGCGTCCAGCATGCGCTCGAATTCACTGATGGGCCGCATGATCAGTTCTTTATCTGCGTGGTATTTCGCGTCGTGCATGATGCGCCGGGCAAATTCGGGCTGCGCTGATCCCTTCCGAGTGAACTCTCCTCTTCCGTCAGCGAAAAGGCCCTTCATGGCGTGAAAAGCTGTGGTTTCCGTTTTCACCAGCGCGTTGGAGTTGTCTTCGGCCTCTTTCAGTTTCGCGAATTCGGCATGGCTAAAGCCCAATTCACGCATCAGCTCGCGAAGCGGCACCTGGCGCCCGTCCGGTCGCGCGGTCTTGCCGTTGCGCACGTCCAGAATGTGCCAATACTCGGCCTCATATCGAGGATCGCCAGTCACGACGTAGGTGCGCGCCGTCCTGGTGAGCTCATCGGAGCTGCGCCGCAACTCCTCGGCCAGCAGGTAGGACTGATAGCGGACTTCCTGACTGCGTTCCAGTCCCCGGTGGTTTTGTAGCAGCAGCATGCTGAGCAGCAGCAGCAGGCCCACCAGAAAAAGGATGGCGCTGTTAGCGAGCAAAAACCGGGTTTTAATTCTTAGGCTCATTTCCCAGAAGGACGCAATATTTTACACTGGCCCCAATTCGAAATTTCTCAACTATTTCACAACCTGGCTGCGCGCTGTTGTTTAATTCCGAACGCCGCACCTGTCATATCGAGCGCTGAATGTCTTGTATGGTATAGGTGGTGCGAGTATAGTAGATGTTTCTATCTGAGTGAATGCTTCGGTTCGAATAGCCTTCGGCGTTCCGGCACTTCGAATAGCCCTGCGGCAATTCCGAACGATTCCTTTCATCCGATAAAATGCCCGGCTGTTTGGGGCGGAGGCTAAATCGATGGGAAAGAGACTTTACGTAGGAAACCTTGCTTTTAGTGTAAACGAAGAGGGCCTGGAGAATTTCTTCAAGGAAAACGCGGTGGCGACCGAGAAAGTTGAAGTGATTCGGGATATTGCAACCGGAAGACCTCGAGGCTTCGGCTTTGTTGAACTGCAAGCCGGTCAGGACCTGAACGCCGCCATTGAGGCGACCAATGGCAAGGAGCTGAGCGGGCGAAGGCTTACCGTGAACGAAGCCCGGGAACGCTCTCGAGATTCAAGGGAGAGGGGCGGTCGCTCCGGAGGAGGCAGACGCGGCGCAGGTAGTCACCGCTTCTGACCCTGGCCCCAGACTTCGAGAATCCACGCCGCATTCCGCGGCTACCGAATGATCACGTCCGACGGCGAAATCGCCAACCACTCCAAAGCGACGGCTTTGCGCGGTCGGTTCATGCTAGCTCGCCCGCCTAAGGCGAGCCTCAAGCAGCCCCGGTAGGGGCGGCGTAATGTTAGCCCACAGCGTAAGCTGTGGGATTTATTGGGCATTGTTTGCCTCTGCTGACACCCTCTCGTCCATGCGCCCCGATTGTCGAAGCCTATTTACGTGGAATGAAGGAATCTGAAACTGAAGTCCTGGCCAGGAAAATCTGGGATTACCACCACATGAACCATCGCCTTGAGAAGTCAGACTGCATCCTGGTGTTAGGGAGTCACGATCTGCGTGTCGCTGAAAGAGGAGCTCAGCTGTTCCTGGAAGGATGGGCTCCGCTGCTTGCGTTCTCCGGCGGACTGGGAAACCTTACGCGCCACATTTGGGACGAGCCTGAGGCGGAAAAGTTTGCCAGGATCGCAGAACAAATGGGCGTCCCTTGCGAAAGAATTCTTGTAGAAAACAAGTCCAGCAACAGCGGAGAAAACATCAGGTTCACCAAGGCTCTTTTTGAAGAACGCAATATCCAAGCACATAAGTTTATCCTGGTACAGAAGCCATACATGGAACGGCGAGCTTACGCCACCTTCAGAAAATTCTGGCCGGAGAAGGAGTGCTTGGCGACTTCGCCTCAGATTTCATTCGAAAACTATCCCTGTAACGGGATATCAAAAGAAGACGTGATTCACATCATGACGGGTGACCTCCAGCGCATCCGCGTATACCCCGAGCGGGGATTTCAGATTGATCAGGAAATACCCGATGATATCTGGAGCGCCTACGAAGCGTTGGTGATGCTGGGTTATACCCGTAACCTTATTGAGAACGAGTAAGGCCTAGAGTGACAAGCCACAACCAAAAGAAAAGCCGTCTACGACCACGTCCACGTTCACGACCACGTCAACCACCACCACCACGTTCACCAATCACTGGTCCGTTGGAATTGTTTTTCGTTACCGTCGACGTAGCCGTAGTCGTTGACGTGAACGTGGTCGTAGACGGTTTTTCCTTCCGTTGTGGCCGTGCCACTCTGGGCCTGTGGTGGTTAATTCTTTTACAGCTTTTGAACGATCGTCCAAAACAGAACGGGATTGCTGATGAAGCGACGTGAGTTTCTGTCCACTGTGGCGATGCTGGCAGGGGCCTTCGACTATCGGTCGGAGCTTGCCTCTGCCGGCGTTTCACCAAGGCCGGGGCGGCGCTGGCAGCCGCAATACTCCATCTGCAGCGAAATTTTTGAAGGCTGGAGTGTGGAAAAGACTGCCCCTGTAATCGCCAAGATCGGCTACAAGGCTCTCGAGATCGCCCCTTTCTGGCTGGCCGAGCATGTGGACGCAATTTCAACGCAGCGGCGCAAAGAAATACGACGCGTGCTGTCAGATCACGGCTTGGTTTGTTCGGGCCTGCACTGGCTGTTGATCACCCCCAAGTGGCTTCACGTGACTACCCCTGATGAAAAGGTCCGCAGCCAGAGCTGGGAGTACGTCGGCAAACTGATCGACCTGTGCGCTGACCTGGGAGGTAAAGCCATGGTGCTCGGTTCACCCAAGCAGCGGACCTCGCTGGGAATTCCCGCACCTCAGGCGGTTGACAATCTGGTGGCTGGTCTCCGTCAAGTTGCTCCCCATGCAGGCGAGCGCGGCGTATTCCTGTGTATGGAGCCGATTCCCCGGAACCAGCAGTGCGACGTTGTCAATACCATGGCCGAGGCCGCCGGAGTGGTAAAAAGGGTGAACCATCCCGCTGTTCAGAGCATGTTCGACGTCCACAACACCGCGGATGAAACCGAGTCCGCAGATCGTCTGATTCATCAATACGCTCCCATCGTCCGGCACGTTCATATCAACGAAATGGACGGAAGTTACCCCGGTAGTCGAGGCTATGATTTCAAGCCGGTGTTTCGAGCTTTGAAGGAAATAAACTATCGAGGATGGACCTCGCTTGAGGTCTTCGACTTCAAGCCCGGGGCAGAGAAGATCGCGCGGGAGTCGATGGATTTTATGAAACGCGTCGCTGCGCAAGTTTCCTAAGAGTGGCTGACTGGATTGCAGGGTAAGGATCGCATGAACCGCCCAAGCTCCAGAGCGGCACGGCCACAACCGAAGGAAAAACCGTCTACGGCCATGTCCACGACCACGTCAACGACCACGGCTACGTCTACGGTAACGAAAGACAATTCCGAAAGAGCCGTCGATGGTGAGCGTTGTCATGTTACCGGGCCGTGAAATTTGGGTTTTTTGACCAGATTTCTCTAGCCGACAAGAGCTGGGGGCAAGCAGACTGTAGACCGCGAATCGGTCAAGAGTATAGCTGGGGGCAAGCCCGTTCCGCCGCGCGGGGACGGGCGCCGCCCCTGGTCGAGTCTTTGACGCCTTCGGCGTCGCGACCGACGCCAGGACACAACTTCTGCGAAAGAGATTTTTAGCGTTGCAACCGCTGGCGAAAAGTATCAGTATGGCCCCGTACTGGCCTCCTTAACCGGCCTAGATTTCGAAGTTTCGGAAGCTGTTAAAAAAACAACTGCGAGAGTCAGAACGTCTGAAGAAACGTCTGAAGAATTTGATTTCGTGTGTAGGAGCGACCCTGTGTGGTCGCACGTTTTCCAATGAAGGCACACCGGTCCGGGCGGCCACGCAGGGCCGCCCCTACAATCAAATTGATTTTTTGACACGTTGTTAATAACCAATGACCGACAAGCTGAAAGTTGTCATCTTAAAGCCGAGTAAGTATGCCCGGGACGGCTATGTCGAGCGGTTCCGCCGCGGATTCATGCCCAACAGCACCGTCCCTTACCTTAGAAGCATGACCCCGCCTTCTATTGAAGGGCATCAAATTGACATCCACGCAGTCGATGAGTACATCCAATGCGATCTGGGGTATCTGGAGCTGCTCCGGAACGAGGACGGGGTTAACACCTTGCTGGCTCTGGTGGGGGTGCAGAGCCATCAGTTTCAGCGGGCTTTGGATCTTGCGGCCTATGCCCGCAAGCACGGCATTGCTCACTGTGTGATTGGCGGTCCCCATCCGATGACCTGCGATACGTCGATGTTGCACAATCGCGGCGTCAGTTTTGCCGCCGCCGAGGCGGAGCTGATCTGGCCGACCATACTGGCTGACGCGATTGCTGGAGAACTCAAGCCCATTTACGGACTGGAGCAGCGCTGGCAGAAAGAACTTGATGCTCCCGTTCTAATTCCGCCGTCGGCACGGGACCTGCGC
>DASXTB010000410.1:0-9896 GCA_036505615.1 Acidobacteriota bacterium
ATGCTCCCCTTGCCATGGCAGTCAATGCCCCAATCAAGGATCGCCGCGTTATCTTACCTTGCTCATAATTTTTCAGAAGATAGGAAATAGTCTGCTCCATCGAGTAGCTCCTTTCTTGTATTGGGCGGTAAGGTATTTTACACCCTGAAAACCTCCAAACTCCGGTGCGCGACATAGTCACGCTCTGGAGATTGGACATTTTCCGGGGGCCACAGGCGCCACCCACGTCAGAGCCCGGAGCGTAAGCGACGGGTCCCGCCAGAGTAACAACGCCTGCCAGACGAGGGCTTAAATCGCCGACTCACTTTGGCAGGACCCGTCGCTTACGCTCCGGGCTCTGACATATCGATGGCGCTGCTCCGCAGCGCCAGGCGAGGCAAGCCTCGCCGCCAGAGGCAGGCGGCAGAGCCGCTGTAGAACTCGCCCACAGCACTCACAAAAACGTAGAAACCCCAGGAGACGGCCCGCTGGGCCGTCTCATCCCGGCCATCTGCTGACCTGTTAGGATGAGACGCGGCAGGGCCGCCTCTCTACAATATAGGCGCGGTAGTCGCGCTAAACTCATCGGCATATAATTCGGCATATAATAAGGACGAAAGCTGATAGCTGACGGCTGAAGGCTGTTAGTTAGCTGCTAACTGAAACAATGACTTCCCTACCTTGGCGAATGATACGAGGATGCACGCTGGCGTTATTGTGCGGATCGATAGCGTCGATCGTGTCAGCGTCCATGTCGCGCGCCGCTGAAACGTCCCCACAAATCGCCGACTCGCTGCCACAAGTTATTGAGTTCAACCGCGACATCCGCCCGATCCTCTCCGACAACTGTTTCCCTTGTCATGGTCCGGATGAGGCAAAACGCAAGGCAAAGCTGCGATTTGACATAGAAGCCGGAGCGTTTGCCGACCTGGGAGGGCGCCGCGCCATCGTACCTGGGAATCTTCAACAGAGCGAAATGTTCCGGCGCATCACTGCGGAGGACGAAACGGAACGGATGCCCCACATCTCCTCCGGTCGCAAGCTGACAGAGCGCCAAATCGAGCTGATCCGTCGCTGGATCGAGCAGGGAGCAAAATGGCAGAAGCACTGGTCGCTGATTCCACCCAGGCGCCCGCCGCTGCCAAAAGTGAGCAACACGATTTGGCCACGCAACCCGATCGATTCCTTCATTCTCGAGCGTTTGGAGCGCGAGGGGCTTACTCCTTCACCGGAAGCGGATAAGACCACGCTGATTCGGCGCGTGACGCTCGATCTGACCGGTTTGCCTCCGACGCCCGATGAAGTCGACGCCTTTCTAGCAGACACTTCCCACAATGCTTACGAAAAAGTGGTAACTCGGCTTCTTGCTTCACCTCGATATGGCGAGCGGATGGCGGTGCGGTGGCTGGATGCGGCGCGCTACGCCGACACCAACGGTTACCAGTACGATGGCGAGCGCGTGATGTGGCGCTGGCGTGACTGGGTGATCGACGCCTTCAACCGCAACCAGCCCTTTGATCAGTTCACTGTCGACCAGATTGCGGGCGACATGTTGCCGAAAGCCACACTGCAACAAAAGATCGCCACCGGCTTCAACCGGAACCACCGAGGCAATACCGAGGACGGCATCGTGCCGGAAGAATACGCCGTCGAGTATGTGGTCGATCGCGTCGAGACTACGGCAACGGTATTTCTGGGCTTGACGCTCGGCTGCGCCCGGTGCCACCACCACAAGTACGATCCATTCACGCAAAGGGAGTTTTACCAACTGTATGCCTACTTTGGCAACGTGCCGGAACGAGGCCGCGCGATGAAGTATGGCAACTCGCCGCCGCTCGTTGCGGCGCCTACTCGCGAGCAGCAGGTTAAGCAGCTTGATCTGGAGCGACAAATCCGGGCGATTCACAATATGCTGCGCCAGCAGGGCGGCAGAATCGAAAAGGCCCAGAGGATATGGGAGCGGCAAGTCGACAACACCGAGGGTTTGTTCTGGGCCCCGTCCAGAGCACTCGAAGTCAGCTTCCCTTTCGAGAGCATCGTTGGGCTCAAAGAAGTGGGCGGCAAGGTCGCCCTGCAACCGGGCCGTCTGGGGAAGGCCGCGGCATTCGATGGCACGGCGTGCTTGGACGCGGGAAACATCGCCCGCTTTGATATCGAGGATCCCTTCTCCATTTCGGCGTGGGTCTACTCGGATTCCACACCCGACGGTAGTGTTGTCAGCAAAATGGACGACAAACCGAAAGCCAGGGGGTACGGCGTGCACTTGAATCAAGGCAGGGTGTATGTCCACCTCACGAGCGAATGGACTACCGATGCGATTCGCCTGGAGACTGAGGAGAGCCTTGCCCCCAAGCGATGGCATCACCTGGCCGTCACCTACACCGGTTCGCGGATGGCCGAAGGCGTCCGTGTATATCTCGACGGCAGACCCGCCACGCTCCAGATCCAGGCTGACACTTTGTACCGGCCGTTCCGTAACGCAGGCCGGGAGTTCAAAGAGCCATTCCGAATCGGCGGAGGCGCAGGTCCCGCGAAACGCTTTCGCGGACTCATGGACGATGTGCGGATCTATTCGCGCATTCTGACCGAGGAAGAAATTTCCGCGCTCGCTCTCGGTGAGCCGTTGAGCGCCATCGCCCGAAAACCGGCACTCGAGAGGTCGGAGAGTGAACAGCTGCAGTTGAGATGGTATTTCCTTGAAAACGCAGCTCCACCGGAAATCCGTGATAGCTGGGCTCGGCTTGGCGCGCTCGAGCAGGAGAAAGAGATTCTGGAGCGAACCTTCCCCACCGTAATGGTGATGGACGAGAACCCAACACGAAAAGATACTTTCCTTCTGCTCCGAGGCGCCTATAACAAGCCCGGCGAGAAGGTAGGACCGGGAATCCCGGCTGTACTGCCGCAGCTTCCTGCAGGGGCGCCCAACAGCCGTCTTGGGTTCGCTCGCTGGCTGGTCGATCCCGCCAATCCACTCTCGGCGCGCGTCGCAGTAAATCGTTTCTGGCAGATGTATTTCGGCGCCGGGCTGGTGAGAACGACAGAGGATTTCGGCGTGCAGGGCGAATGGCCGTCGCACCCGGAATTGCTCGACTGGCTGGCAACCGAATTTGTCCGTTCCGGCTGGGATGTCAAAGCGATGCAAAAGCTGATCGTCACCAGCGCGACTTACCGGCAGTCGTCCAAGACCAGGCAAGATGCCGCGGGGCGGGACCAGCGCGATCCGGAAAACCGGCTCCTCGGGCGCGGTCCGCGCTTCCGCTTGCCTGCCGAGATGCTTCGCGATCAGGCTCTGTTCGTTTCCGGGCTGCTGGTAGAGAAACTCGGGGGACCGTCGGTGAAGCCATACCAACCCGAGGGACTCTGGAATGAGACTTCCATGCAGGACATGGACTATAAGCAGAGCCACGGCCCGGACCTTTACCGGCGAAGCCTGTACACGTTTTGGAAACGCACCATCGCGCCGCCGATGATGGTCAACTTTGACGCGGCGATGCGGGAGAGCTGCGTAGTTCGCGAAACCCGCACCAACACACCACTGCAGGCGCTCAATCTGATGAACGATGTTACCTTCCTGGAGGCGGCGCGCTTTCTCGGGCAGCGTATGATGAAGGAAGGCGGCGCCGGGCGCGATTCGCGTCTCCGCTACGGCTTCCGTCTGGTCACCGGGCGGCTGCCATCGGCCACAGAAGAAGGGATTCTACGGCGGAGCCTCCAGTACCATGTCGATTACTTTTCAGAAAATCCCCAGATGGCGAGCGCCTACCTCCGGCAAGGAGAGTCGCCCGCCGATCGCGCATTAGATGCCCGAGAGCTGGCGGCATATGCTGCCGTGGCGAGCCTGATACTCAATCTGGACGAGACGGTCACGAAGGAGTAAGGACGTGAGAAAAAAATGGCTGAGTGCTTGATTCATCGCTGGGCTTGTCCCAGCGAGGCGCGCCTAGCGGCCGGCTGGGTCCGCTTCGCGGACACGGCGCGCCCATGGCGCGCTTTTTCCCGGTCCTCGAAAGGGGACCAGCCCGGCCGCTTTTTGGCTGGGCGGAAGAATAAAGCCCAGGGCGGAGCTTGCGGAGCCCTGGGGCCAGCGATCATTTTTCCACGCCATTAGCCCGGCCCGTTTTTTGGGGCGGGCGACAGAATTGCGTAGTTCTAATGCTCGCCCTGGCGCATTGCCTTCAACGACATACAAAGCACACAATCGGGCTGGCGGCAAATTTGCGAAAAAATATCTGTCGCCCGCCCCAAAAAACGGGCCGGGCTGGTTTGAGCGGAGATGATCTGCTATCCCAGGGCTTCGCAAGCTCCGCCCTGGGCTCTATTCTTCCGCCCAGCCAAAAAGCGGCTGGGCTGGCCTGCTTTCGAAGACTGGGAAATTGTAGAAACTCCAGGGCGCGCCTATGGCGCGCTGGGTCCGCTTCGCGGACAGAGAGACGCCCCGTGGGGCGTCTCCTGCACGATGAAAGATTGCGCGGGAGACGGCCCACCGGCCGTCTCTCCAAAATGTCCAAACCCGAGGGCGCGCCTATGGCGTGTTCGCTGGGCTTGTCCCGGCGGGAGGGTGATTGTAAACTAGATGGGGATGTTCTTACTTTCCAAAATCTGCTCTCTGCTTCTTACCCTCGAGATCTGACAATGGATCCTATCGAAGACCGCAAACTACTTCTCACGCGGCGGCATTTCTTGGGCCTGTCGAGCATGGGGATCGGACGGGCCGCCCTGGCCTCGCTCCTTGCCCAGGATGCCCGCACGGACGGCGCGCTGTCGGGATTGCCCCATTTCTTGCCCAGGGCCAAGCGCGTGATTTACCTTTTCCAGCACGGTGCGCCGTCGCAACTGGACCTGTTCGACTATAAGCCAACTCTAATACGACATCGCGGAACGGAGCTGCCCGACTCGGTGCGGATGGGCCAGCGGCTCACCGGCATGACGGCGTATCAGGCCAACTTTCCGACCGCTCCGTCCCTCTTCCGCTATCAACAGCATGGCCAGTCCGGCATGTGGTTGAGCGAGTTGATTCCCCACACGGCCAAGGTCGCCGACGATCTTTGCCTCGTCAAAACAATGCACACCGACGCGATCAATCATGATCCGGCGGTGACGTTTTTTCAGACCGGTGCTGAACTGGCAGGCCGGCCGAGCATCGGTTCCTGGATTTCGTATGGCTTGGGCAGCGAGAATCAGGATCTGCCTGCGTTCGTCGTCATGGTTTCACAAGGTGTCGGCGGCTCGCAGGCGCTGGCCGATCGCACGTGGGGGAGCGGATTTCTCCCCACCAAGCATCAAGGCGTGAAGTTCCGCGCTGGCTCGAATCCTGTCCTTTATATATCCAATCCGGACGGTTATTCGGAGGAAGCGCGTCGGCACTTTCTCGATGACCTCACAAAACTGAACGCGCTGAAGGTCAAGGAATACCTGGATCCGGAGATCAACACTCGCATTGCCCAGTACGAGATGGCCTTCAGAATGCAAAGGTCGGTGCCCGAGCTGACGGACATTTCCAAAGAACCTGAGTCAACTTTTGAAATGTACGGGCCGGATTCGCGCAAGCCAGGCACCTACGCCGCCAATTGCATTCTCGCCCGGCGGCTGGCCGAGCGGGGAGTGCGCTTCATCCAGCTTTTTCATCGGGGCTGGGACCAGCACAGCAACTTGCCGCGCGAGATTGCAGGCCAGTGCCGGCAGACCGACCAACCCTCAGCCGCGCTGATTCAGGATCTCAAGCAGCGCGGAATGCTGAAAGACACGCTGGTGGTTTGGGGCGGCGAGTTCGGCCGGACCGTTTATTCGCAGGGCACGCTCACCGAGGACAACTATGGCCGCGACCATCATCCGCGGTGCTTCGCCATTTGGCTCGCCGGCGGCGGGACCAAGGGGGGCTTAACGTACGGGGAGACCGACAATTTCAGCTACAACATCGTCAGCGACCCGGTTGACATTCATGACCTGCACGCAACCATTCTCCACTGCCTGGGCGTGGACCACACCAAGCTGACGTTCAAGTTCCAGGGGCGGCATCATCGGCTGACCGACGTGCAGGGCAATGTAGTAAAGAAGATCCTGGCGTAAGTCGATATAAACTCGCCGCAACCGCTTTGCGCTACTAACCCTGAATTTCTTTCTCTCCCGCGAAGATTCCACGGTTGAAAGGGGATTAATGCCGTTCACGATCACGTCCACGTCGACGACCACGGCCACGTCAACGCCCACGACTACGACCAATCGAATCGTGAGCGATTGTGTAGGCGTGTTACCGGACCGTGAGATCCGGTTTTTTCAACCACATTTCTCCGGCACATCGCCCCCACACATCTTCCAAAACCCGAAGGGTTTACAGAGTATAGCCGGCGGCGACGCCGCCGGTTGGCCATCCATCCAAAACGATCCGCCCTGAAAGAGCCTAAGAATTTTTCGCAAATTTGAAACCAAGCCCGTTTAGTTCTTCGGCCCGCTATATCTGTGGCGTCAGGCTCTGTGACGCTTTCAGCGTCGGACCGTTTATGGGAACGGTTAACCGGCGGCGACGCCCCCGCAAAACGCGCGGGCTTTGCCGCCGGCTATACTCTGTAAACCCTTCGGGTTTCACCGACGGCCTCTTACATCCTTGGCTGCGGCTTCACCGTTCATGTAGCCGTGATCGGCTTTTGTTTCGGTTGTGGCCCTGCCACTGTAAGGACGTGTTCGTGAACGTGAACGTGGTCGTGATCGGCTTTTATTGGTTTGCGACTCTGCCGCGCTGTGCCTTTGCGTTAGCGACTTTCGACCTTTCGCTCAGTTTCCTGCGTCCCGGTGGCGAGCCGCTGGTAGATCTGTCGCGCCTCTCTGAATTGACCGAGTACATGCTCCTTTTCTTTTTCTGAGCGCCAACCCGGGTGTGCTTCCGCCAGCACGATGAGCTGATCGATCCATCGAATGAAGTACCGCGCCGACTCAGTGGATCGTACTGCACGGTCACCGACGGTGATCCAAATGGGATTAGTGGTGGCCTGCGGAAACCCATCGTCGAAAGGATGGGCGGCGCGCGATGCGAATGCTTGCAGCGAAATCCAGCAACTGTCATGAATTTCAATCTCTCGAGTAAACTCCACCTGCTTTCCACGGCGCTGCCTGTTGAGACTGAAAGTTTCTATCGATTTGCCGTTTCGTATCAGCTCTGCTGTGTCCAGAGGCACGATTGATTCCACTTTGCCGTAAATTCGAACCTTTCCCCCTGCCGCGGGAAGGCGGATTTCTCCGCCAGGGATTTGATCATTCACTTTCAGCTCTACCAGAGGACCGTTGGTGACCAGTAAGCGGCCTTTGCGAATGGCTTCGATCCAACCTTCCCAAGTCAATCGGTCGCCCAGGTAAGCATAGGCGCGATCCTGCCCCACGATAGCGGTGTAATGCAGGCTGCTGATTGAGTCTTCTCCTCCCACGGCGGGAAGCCTGAATCCGTTATTGAGCGCATGATGCCACACGCGGTAGCCGGCCCAATTGGCGCGTGACATCAGCTCATGATAGTCGATCGTCCCCAGCGCCAGATCGACCGGAAATGATTTGGCAACTCCAAGATTCGACTGGAGCGGATCGCTGTTGCCGGAGAATGGATGGACGTATGCGCCCAGCGCACCCTGCTCACGTGCCGTTCGGAAGATATCCGTGTTGCTGGGATAAAGGCTTTCAATGGCGGTGCCCTCGTAGCCGGTGGTGAAAGGAGAAATCAAGTGGCGGGTCAGATTAATTAAGGATATGTGGCCGTAGAAAGGAGGGCGGTACTCTTCATTGAAGTACAGAAGACGCTGAGCGCCGGAAAGCGGGTGCGGCTTGCCGGTAAAGAACTGATAATCAAGGATGCGGTTGTCCTTATTGGCAACTAACTCTCCCACGACGCTCACATCTTCCGCGTCCCCCATGAACATGAGATTTTCAGGCGTGTTGTGCAGGTTGCCGGCGTAATTCATGTGCACGTGGTTGCTGCCGCTGTACCAGCCACGAGCTTTCATGTCGGTCATTCTCTCCAGCCGCAGTGTTACCGTCGAAACTCGATCTGCTGCAGCCGTTATTTTTTGCGATGCCGGGTAATACTCGAAACCCTTCATGGCTTCCAGAAGCAAATCGCCTTCGGGCACAACCAGCTCAAAAATTCCAGCGGTATGAAAGAAGTGTTCTCCCAATCTGCCGATGCGTTGGTAAGCGTCATCGGGCGCATAGGCCTTACCGTCGGCAGCCCAGGCGTAAACGCGTGCCGCAAGAGTGCTTCCGCTGGCCGCGTCTTCCACACGTACGCGCACACGCGCCATCGCCCTGGCCCAGCGGCGCGATGTGATCTTCAGCTTTTCCTGAAGGCCGCCGTAAGTCTTAAGCAGACGCAATTGCGGCAATCCTTCTTCATTTGAGATAAACGCAATCCACTCGCCATCCGGCGACCAGCGTGGATGAAAACTGTCCCATTCCCCAAACGTCAGCTTGTAAGGCTCGCCTCCTTGAGCGGGAAGAATAAAGAGGTTGTTGAATTGGCCGCCCAGATGAGAGCTGTAGACGATCCGCTTTCCATCAGGAGACCAGTGCGGGCGCGTGCGGTAAAGCGTTTCCTCTTTCTGTATTCTCCGGGCCTTGTCTATCCCGTTCCGTTCGGCAGGCATGCGCCAGATCGCCCCCGAACCGAGTGGTATGTCGCGGTTGCTGACAAAAATAATTTCCTTGCCGTCCGGCGACCAGGTGGGCTGGATGTGCAGATCGTAATTGCCAAAGTAGAGGCGGTCTCTTCCATAGGCGTGATCTTGCGTCAACTGGATCGTTCGGCCAGGCTTGCCGTCGCGTATCTCCATCACAAAAATGTTGAAGTATCCATTCGGGCGGGTAGAAACAAACGCCAGGCGCGAGCTGTCCGGCGACCAGGCAGGATCAATGTTTACGTCTGTTCCGGTGGTGAGATCGATCGATTTGCCCGTCGATACATCGAGAAGCTTCAGGTTGATGTGCTTGTTGGCTTCATCTGCCGTGTAGGCAATCCAGCGGCCGTTGGGCGACCACTCGGGCGATGACAGATATTCCTTGCCATAGATAATTTCGTCGGCGACAGACTGGTCCACGCGCATCTTCCACAATGACCCTTGCATCGAAAATGCAATCCATTGGCCGTCGGGCGACCAGGAAGGCCACCAGGGAGTGCTCGCCCCGGCCGGCGGCAGATAGTAATTAAACATGTAGACGCCCCCGGTCTTAGCCGCCGGATAGAGAGTGGCAGGCTCTTCCGGGAGGATGTAACGAGCCACTCTGTCCTGCCCATAGATGAGAGAAAAGATCCAGCAGAACAGAAGAAAAGACAGAATGGGTAGGGTTCTTTTCGGCACGTGTCCACATCCTTCCTACGGCAGGTGATGAAAACTTTGCCCCGAAGCCGCGAAGAGAGCAACCAAAAAAGTCCACCACCAAGGCCTAGAGTGGCAAAGCTACAACCAAAAGAAAAGCCGTCTACGGCCACGTCCACGTGCACGTCAACGACCACGGCTACGTCCACGGTAACGGAAAAACAATTCCAAAGAGCACTGATTGGTGAACGTTGTCGTGAACGTTGATGTGGTCGTGAACGTGCACGTGAACGGTGGTTTCCATTCGGCCAAAACTTGGTCAAAAAAACGAGAAATCGACAACTTTTTACACCAAGATACTAAATCTAGAGAGTGGTTGGGAATTGTCTCCTTGGTGCCTTGGTGTCTTGGTGGTTCCGCATTTTCTTGCCGCACCGGATTATTCAGCGTGTGTACTCCTTGCGACTGACGTCCGTTCCGAAGAGAACGGGCCTGTCGGAAAGAATCTTGCCAAGCGCTTCAAGTTCAGGTTCGCCCGGGCCGAGTGGAAGCTTGACCTGGCCGCGCTCGACAACGGATCGAAGCATGGCCATCGTGATCTCGAAGCCCTTGTACGCGCTCTCGCCG
>DASXTB010000411.1:0-12793 GCA_036505615.1 Acidobacteriota bacterium
CTGGGACGGAGATGGTAATGCCGGGAGACAATGTATCGCTGTCGATCGAATTGATCTCGCCGATCGCCATGGAGAAGGGGTTAAGGTTTGCAATTCGGGAGGGGGGACGGACGGTAGGCGCCGGAACGGTGACCGAGATACTGCAATAGAAGGCAGAAGCACCCAGCGGAAGGCAGAAGGCAGAAGGCAGACTGACGGCTGAAGGCTCAACAAATGCAAGAGAAGATTTTATTGCAGTGCGGCGAATGCAAACAGCGCAACTATGCGACTACAAAAAACAAGAAGAACGTGACGGAGCGCCTGGAACTCCGCAAGTTTTGTCGTTTTTGCCGAAAGCATACGTCGCACAAGGAAGTACGTTAACAAGTGGCAAGTTATCATTGGCAAGTTATCCGACTGGTAACTTGCCCCTGATAACTTGCCACTTGAACGCAGGCCAGTAGCTCGAATTGGTAGAGCGCCGGTCTCCAAAACCGGATGTTGGGGGTTCGAGTCCCTCCTGGCCTGCCATTTCAGCTGATGACCGATGACCAATGACGCTTTTGGTCGGTGAACGGAAAATGAGTTATTTGGAAAAAGTGAAAGAATCGCCCGGCCGCTTTCGCAGTTTTTTGGCGGATGTTAAGACCGAGCTGAAGAAGACAAGTTGGCCCACGCGAAAGGAAGTTTACGGGACAACTCTGGTTGTCATTCTGACACTCTTCTTTTTTGGCCTGTATCTGTTTCTGGTGGATCTGGCTCTGCAGCACGCGGTGCAGAAGATCATCAGCCTTTTCTGACAAGAATATGGTGACCGCTGAGATGGCAAAAAACTGGTACATCATTCACACGTATTCCGGTTTCGAGAGGAAGGTGGCCGAAAGTCTTATGAATCGCGTGCAGGCCTACGGGCTGCAGGATCAGATCGGCCAGATTCTCATTCCCACCGAAGACGTGGTGGAAATGAAGGGGGGGAAGAAAGTCGTTTCCTCGAAGCTTTTTTTCCCCGGTTATATTCTGGTTGAAATGGAGATGACCGATGAAACCTGGCACCTGGTCCGCAACACTCCCAAAGTGACAGGTTTTGTCAGCCAGGGCCAAAAGCCGACCCCCCTGACCGAGGAAGAAGTAAATCAGGTCGTACATCGAGTTTCCACCACCACCGAAAAACCTAAGCCGAAGTACATGTACGAGCGCGGCGAAACGGTCAAGATCATCGATGGGCCGTTCAGTAACTTCACGGGAACTGTGGAAGAGATCAACTTGGAAAAGAATACGCTCAAAGTGATGGTGACAATCTTTGGCCGCGCCACACCCGTGGAGCTTGAATTTATCCAGGTAGAGAAAATTTAGGAACTTGGCGACAACATGGCAAAGAAGGTAACGGCGAACATTAAGCTGCAGATCCAGGCCGGAAAGGCTACTCCCGCCCCGCCGGTGGGCCCGGCCCTGGGTCAGGCCGGCGTCAACATAATGGATTTCTGTAAGGCATTCAACGCCAAGACGCAAAACCAAGAAGGCTTGATTATCCCGGTAGTGATCACCGTCTATCAGGATCGTTCTTATACGTTCGTTACAAAAACGCCGCCGGCAGCAATCTTGTTGAAACGGGCAGCCAATATCGCGAAGGGCTCGGCCGAACCCAATAAAGCTAAGGTGGGCACGGTCACCATGAAACAAGTCGAAGAAATCGCCAAAACGAAAATGCCCGATCTGAACGCCAATAACTTGGAGGCCGCCGTTAAGATTATCCTCGGCACGGCGCGCAGCATGGGTTTGGAAGTTTCCCAATAGGAGTCTTTGCCGTAGGGACGCGGCATGCCGCGTCTCTACCGCGGTGCAGAATGATGGGCAAGAAATACGACAATGCAAGAAAACAAGTAGAGCGGCACCCGTACACGCTGGAAGATGCGGTCATTTTGATGAAGAAAGTCAAATTTGCGTCTTTTGACGAAACTGCCGAGGTGGCCATGCGTCTCGGTGTCAATCCCAAACACGCAGATCAGATGGTGCGCGGAACCATCGTGCTTCCCCACGGCCTGGGGAAGAGCAAGCGCGTTGCGGTCATCACGTCGGGAGAAAAAATCAAAGAGGCTCAGGAAGCCGGTGCCGACGAAGTTGGCGGGGATGATCTGGTGGAGAGAATCCAGAAGGGCTACATGAATTTCGAGGCCCTGATTGCAACTCCCGACATGATGAAGTCTGTTGGGAAACTGGGCAAGGCGCTGGGCCCTCGCGGCCTGATGCCCAATCCAAAGACTGGAACAGTCACTTTCGATGTGGCCAAGGCGGTCAAGGAAGTAAAAGCGGGAAAGGTAGAATTTCGGGTGGATAAGAACGGCGTGATCCACGCCCCTTTCGGAAAGCTTTCCTTTTCGGAGGTAAACCTTATACAAAACGCTCGCGCCTTGATCGATGCGGTAGTGCGCGCTAAGCCTACTACCAGTAAAGGCAGGTATGTGAAGAGTGTGACCATTTCTTCCACGATGGGACCGGGCATCGACATCGATGTGAACCAGGTAGCGGGATAGCAATGAATAAGGCAGAGAAGGCGGTATTAATCGAAGACTTGAGCAAAACATTTCGTTCTGTGAAATCCCTGGTGCTGGTGGATTTTCGCGGGATGAAGGTTATCGATGCCACAGAATTGCGCCGGCAGATATCAAAGGCCAATTGCGGTTATCAGGTGGTGAAAAACACGCTGGCCTTGATTGCCGCCAAAGACACGGCTTTTGAAGCGCTTAGGGACCATTTCGAGGGCCCTACGGCGATAGCCTATTCCGAGAACGATCCGGTAGCGCTGGCCAAGGTGCTTACAGATTTTGCGAAGAACACCCCGGCGTTGCAGTTTAAGGCGGCCGTCGTAGAAGGCAAAGTTCTTGAAGGAAAGGCGGTAGCGGAGATTGCTAAGTTGCCGTCGCGGGAAGCGCTGATCGGAAAATTGTTGTTTTTGTTGAATGCGCCTGCGCAGCGGCTGGCTTCTGTGTTGAGCGCGCCTATTCGCAACCTTGCATTTGTACTGACCCAAATTAAGAAATAAATGCTGGAGGAAACAATGGAAATCACCCGGGAACAGGTTCTGAGCTGGATCGAGCAAGCCTCGATCATGGAAATCTCGGAACTGGTAAAAGACATTGAAAACAAATTTGGCGTTTCGGCAGCCGCGGCGGCGCCCGTAATGGTGGCCGGAGGCGGAGCCCCCGCTGCCGGAGGAGCCCCGGCGGCCGAAGAAAAGACCGAGTTTGATGTGATTTTGACCAGTGCTGGAGACAAGAAAATCAACGTCATCAAGGTGGTGCGCGAATTGACTAACCTTGGCTTGAAGGAGGCAAAGGACCTGGTCGAGGGGGCTCCCAAGCCGGTCAAGGAAGGCGTTTCCAAAGAAGAGGCGGAGAAGGTCAAAGCCAAGTTCCAGGAAGCGGGCGCCACCGTCGAAATTAAATAATCCCGGAAACCACAAAAACTTCTTGTCAAACCATCCGGAATCTGTCTACAATATGAGGTTCGCTGATGGTGAAGCAAAACAGAGTTTAATCAGGGGTTGAACGTTAGGGGAATTCGTATTCCCCTTTTACTTTTTGGTCTGCCGGAGAACCCGGTCTTCTCCGGGCGGATTATTATTGGATGATCCCAAGCTTCTTTCGCACGTTACCCAACGTGTCAGAGCTTTACTATTTCTCCCGGAAGTCCGCGCGCAGTTTTTTGAATCTCGACGTCATCCAATCTCACCTCAGTGGGGTGTTCGCGGCGCACGCTTGGTCCCCTGGGCGACAAAACTTTCCTCACAGGGAGTGTAGTTTCTATGTCTGATTTCCTCAAAAACGTCTATCGAGAAAGGCATAATTTTGCCAAGATCAAGACTTCGTTCCCCATCCCGAATCTGCTGGAAGTGCAGAAAAAGTCGTACCAGCGGTTCCTCCAGATGGACTTGCTGCCCAGTGAGCGCGAGGATGCCGGCCTTCAGTCTGTTTTTAATTCGGTCTTTCCTATCACCGACTTTCGCGGCACCTCCTCGCTGGAATTTGTGGACTATTCCATAGGCAACTGGGAGTGCAAGTGCGGAAAGCTAAGGGGCCTGGAACACCTGCGCGGCAAGTGCACACATTGTGGCGAGCCCATCGTGCTGAACCCCTACTCAATCGAGGATGTGGTCTGCAAGAAGTGCGGCACCTACAACCCGAATGATATTACGCGCTGCGACGACTGTGGCGATCCTGTCCAGCTGAACCTGAAGTACAACATCGAGGAATGCCAGGAGCGCGGCATGACGTATGCCGTGCCTCTAAAGGTCACCATTCGCCTGGTAGTTTGGGACAAGGATCCGGACACCGAGGCGAAGACCATCCGCGACATCAAAGAACAGGAAGTTTACTTCGGCGACATTCCGCTGATGACGGAGAACGGCATCTTCATCATCAACGGGACTGAGCGGGTTATCGTCAGCCAGCTGCACCGTTCGCCGGGAGTGTTTTTTGAATCAACTCCGAGCAAGTCATTTTTTCTGGGCAAAATCATCCCTTATCGAGGATCGTGGATCGAATTCGAATACGACATAAAGAATCTGCTTTATGTGCGCATCGACAGAAAGCGCAAATTCTTGGCCACCACTTTCCTTCGGGCCCTGGCTTCTCAGGCCGCCGCCCATCATCGCAAGCAGCTGGCGGATAAGGGTGTGGCCGCGGATGAAATTGAAGGGAAGGCCAAGAAATATCTGGCGCAGGCGGAATCCGATGAACAAATCTTGCGCGAATTTTACACCGTGTCGGAAATCAGGACCGACGGCAAAAGACTGTTTCGGGATCTGGATTCGAGCCTGATCGGTTTAAAGGTCTCCAACGACATTCACGATCCTAAATCTTCACGTAAGGTACTCCATCCGGGAAGCAAGAAGATCACGCATTCCATTTACACCACCCTGGAGAAGGCCGGCGTGAAAGAGATTGAAATCGGCGTGGAAGATCTTGAAGGCGCCTTCAGCGTGGGCGAAGTAGTGGATAAAAAGACGGGAGAAGTGATCCTGGAAGCCAACAACGAGGTGACCGCTTCCAAGTTGAATGCCGTCATCGAAGCCAAGATAGAGAAATTCTCGGTGTTTTTTCCGGAACGCGATGATATCGGGGTAGTCCTGTCCGAGACCCTCCGCAAGGATGCCGTCAAGACCTCCAACGAGTCGCTGATTGAGATTTACCGCAAGCAGCGGCCAGGAGACCCTCCGACGCTGGAAACTGCTACTCAGCTGTTCCACGGCATGTTTTTTGATCCGCGAAAATACGACTTTTCCAAAGTAGGGCGTCTGAAGTTCAACATCAAGCTGGGCCTCGATACGCCGCTGGAAGAGCGCATCCTGTCGCCGCGCGACTTCTATGAAGTGATCCGATACCTGCTCAAGCTGCGCAAGAACATCGGGGCCGTTGACGACATTGACCACCTGGGAAATCGTCGCGTCAGGGCCGTGGGCGAACTTCTGGAAAATCAATTCCGCATCGGCTTGGTACGGATGGAACGCGCCATCAAGGAGAAAATGTCGGTGCATCAGGAGATGGCCACCGCCATGCCGCACGACCTGATCAACGCCAAACCGGTGATGGCTTCCATTCGCGAGTTCTTTGGCAGCAGCCAGTTGTCGCAGTTTATGGATCAGACCAACCCGCTTTCAGAGATTACCCACAAGCGCCGGCTGTCGGCTTTGGGGCCTGGCGGGTTGAGTCGGGAACGCGCCGGATTTGAAGTACGCGACGTCCATCCCACTCATTACGGGCGCATCTGTCCCATCGAGACGCCGGAAGGGCCCAATATCGGGCTGATTTCGTCGCTCAGTTGCTACGCGCGCATCAACGAATACGGTTTCATTGAGTCTCCTTACCGTCGCGTCAAAGAGGGCTGGGTGACCGACTACGTTGTGGTCACCAATGCTGCAGATACCAATCTGAAGATCGGCGGCCATTACACGTGGGATGAAGTAGAAAGCTTGAACCGGAAGATGAAGAAGACCCTCGCCCATAAGCGCGAGGCCGAATACGAGCCTTACGCTTTCTATATGACCGCCTGGGATGCCGACAAACACGTGATTGCTCAGGCAAACGTTGAACTGGACGAGAAGGGAAACATCCTGCAGGATCGCGTTAGCGCACGCCACCAGGGCAACTTCGTTTTCGCAACCCGTGAGGAAATCGAATACATCGACGTTTCTCCGAAACAACTGGTCAGCGTGGCCGCCAGCCTGATTCCGTTTCTCGAGCATGACGACGCCAACCGCGCCTTGATGGGATCCAACATGCAGCGGCAGGCAGTGCCGCTGGTGCGCGCCGAGGCTCCCTTTGTAGGAACAGGTATGGAATATATCGCTGCGCG
The DNA here is from genome assembly GCA_036505615.1 of Acidobacteriota bacterium. GTDB lineage: Bacteria > Acidobacteriota > UBA6911 > JACQSX01 > JACQSX01 > DASXTB01. The sequence goes on from DASXTB010000411.1 coordinate 6,331, forward strand.
AGACAGCGGCGCCGTCATTCTCTGCCGCCGGCCGGGTGTGGTCGACAGCGTGGATGCCGAGCGCATCATCGTGAGGGTGGAATCAGCCGACGGCGGCCCCAGCCGGGATGCCGGAGTCGATATCTACCAGCTGACGAAGTTCAAGCGGAGCAACCAGAACACCTGCATCAACCAGAAGCCCCTGGTGCGCCGCGGCGATCGCGTAGATAAAGCCCAGGTGCTGGCCGACGGCCCATGTACGGAGAAGGGCGAGCTGGCGCTGGGACGCAACGTGCTGGTGGCGTTCATGCCCTGGCGCGGTTATAACTTTGAGGACGCGATCCTGGTCAGTGAAAGGCTGGTCAAAGAAGATCTCTACACTTCGATCCACATCGAAGAACTGGAGATTGAAGCGCGCGATACAAAACTGGGCAGTGAGGAGATCACGCGGGACATACCCAACGTCAGCGATACAATCCTGAAAGATCTTGATGAGAGCGGGATCATCCGCATTGGCGCCAAGGTCTCTCCGGGATCGATTTTGGTAGGAAAAGTGACGCCCAAAGGTGAAACGCAGTTGACGCCGGAGGAGAAGCTGCTGCGGGCCATCTTTGGTGAAAAGGCGGGTGATGTTCGAGACGCCTCCCTTTACACTCCGCCGGGAATAGAAGGCGTGGTCGTCGATGTGAAGATTTTCTCCCGCAAAGGTGTGCCCAAGGATGAGCGGGCGACTCAAATCGAAAACCAGGAAAGCGCCAAACTGGAGAAGGATCTTAACGACGAAATCCGAATTCTCAAGGATGAGCGCGACAAACGGCTGACCGACCTGCTAGTCGGCAAGAAACTGGCGATCAATCTCGCGGCAGGCGAGGAGACTTACAAGAAAGGTGAGAAAATTGCCCCCAAGATGTTGGAAGGTATGTCGCATTCCGCCCTGAAGAAAATCAAGGTCGAAGGGAAGGATGCGCAGGGCGAGTTTGAAAAAATTGAAGATAAGACCGAAAGGCAGATCGAGATCCTCAAGTCCCTCCACGAGGAGAAGCTTTCGCGTTTGAAGAAGGGTGATGAACTGCCTCCGGGCGTGATCAAGATGGTCAAGGTCTATGTGGCCATGAAGCGGAAGCTTTCCGTGGGAGACAAGATGGCTGGCCGCCATGGCAACAAGGGCGTCATTGCGCGTATCCTGCCTGAAGAAGATATGCCTTACATGCCGGACGGGACTCCCGTTGAGATCGTCCTCAATCCGCTGGGCGTTCCCTCGCGCATGAACGTGGGCCAGATCATGGAAACGCATTTAGGATGGGCGGCTAAGGCGCTGGGTCTGCATTTTGCCACTCCGGTTTTCGACGGCGCCACCGAAGCGGAGATCAAGGGCCAACTGGAAAAGTCGATCCTCCCGGTGACTGGGAAAACCGAACTGTACGACGGGATGACCGGCGAGAAATTCCAGCAGAAGGTCACTGTCGGCTATATCTACATGCTCAAGCTGTCGCACTTGGTGGACGATAAGATTCATGCGCGTTCCATCGGACCGTATTCGCTGATCACTCAACAGCCTCTCGGCGGGAAGGCTCAATTTGGCGGGCAGCGTTTCGGAGAAATGGAAGTATGGGCGCTCGAAGCGTACGGAGCCGCAAACATTCTGCAGGAGCTGCTGACGGCCAAGTCCGATGATGTGCAGGGCCGCGCCAAGATTTACGAGGCGATTGTTAAAGGCGAGTCCTCCTACAGCCCTGGAATCCCGGAATCGTTCAACGTGCTGATTCGCGAGCTTCAGAGCCTGGCCCTGGATGTGGAGTTGATCGAAAGGGCCAAGAAGAAGGCACGCCGCGACACGAAGGAAATAGAAGAAGCGCAGGTGGCCGAAGGGTAATTCGAATGACGAATTTCGAATGCGGAAATCGGAATGTGGGGTGTCACTCCGCATTCCAAATTCCGCATTCGCCATTCGAAAACGGAGGGAATTTTGAAAGCATTTAAAGATCACACCGACAAAGGAAATCTAATTCGGGATTTTGAAAGTATCCGTATTGGCCTGGCTTCTCCCGAAAAAATTCGAAGCTGGTCGAGCGGGGAAGTGACCAAGCCGGAGACGATCAACTACCGGACATTCAAGCCGGAAAGAGACGGTTTGTTTTGCGCGCGCATATTCGGTCCGGTGACGGATTGGGAGTGTCTGTGCGGCAAGTACAAGCGCATGAAACACCGCGGCGTTATTTGCGATAAATGCGGCGTGGAAGTGACGCTTTCCAAAGTGCGGCGGGAGCGGCTCGGTCATATCGAATTGGCCAGCCCCTGCTCGCATGTCTGGTTTTTTAAGGGATTACCCAGCCGAATCGGCCACCTGCTTGACATGAGCCTCAAGGACCTTGAACGGGTCCTCTATTTTGAGGCCTATGTGGTTTTGGATCCGGGCGACGCCCAGTTGAAGGAAAGAGAACTGCTTACAGAAGAGCGTTACCGCGCTCTGCAGTCTGAATTCCCGGGCCGGTTTGAAGCCATGATGGGCGCCGAAGCCATCAAGGAATTGCTGAAGATGGTGGATGTGGATGCCATGGCCATCGATTTGCGCTTCCGGATGAAGAATGAGACTTCACAGCTGAAGCGGTTGAAGTACGCCAAGCGGTTGAAGGTGGTGGATGCCTTCCGGAAATCGGGCAACAAGCCGGAGTGGATGATCCTGGATGTGATTCCCGTCATTCCGCCTGAATTGCGCCCGCTGGTACCGCTGGACGGCGGGCGTTTCGCCACGTCGGACCTGAATGATTTGTATCGCCGCGTCATCAACCGCAACAATCGGTTGAAGAAGCTGATGGAGTTGCGCGCTCCGGAAGTGATCATCCGCAATGAAAAACGCATGCTGCAGGAAGCAGTGGATGCTCTTTTCGATAATGGGCGGCGCGGCCGGGTGTTGCGCGGGGTTAAGAATCGGCCCCTCAAGTCGCTGAGCGACACGTTGAAGGGAAAACAAGGTCGCTTCCGCCAGAACCTCCTGGGAAAACGCGTCGATTATTCAGGGCGCTCGGTCATCGTGGTGGGGCCGGAGTTGAAGCTGCATCAATGCGGGCTTCCCAAGAAAATGGCGCTGGAGCTGTTCAAGCCGTTCATCTACAACCGGCTGGAAAAGGAAGGCCACGCCACCACGATCAAAGGCGCCAAAGAGATGGTGGAAAACCAGGAATCTATCGTGTGGGATATTCTGGAAGACGTGATCAAAGAGCATCCCGTGCTGCTGAATCGTGCGCCGACGCTGCACCGTCTTGGCATCCAGGCTTTTGAGCCGGTGCTGGTTGAAGGCAAGGCCATCAAGATTCACCCGCTGGTTTGCACCGCCTTCAATGCTGACTTTGACGGGGATCAGATGGCAGTTCACATCCCATTGTCTCCGGAATCCCAGATCGAAGCGGCGGTATTAATGCTGGCAACTCAAAATCTTCTCTCTCCGGCTAATGGGACGCCGATAGCGGTTCCATCGCAGGACATCGTGCTGGGGTGTTATTACCTGACCCTTGCCAAGCCGGGCAGCAAGGGAGAAGGACGAGCCTTCCCGAACGCCGAGGACGTGGTGCACGCCTTGGAGGCGGAACACGTCGAGCTGCTCACTCCCATTACCTTGCGCTACACAGGGCGATTGATGGACTTGACGACGCAGTACGACGATCAGGCAGTGATGCGGGCAGACGTCCAGGAAGTGAAGAACAAGCTGATCAACACCACCGTGGGGCGGGTGATATTCAACGATCATCTCCCCAAGGAGATGCCCTTCGTCAACGGAGTATTGAAGAAGAAAGGTCTCGGTCAGCTGGTCAATTACTGTTATTTGCGCCATGGTGTCGATACCACCGTGGAGATGTTGGACGACCTTAAAGACTTGGGATTTCTTTATGCCACCAAAGCTGGAATCAGCATCGGAATCGATGATCTGATTGTACCGGGCAACAAGGGCGAGCTGGTTTCACGCGCCAATGACGAGACCCGTGAGGTGGAGCAGCAGTACCAGGACGGCGCCATTACCAAGGGCGAACGGTATAACAAGGTTATCTCTATCTGGTCTGACGTCACTGAAAAGGTGGCCGACGAGATGTTCGAAGCCATGGCTAAGCACACTTCGGCGGAAGAGGAATTCAACCCCATTTACATGATGGCCGACTCGGGAGCCCGCGGCAGCAAGCAGCAGATTCGCCAGCTCGCAGGCATGCGCGGTCTGATGGCCAAGCCTTCGGGCGAAATCATCGAGACGCCGATCACGGCCAATTTCCGCGAAGGACTTACGGTGCTGCAGTATTTTATTTCCACCCACGGCGCGCGCAAGGGCCTGGCTGATACTGCCCTGAAAACGGCCGATTCAGGTTACCTGACGAGGCGCCTGGTGGATGTGGCACAGGACGTTATCATCTCGGAAGAGGATTGCAAGACGCTCGATGGCATCACAGTTACTTCGATTGTTGAGGGCGGCGAGATCATCGAATCTTTGCGAGACCGTATCATCGGCCGCGTTTCTCAGGAAGAAGTCAAAGATCCGTTTACCGGTGAAATTCTGGTACGGACAAACCAGGAGATCACCGAGGACATTGCTTCTGACATCCAGGGGGCCGGAATTGAAAAGATGAAGATCCGTTCCGTGCTCACTTGCAAATCCAAGCGCGGTCTGTGCGTCAAGTGTTATGGGCGCAACCTGGCTTCAGGAAGGATGGTCGAGCTGGGCGAAGCGGTGGGCGTAATCGCGGCGCAGTCGATCGGTGAGCCTGGGACGCAGCTGACCATGCGCACCTTCCACATCGGTGGAACTGCCAGCCGGATCGACGAGCAATCTACGGTGGAATCGAAGAATGCGGGGATCGTCAAGTTCCTCAGCGTCCAGCACGTGACCAACAAGGAGGGTTTCCTGGTGGTCATGAATCGAAACGGAGCGCTGGTGATTCACGATGAGAAGGGACGCGAACGCGAGCGTTACTCGCTGGTTTACGGTGCGACGCTAAAAGTGCAGGAGGGGCAATACATTGAGCCGGGAACGCAGCTGGTTGAGTGGGATCCCTTTACTTTTGCCATTCTAACGGAATTCGGCGGAACCATCGTCTTCAAGGACATCCTCGAAGGCGTCACCATGAAGGAGGAAGTCGACGAAGTTACCGGATTGTCGCGGCAAGTCATCACTGAGTCTCCGGACGAAAAACGCCAGCCGCAGATCCAGATGAAGGATGCCAAAGGGAAGATCATCAAGACTTATCTGATGCCTTCCAAGGCGCACTTGATGGTAAACAGCGGAGACGAAGTCCATCCGGGTGACACGCTGGCTAAAATCCCGCGCGAAACCACAAAGACTAAGGATATTACCGGCGGTCTACCGCGCATCGTGGAGTTGTTTGAAGCGCGTAAGCCGAAGGAAACGGCCGTCATCACCGAAATTGACGGCGTGGTCCACTATGGCGGCCTGGTGCGCGGGCAGCGCAAAATCATCGTTGAGAACGAAAATCTAACTGCGGCGGAATACTTGCTGCCGCGGGGCGTTCACGTCAATGTTCAGGAAGGCGAGTATGTCCACGCCGGCGAAGCTCTGATGGACGGCCCGCGTAACCCGCACGACATCCTGCGGGTCTTGGGGGAAAAGGAATTGCAGGCTTACCTGGTCAACGAAATCCAGGAGGTCTATCGCCTCCAGGGCGTCAACATCAACGATAAGCATATTGAGGTGATCGTCCGCCAGATGATGCGCTGGATCAAAGTTGAAGAAGTCGGCGACACGGAGTTCCTGCTTGAGGAACAGGTAGATAAGTTCAAGTTTCTGGAAGAGAACGAACGTGTGGAGACGGAAGGCGGCAAACCGGCCGTGGGACGTCCTCTGCTGTTGGGAATTACCAAGGCGTCGCTGAGCACTGATTCTTTCATTTCCGCGGCATCCTTCCAGGAAACCACGCGGGTGCTTACCGAAGCAGCCATCAGCGGCAAAATCGATTATCTGCGCGGTTTGAAAGAAAACGTCATTATGGGACGTTTGATTCCTGCCGGAACCGGACTGGAGCACTATCGCAACATCAAGCTGGAAGACGAGATTTATCCGGAACCAGAGAAACCGGAAGTGGTCCCTGAATTGGAGCTGGGACCGTTGGGCTAAGCCTTTCGATTGCGGAATGCGGATTGCGGATTGCCGAATGCGGATTGCCGAATGCGGAATGCGGATTGGGGAATGCGGATTGTAGCTTCCGATTGCGTCAGAAGAAATTGCTTCTCTGGAGAATCGATATTTTGCATTCACCGCAGAGTCGCTAAGAACAGAAAGTTTATGCGGTGCTATCCGTCTCTGTGTCCTCGGCAATGCTAAGCCTTAAATTCCTGTCTGACCGCAAAGATTTGCGCCCTCCCCGCGTCTCCGTGTCTCCGTGTCTCCGTGTCCCCGCGTCGCCGCGTCTCCGCGTCCCCGTGTCGCCGTGTCTCCGTGTCCCCGCGTCGCCTTGTCTCCGCGTCCCCGCGTCGCCGTGTCTCCGTG
>DASXTB010000412.1:0-19318 GCA_036505615.1 Acidobacteriota bacterium
TCCGAAGTTGTAGTGGGCCTCGGCCAGATTGGCATTGATCGCGACCGCCGCCCGGTAATGCTTCTCGGCGCTTACGGGCTGTCCCAGTCTTCCATAAAGCGTGATCAGGTTAACGTGTGCCTGCGCAAAATTCGGATCGATCTGCAAAGCCCGTTCATGTTCCGCAACCGCTGCTTGCGTCTGGCCGGCGGATTGAAGAGCGATACCCTTTTTCAGATGGTACTGTGCGCCTGCATTCAGATCGTCCACCGCATCCAGCAAGGGGTCAACGGCCGGCGGCCAAACCAGCTTGTTCTTCTGGTAAAGCGCTAATTGCTCTTGAGCCTTGCCGGCGTCGCCAAGATCTCGATAAGCCAGACCAAGCGCGTAATGAGCCGCGCCAAAGCTCGCAAACAAGTCGCACGCTTTTGTCAGGTGCTCGACGGCAATCACAAACTCGCGCCGCGCCGCGCTGGCCCGGCCCAGTCCGTATTGAGCGGCTGCAGAATCCGGATGCGCTTTTATTACGGTTTCATAGATCCGTTGGCTCTCGATTATCTTCCCCGACGAAAAAAGAGATTCGCCCAGCTTCAGATGCGCGGCGAGATAGTCGGGCTTGCGCCGAACTACTTCGGCCAGCGCCGCGGCGGCTTGCTCGTGCCTGCCGAGCAAGGCCTGAGCCACGCCGTGATAATAAATCCACTTCCATTCTTCGGGCTGTAGCACCCGAGCGCGCTGGTAGCAGACGGCGGCTGCTTCAAACTGGCTGTAGGCTTGGAACAACATCCCTAGCCGGCCGGCGGCGGCGCCGTCGCTGGGATGGCTGCGGGCGTCATCGAAGGCCTCTTGCAACTGCCGGCGAATGGGGGGCGCGAAGTTTTGCAATTCCAGGCGTGGCAGTTTTGGAATTGTCTCGGCCTTAAACATCGGAACGCAGAAGGCAAAGCAAAAGAAGACTGCTAGGGACTGCCTGGCAGCGCTCAGAAATATAGCCCAGGTCGCGCGTGCGTGTGAAAAAATCAACGTGATCGTGGGTGCGGTTCTGCGCCGCCCACATCTGTTCACACTCATTGCATGCTCCGACGGGCGGCTAACGAACCGCCCCTGGAGATTCTACATTTTCTCATGCTGCAGTGCGCTGCAAACCAAGCCTCGTCCGCGAAGCGGACCAATAGCAGCAGCCGGGGGTGCCCAGGCACGAAGCGCCAGGCACCCCCGGTCAGCGATTCCCTAATATCGCCCGGACCGCGCAAGCAGTCCCATCAGCTTCGGCAGTCATCGATGCTTCAATCCCAAAGATAGCGCTCGTCATATTCCGATTCAATTTCTGTGCGGATCCAAGGTCAGCGACCCTTTGTGGAGAACACTATGTGGTAAGTATTCGAGTTAAAGTTTGTGCCATTGAGCAAGCCTCCTTCTCAACTACACAACCGGGCTGCCGAGGAATTTGCGAAGGAAAGATGAAAAGATGAAGGAAAAAATGGGACCGCTTGCGCGGTCCGATTCCGTATGGGGAATCACTGACCGGGGGTGCCTGGCGCTTCGCGCCTCGGGCACCCCCGGCTACTGTTATTGGTCCGCTTCGCGGACAAGGCTGTCCCTCCGGGACAGCTGGCGCCGCGAAGCGGCGCTTCTGCACGATGAAAGATTGTGCGGGAGACGGCCCCCAGGCCGTCTCTCCAAAATGTCCAAACTCCAGGGTCCGCTTCGCGGACAGGTCGGTTCGTGGACAAAGGTCGCTGAAAGCGGCCTTCACGAACCGCCCCTACAGACGCCGGGTCGGCCAAACCGCCTTGAGCAACACGCCCTCTCGCCTAAGCTTTAATTCTTTACCCCGCCACTCTGCCGATGGGCGTTAACGCCTAGGCTATCCTTCCCAACCTGAATCCTAGATTTTCCTTCAGTTCAAGTCAAAAGCTTGTTGTCTCGCCGGCCCCTGCAATGCTAACTTGAGTACCTCGGATCTGTCCTGAAACTTGGGAGGGGAATGGATCTGCCTGCCTTTGCTTATTCAATTTAGGAGGATTGTATGGGAAACCACCCGAAAAAGAGCGTTTGGCTTAAAAATAGAGTCTCCCTGATCGCACTTGCCTGCCTCGGCTGTCTGCTGGCAGCTACTGCAATACTGCAGCCGGTCGAAGCTCAGGTGCTTTATGGCTCTCTTGTGGGAAATGTCAAGGATCCCAGCCAAGCGGCCGTCCCCGGCGCGACGGTAACCATCACCAATCAGTTGACCAACGCTTCACGCGAGACAATAACGACCGATGAAGGGGTTTACAGCTTCGCCACTGTCCAAACCGGAACCTACTCGCTGAAAGTATCTCTCCCCGGGTTCAAGGAGTTCAAGCAGACCGATGTGCAGGTCACGCTGAACAGTGTGACTCGAGTCGATGTAACCCTGCAAGTGGGTGAAGTGGCCGAAAGCGTAACCGTCTCCGCGCAGACGGCAACATTGCAAACCGACAGGGCCGAAGTAAAGGCCGAGTTGCCGAGTAAGTTGTTGGAAGATCTGCCGGTGCCCGTGGGGCGAAATTACCAGGCCCTTTTCAAGGTTGTTCCGGGGTTTAATTTGCCTGAGAACGCCCACTCCGTCCCTTCCAATCCTTCCCGAGCGTTGCAATTCAATGCTAACGGAGCGAGCAAAAGCTCCAACAACATTCGCGTCGACGGCGTCACCGGGACGAATGTGTGGCTACCTCACATGACCTCCTACATTCCGGCGCTGGAAGCAATCGAGGCGGTTAACATCGTGACCAACAGTTTTGATGCGGAACAGGGACTGGCGGGCGGCGCCGCAGTGAATGTCCAGATCAAGAGCGGAACCAACAAGCTGCATGGCTCGGCGTTCGAGTACCACACCGACAACGCGCTGAAAGCGAAGAACTTCTTCCTGCCGACCAACCAGCTAAACCCGAAGCTGGTCTACAACCAGTTCGGTGGCACTCTGGGAGGGCCGATAATCAAAGACAAACTCTTCTACTTCGCCAGCTATGAAGGCACGACTGATCACGAATTTGCGTCGCGCATTCTAACCGTCCCCACGCTTCTTGCGCGGCAGGGAAATTTTTCCGAATCCAGCCTTTCCATTTATGATCCCAAAACAGGTGATTCGGCCGGTAACAACCGCACTGCCTTTCTGAACAACATCATTCCTGCCGATCGCATCGATCCGATCGTGAAGAAAATCCTTCCTTTGATTCCGGCGCCGAACATCCCATTGCCTGCCGGTACCTTTACCAATAATTATTTCGCGGGCCGCACTTTCACGTTCGATCGCCATACCGTTGACACAAAGATCAACTGGAACACCACCGAAAAACTCGGCATCAACGGGCGCTTTAGTGTTCTCAAATACACGATGTTCGATCCTGAAGCCTTCGGGGATTTGGGCGGCCCGCCCATCAGCAGCTTCGGGGGAAATGCCGGTAATGGCTGGGGCCAAACTTATAGCACCACCATCGGCGCTAATTACATCTTCACTCCCCGGTTTATTGTCGACGGGAATTTTGGCTGGACGAAGATGAATACCAACGTGGAACAATGCTGCCTGGACAAGAAAATCGGAACCGACGTCCTCGGCATTCCCGGAACCAACGGCCCTCGTCGTTTCGAAGGCGGTTGGCCCACGTTTGCCATCAGCAGCTTCGATAACCTGGGTACCAATGATAATTTCATGCCCTACTACCGGCGAGATCCGCAGTGGCAGTACACGGCCAATGCCAACTGGACAAAAGGGCCGCACAATATCCGGTGGGGGATGGACCTCTCCCATCAGAATCTGAATCATACCCAGCCGGAGTTCCCCGGCGCCGCGTACGGAGCCGTGGGTGGATTCGGTTTCGGCGGCGGGCCGACGGCTCTCAGGGGGGGTCCTTCTCCAAACCTGTTCAATAACTTTGCCACTTTCCTGCTCGGATTGCCCACGACGATCGGCAAGATCCTGCAAGTGCCCGACGTCTACACGACCCGCACCTGGGCGGACAGTCTCTACGTTCGGGACCAGTGGCAGGTGAATCGTAAGTTGACCGTTTCTTATGGTCTGCGCTGGGAATACTTCCCGCTTCCAACGCGGGCTGATCGAGGCATGGAACGTTACGATTTTGCAACCAACAAGATGCTGGTCTGCGGCGTCGGATCTGTGCCGAAGGACTGTGGTACCAAGATCAGCAAGACGTTGTTTGCTCCGCGGGTGGGTTTTGCTTATCGCGCCACTCAAGACTTCGTTATTCGCGCCGGTTACGGAATCACCAATGATCCCTACAATCTGGCTCGCCCGCTGCGCACCAATCACCCCATACTGCTTGCCCTCGTCATTAGTGCGCCCAACTCGTTCCAGCCAGCCGGATTGCTAAAGGATGGGATACCACTGATTCCTACACCAAGCCTGGGAAACGGGATCATTGATATTCCCGGAACAGTTGGCGTGAATACGTTGACCGATGACTTTAATCGGGGCTACATCCAATCCTGGAACCTGAGTTTACAGAGGAAATTGGGATGGGGCTTCGTCGGCCAGGCCGGATATGTTGCAACCAGGCAAATTCGACAGCTCGGCTATCTCGACCTGAACGTCGGGAGAGTCAATGGAGGCAATGCCAGCCGGCCTTTTAACCAGCTTTTTGGGAGGACCGCACGAACTGCTGTCGTCGGTCCCATCTCGAACAACCACTACGATTCTCTGCAAACGAGCCTGGAGCGCCGCTTTGCTGACGGCTTTAGCGTGCAGATGGCCTATACTTGGTCGAAAAACATCGGTGCAGTTGCGGGCGCTAACAACAGTGACGATGAACCGGCCATCGAGATTCCAGAATTCTATCGCCTGAACCGGGGCTTACTCTCAATTGATCGGCCGCATAATCTACAGATCGCCAGTATCTTCGAACTGCCGTTTGGAAAAGGAAAGCACTATCTCAACAGCGGGGGTCTGCCCGCGCTGCTGGCTGGCGGCTGGCAGATCAATGCGATTTTCAGCGGCCAGTCGGGCCTGCCGTTTACAGTCAGCTCTAACGGTACTTCGCTCAATGCCCCCGGCAATTCCCAGCGAGCTGATCAAATCAAGCAGGACGTGCAGATATTGGGTGGCATTGGTCCAGGGCAGTCCTACTTCGATCCCCTGGCTTTTGCTCCGGTGACTGAACCCCGCTTTGGCACGGCTGGCTTTAATATTTTGAGAGGTCCTCGATTTCTCAATTTGGACTTTGGCATTTTCCGTGAGTTCCGCATTACGGAAGGAACCAAGATGCAGTTCCGCGCTGAAGCGTTCAACTTAACGAATACTCCGCACTTTGGAACTCCCGGTGGCAACGTCTCCAATATGCAGTTAAATCCCAACGGCACGGTTAAGAGTTTGGGAGGATACACGGAGATTCGAAGCACGCGGGGAAATATTGGCCGCGAGTCAATTGACGAGCGCCAGTTCCGGCTAGGGCTGCGTTTTGCATTCTGAGAAAGATTGCGATGTAGAGACGCCCCGCTGGGGCGTCTCCTAGGAGTTGGGACAATTTCAGGTGTAGAGCGCGGCATGCCGCGTCACAGTCAAGCCTCGACATCCTGCGTGGCCGCCCGGATACGTAAGCCTTTATTGGAAAACGGGCGACCACACAAGGTCGCCCGTACAGATCAACCTAGGAGGGATCGTATGGGGAGTCACCGAATTAAGTCCATTTTGCCCGAAGGCTCAGTCCGCCTGATTTTCTTAACCTGGCTCGGCCTTACACTAGCCGCAGTCATGACTACACAGCCCGTTGAAGCTCAGGTTCTTTACGGCTCCATCGTCGGAAATGTTAAGGACCCCAGCCAGGCGGCCGTCCCCGGCGCGACGGTGAGCATCACCAATCAGTCGACCAACGCTTCGCGCGAAACGATAACCAATGATGAGGGCGTGTACAGATTTCCTACTGTTCAAACCGGAACCTACACGCTGGTAGTGTCTCTCCCGGGTTTCAAGGAGTTTAAACAGACCAACGTCCAGGTCTCGCTCAATAACGTGACGCGAGTTGACGTGATGCTGCAGGTGGGAGAAGTGAGCGAGGCGGTAACGGTTACCAGCGAAACCGCGTTACTGCAGACCGACCGCGCCGAGGTCAGGACCCAAGTAACGGAAAGGCAACTCCAGGACTTACCCGTCACGCTTGGCCGCAATTACCAGAATCTCTTTAAGACCCTGCCTGGTTTCACCCCGCCCGAGGACGCCCACTCGATTCCATCCAACCCGTCACGTTCGCTGGTTTTCAATGTTAACGGCGCCAGTCGCAGCATCAACAACACACGCATCGATGGCGCTTCTTCGACCAATCTGTGGCTGCCGCACGTGACCGCGTATGTCCCCGCCCTGGAATCCATTCAGACGGTCAATGTGGTTAGCAACAGTTTTGACGCCGAGCAGGGTTTGGCCGGCGGAGCCGCGATAAATGTTCAGATCAAAAGTGGAACCAATAAATTCCACGGCTCGCTCTTCGACCACTACAACGACCAGCGTTTCCGGGCAAAAAACTTCTTTGTGCCGCCGGGATTCCAAAAAGGGTTCTTTCAATATAACCAGTATGGTGGCACTCTCGGAGGACCGATAAAGAAGGACAAGCTGTTCTTTTTTGCCAGCTACGAAGGAACGAAAAATCGGGAAAACGCCAACATGACCGGATCGGTCCCCACGCTTCCGCTCCGCAGAGGTGATTTTTCCGCTTCCTCGAACCCGATCTATGATCCTTTAACAGGTAATCCTGATGGTTCCGGGCGAACCGCATTCCTCAATAAACAGATTCCGGCAGACCGAATGGACTCAGCGGCTCTCAAAATTCTTTCCCTGCTTCCAGAACCAAACCTGCCCGGGGAGACCAGGAATCTGTTCGTTCAGAAGCCGCGCTCCTTCAACCGATGGACCGTCGATAGCAAGATCAACTGGAACGTCACTGACAAGTTCAATATGTTCTGGCGGTACAGCGTCCTGGACTTCAACGTCAATACCCAGACGTTTTTTGGGGACCTGGAAGGACCTCCCATGCCCGGCATCAATGCGGGAAAGGGCTATGGCAACACGTACAACTTTTCTGTAGGCGGCAATTATGTGATTACACCCAGGCTGGTGGTGGATGGGAACTTCGGATTTGTGCGCATGAACGCCAATTCCGAACAGCCAAGCATCGACAAGAATATCGGCCCAGACCTCTTAAAGATTCCTGGAACCAACGGCGGCGAGCGCTATCAAAGCGGTTGGCCGAGATTTGACATCAGCAGCTATACGGTCATCGGCGTTGATGAACACTACATGCCTTATTACCGCAGTGATGACCAGTACCAATACGTTGTGAACTTCAACTGGACAAGAGGGAGGCACGAGGTGCGCTGGGGAATGGATCTATACAAGCAGAATCTCAACCACCTCCAGCCTGAATTCGTCGGGGGAAGCGACCGGGGACCGCGGGGAAGGTTCGACTTCGGCACCGGACCCACAAGCCTGAGAGGAGGTCCCAGCGGGAACAACTTTAATTCCTTCGCCAGCTTTTTGCTGGGCGAGTCGACTCGGTTGGGGAAATGCGTACTCACAGTGGAACCGTTTACAACTCGCACCTGGGAGCACAGCTTTTATGTACGGGATCGATGGCAAATTACTCCCAGATTGACATTCTCGTACGGCACGCGCTGGGAGTACTTTCCGATTCCGACCCGCGCCGATCGCGGCCTGGAGCGCTATGACCCAAACACCAACAAGATGTTGATTGGTGGAGTAGGATCAGTTCCAGAAGACCTCGGAGTTTCGATGAGCAAGACCATGTTTGCTCCTCGATTTGGCCTGGCCTACCGAGCCACGAAAAACTTCGTGATACGAGCCGGCTACGGAATCACCAACGACCCCTATGCGCTGGCTCGTCCGATGCGGACCAACCATCCAACTTTGATCGAGTTGGATGTTGTGGCGCCCAGTTCGTTCCAACCGGCAGGTTTGCTCAGAGACGGAATTCCAACCGTTCCCATTCCCACCCTGGGGAGCGGCATTATCGATATTCCGGGCAACGTCACCGCGGTTACGTTGCCCGATAAATTCCGGCGCGGGTACGTCCAATCCTGGAACCTGATGCTGCAAAAAGAGTTGAAATGGGGCTTTGTGGGAGAAGCTGGCTACGTGGCGACGCGTCAGATCCGGCAGCTTGGCTTCATCGAGCTCAACTGGTCTCCGATCGGGGGCGCCAATGCTGGAAAACAACTGTTCCAAAAATTTGGCCGCACTGCAAACACCCAGTTGGTTAGTCCCCTGGGCAGCAGTCATTACGACGCCCTGCAGGCTCGACTGCAGCGCCGCTTCTCGGGGTTTTATCAGATGGACGTGAACTACACCTGGGGAAAGTCGATTGGATTGGCGGGCAACGACAACAGTGACGGCAGCCTGGCAATTCAAATCCCGCAGTATTATTACCTCAACCGCGCCCTGAGCGGTTTTGATCGAACGCATAACCTGCATATCCTCAATATGACTGAGTTGCCGTTTGGCAAGGGGAGACGCTGGCTCAACAGCGGAGGATTTCTCTCCTACCTGGTGGGCGGCTGGCAGGTCAATAACATCCTCAGTTTCTACAGCGGGAGACCTTTCACGGTTTCTGCTTCTGGGAATTCTCTGAACGCTCCCGGCAACAGTCAGAGAGCGGACCAAGTCAAGGACAATGTCGAAATCCTCGGCGGTGTCGGCCCCGGACAAGCGTATTTTGATCCCTTCGCATTCAAGCCGGTCACTGAAGCGCGCTTCGGAACCGCAGCCTTCAATAGGCTGCGTGGACCTGGTGTCGCCAATTGGGATTTCGGTCTGTTCCGGCAGTTCCCCATCCGGGAGGGAATGAACTTGCAATTCCGCATCGAGTCGTTCAATTTCACCAACCACCCGCACTTCAACAATCCGGGCGCCAACGTCAGCAACTTGAGATTGAACACGGATGGAACGATCCGCGATTTGAACGGTTTCTCGGAAATCACCAGCTCTTTCGGCGAAAGACAATTCCGAGCGGGACTGCGCTTCGCTTTCTGAGACAGGCATTACAACGAGACGCCCCGCCGGGGCGTCTCTCCCAGGAGCGTGTATTTCCCCAAATCCTCGCCATCTGTAGGGGCGGCTCGCGAGCCGCCCGTCTTACACCGAAATCGGCATGCTCCGACGGGCGGTTCACGAACCACCCCTACAGACCGGCGTGGCGGGTCGGCCAAACTGGTTTTGGGCACCAAGCTCGGAACAGCACGCAAGATGCGTGCGCTCCCAGGACCGCGCGAGCCACTTTTACGGTTTTCGAATGTCGATATTGTCAAAGAGTGTCTTCTCACTCTCGGTAATCGTCTTCTTACTCTCGGTCAGTGTCTTCTCACTCTCGACATGTATCTCCTCACTCTCGACGAGTATCTCCTCACTCTCGATTAGTATCTCGCCGCTCTCCCCAGGTGCTTCCCCGATCTCGGCCCGAATTTCTTCGGCGCCCGGCAACGGCTGGCGCTTGTAGAGAACTCTTCCTAAAATCCGATCGTATCCAGTAAAGAGGCTTGGCCCGCGATGCGCCTGCAGCACTCCTTGCAGATGATTCACCTTGGCATCCAGATCATCGAGGTAGTGGAGAATTAACGCCTCCAGGATTTTGGGGCGTTTGGGACTTCCCCAGTCGTAGTCGCCCTGGTGGCTGAGAATGAGGTGCTCGATCAGCAACAGAGTTTCTTCAGGAAAGTTCGGGATTTTGGCGGCTTCTTCCCGCACCAGATCTCTTCCCAGAATGATGTGGCCGACGAGTCGTCCCGGGACGGTGTACTCAACTGCGGGCGCCGGAGTCAGTTCCTCCAGCTTTCCAATATCATGCAGGAGGCCGCCGGCAACGAGAAGATTCTTGTCAGCCTCGGGATAATGGCCGGCAAAGTAAGCGCAATTCTGAGTCACCGACAGCACGTGCTCGAGAAATCCTCCCCGGTAGCCATGGTGAATCTCCTGCGCGGCCGGATAATACTTAAATCGCCCCTCAGTGCGTGCCAGCACGTTCTTCACTAACTGCTTGACAAGGGCGTCGCTGATCTCTTGATCGACGAGCGTTTGCAGCTTCCGCCACATCTCGTCTATGTCGCAGGGCGTAGAGATCACGCAATCGGTTTCCTGAAAGCCATGCTCGCGGTCCGATTCGACAACTTTGCGGATCTTCTCAATGCTTAACTGCAGCACACCATGGTACTCCTCCACGCGGGCCTTCACTTTTACATAATCGCCACTGCGCAGCTCGCTCATCGACTCTTCGAGATCCCAGATTTTCCCCCCGATGGAGCCGGTGCGATCCTGGAGCTCGAGCGCAAGAAATTCTTCTCCCGTTCTTCGGGTTCGTTTTTGCACGCCTCGCAGCAGCGCAAACGTGATCACCACGTCGCTCAGTTCGAAGTCACGGATAAACTTGCGATTCATTTGAGATCCCCAGCTGTGTTTCCAGGAAAGCGTTTAATTCCACAGGGCGGTCATCAGCTAACAATTGAATCTGCATGTGTAGCGCTGGCTTCCAGCCGGCCTGCGTCAGGGGCGAATAGGTCAGTGATGCCGGCCAGAGGCCGGCGCTACATTTTCTTACGTTCTTAGGGGGTGAATGACGGCTCTTCGAGCTTGTTAAAATCACATTCCGCAATCCGCATTCCGCATTCGATCAGATTTTCTGATAAATGTCCGCGCCGCCTTCGATGAATTCGACTGACTTGGAGTCCATCCCTTTTTGAATCGCGTCTTCCGGAGTCACCCCCAGTTCTTCGGCGTACCTTCGAACATCTTCGGTGATCTTCATGGAGCAGAAGTGAGGGCCACACATGGAACAGAAATGCGCCACTTTGGCATTGTCCGAGGGTAGAGTCTCGTCATGGAATTGCCGGGCCCGCTCCGGATCAAGGGAAAGATTAAACTGGTCTTCCCAGCGAAACTCGAACCGAGCTGCGGAAAGCGCATCGTCGCGGGCCTGCGCCCCTGGGTGCCCCTTGGCCAGATCGGCGGCGTGAGCCGCAATCTTATAAGCAATCACACCTTCCCTCACATCGTCGCGGTCCGGCAGCCCAAGATGTTCCTTCGGAGTGACATAACAGAGCATGGCGGTGCCGAACCAACCGATCATCGCGGCGCCGATAGCGCTGGTGATGTGATCGTAGCCCGGCGCGATATCCGTCGTGAGCGGGCCGAGTGTGTAGAAGGGCGCTTCCCGGCAGATTTCGAGCTCTTTGGTGACGTTCTCCTTGATCATATGCATCGGTATGTGCCCTGGGCCCTCAATCATGGTCTGGATTTCGTGCTTCCAGGCAGTCCCTGTCAGCTCACCCAGCGTCTCCAATTCTGCAAACTGGGCTTCATCGTTAGCGTCGGCTATGCAGCCGGGGCGCAGGCCGTCACCAAGACTGAAGGCCACGTCATAAGCCTTCATGATCTCGCAGATCTCTTCAAAATTCGTGTAGAGAAAGTTTTCCTGGTGGTGGGCCAGGCACCACTTGGCCAGGATGGATCCACCGCGCGACACAATTCCGGTCAGGCGTTTGGCCGTCAATGGCACGTAGCGAAGAAGCACGCCGGCATGGACAGTGAAATAGTCCACGCCCTGCTCGGCCTGCTCGATCAACGTGTCGCGATAAACTTCCCATGTGAGTTCTTCGGCCTTCCCGCCGACTTTTTCCAGGGCTTGATAGATGGGGACAGTTCCAATGGGGACGGGGCTGTTGCGCAGGATCCACTCCCGGGTTTCATGAATATTTTTGCCGGTCGACAAGTCCATGACCGTATCGGCGCCCCAGCGGATGGCCCAAACCATCTTTTCGACCTCTTCCCCAATGGAGGAAGTGACCGCCGAATTCCCGATGTTGGCGTTTATCTTCACCAAAAAATTGCGCCCGATGATCATCGGTTCCAACTCCACGTGGTTGATGTTGGCCGGAATAATGGCTCGTCCTCGCGCTACTTCGGAGCGCACGAATTCGGGCGTAATAAACCTGGGAGTATTCGCGCCCCAGGAGTTTCCCGGATGCTGCGTGGTTGAATGCTCCCGCTGACGCTGATTTTCGCGTACGGCAATAAATTCCATCTCGGGCGTGATAATGCCCTTGCGCGCATAGTGCATTTGGGTGACGCTGCGCCCCGCCTTCGCCCTGAGTGGTTTGCGGAGGCGTTTGAATCGGAGGATATCTAGTTTCTGGTCGGCCAGACGCAGCCGGCCATAGCGGGACGAAACCGCAGCCAATTCCTCCGTGTCGCCCCGATCACGGATCCAGTCGCGACGCGTGGCAGCAATACCCTCGCGCACGTCGACGTGGATTTCAGGATCCGTGTAGGGGCCGCTTGTGTCGTAGACAACTACAGGAGAATTGGGAATCGCGCTCGTGTCTCCGGAGCCATGGCGCCGCGTCGGAGTCTGTGTGATCTCCCGCATGGGGACGCGGATGAATGGATAGAGGCTGCCAGCCACATAAATCTTGCGGGACGCGGGGAAAGGGCTGCGCGTGATACTCTCCAGCCGGCTGTCGTCGAGCTGTGCGTCCTTTGAACGATCTGTCAGCCCACTCTCCGCTTTCTCAGGCGTCCGTGTCGAAATTGCCATAAAAACCTCCTCTTTGCATCAGCTCTCAGCTCTCAGCTGTCAGCTCTCAGCCATCAGCTTTCAGCCATCAGCATTCGACATTCGAAATTCTAAACTCCGTCCTGGCCGATCGCCTCCACCGGGCAGGCCTGCAGCGCTTCTATGCATTGCTGGTTTTCCTGTTCGGTCGCAGGTTGTTTGTAGACGACGTCGTGGTCTCCACCCATGCTTTCTCTAAAATTTTGAGGAGCCAAATCTGCGCACAAACAGCACAAGATACAGGTTTTATCAGTGTAGAACTTGCCTGTTGCGTTGTCGATCCAGCGTTCGCTCTTCTGCGCCACCGTTTACCTTCAGCCAAATAGGTGTCATTACGAATGATAACAGATTCCTGATGGTAAGTTCCAACCGCGAGAGAGCGGCATAGCGACGGCTGGTAGAGTAGTTTTGGAATGCCGTCTTCAGAAGAATTGGGGGCTCGGAATCTTGGTGTTCCGTGGTGTCCTTTGTGGTGAAAAAACTTAACCACAACGGACACGGAGGACACAAAGAACAGAGCCAACGCCAACTGGCGTTGCGTTTATACCCCTCACGTTCCTCCAAACCCGATAGTGATCTTTCCCCCTTCGTCAATCACAGGCACTCGCCGCTGTCCCGGCGTTAGCTTCAACATCTCCTGCAGACGCTTGCCGTCTTTAAGCACGTCGAAATACTCGACTCGATATTTCTTCTCGGCGAAGTCCTCCCGGGCCGCCGTCGTATACGGTCACGTCTCTTTTCCGTAGATGCGGACGTTCTTGGTCATTAGCCTCCTTTTTCAGCAGCTATCCGCTGTCAGCACTAAGCAACCAGCTCTCAGCTGTGAGCTCTCAACTTTCGGCTTTCGAGTTGCAGCACTCGGCAAGTAGCACTCCACAGAAACTGTGAGCCGTCAATAATCAGATAACGATCACGCCAGGTAACGTCATCCCCTCTCCTGCCTGAGCCTGAGAGCTTAGAGCTGAGACGTGAGAGCTGACAGCTGAGAGCTGAGAGCTCACTTTTCCCGGACCCAGTAAAATGCGCTGAACTTCTGGATATCGTAGAACTGATGGCGCAGGTAAAGCTGGCGCGCCGGCTCGTTGGAGCCAGTAACGCACAAAAACACTCGGCGAAAACCCGACTCATGAAGGCATGCGCAGGCGTATTCGATCAGGCTTGTTCCAATTCCTTTTCCCTGCAAGTTCGGCCTCACACATATTTGTGGGACCAGCGCCGCATGCGGGCCAATCTGCGTCAATAAGATAAATGCCCCCAGCTCGCCGCCAGCATCGAGGCATACCGCGCTGCCATGGGTCAGAAACACTCCGCAACCCGGCATGAATATGATATTCCGCAGGAACTCCGTGCAATTTTTCACGCTCTGATAGGAAACCGAAATCTCAGCATCCAGGTGGCACTGGTAGGCCGAAAACAGCAGATTGGCTGCGGCAGGCAGGTAATCGTTTTCCCATGAGCGCACCGGGATCAGCGGCTTGTCCGCCCGCAAGTTCAAATCGCGGGCCATGTAAAATCGCTGGTGAGGAACCAGGCCGGCCTCTTCCAGAATGTTTTCCCAAGAATGCGTGAGAGTGAACAACTGCCCTTCAATGCGGCGGCAGTAAGTATTGGCTAGAAGCTGGCTGAACAGAAGCATAAAAATCTGAGCTGCTGCCGCAGCGGGGTCTGCCAAGGAGGGCGATCCAAAGACGCCGCCGATAGCGCCGAGCTCCGCTCGCAACAAATAGTAACCATACCCGATCAGCCGGCCGTTGCTTCGCAAAGCAAGCCCTGGTATCAGTCCACTGCCTGCATATTGCTGGATCAATTCGGCCGTCCGGCGGAAGTCCCATTCCAGGATAGTTCGCCAAGCTGATATTTCTTCGCTCAGCAAGTCTTGCAGCTCGAGCATGTCGACCTCGGCCAGCGGAATCACTTCAAACCGGGATTGCTGGGTAATGATGGGAAGTTTTTCAGCCACGGCGCCAAGTGCTCCTTGTCCAATTTACTACAAATCACGATCGATTGCGGATTTCCCGAATGCGGAATGCGGAATTTCCGAATGCGCATTGCAGGATTACGGAATTCTCGAATGCGGATTGCGGATTGCGGAATTTCCGAATGCGGAATGCGGATTGCGGAATGTGGAATGAGGAATGTCGAATTTCGAATTGCGAATTACGAATGAAAGGAGGAAGCTAGCCCACTTTCTATAAGCGTTCGAAATCGGCATTCAAAATTCCGCAATCCACATTCCGCAGTCCGCCTTCCGCATTCCGCAATTCGCATTCCGCAGTCCGCATTCCGCAGTCCGCATTCCGCAGTCCGCAGTCCGCATTCGGGAATTCCGCATTCCGCATTCTCGAAATCCGCAATCCGCAATAGCCGAATGCTATACTCCTTGCCTCATGGCTAACCGGAAAGAACGATGGAATGAAAGAAAAAGAAGGCTTCGTCCCGAAACCCTACAGGTCCACTCTGGCGAGCGCTTGGACAGGGTTTCCTCTGAGCCGACCAGCACGCCTATCTACGCAAGTACGGCTTTTCAGGCCGAGGATGCGACCACGCTGGACAAAATTTTCGGCGGAGAACTCCCCGGCTATGTCTACTCTCGCTATGGGAATCCGACCACAGCCGCTCTTGAGGAAACGCTTGCACTTCTGGACGGCGGCAGCCACGCCATTACCTTCGCCTCCGGGATGGCTGCCATACATGCAGTGCTTCTCAGTCTGGAACTTTCGCCGGGATGCCGTCTGCTGGCCTCACGCGATTTATACGGGGCCACCTATACAGTGTTTAACATGTTGCTCGCCCCTTTCGGCGTCCAGATCGAATTCTTAAACCTGCAGGACCTGGCATCGCTTGATGAGGCGCTTAAAAAGACTCCCCATGCTAAGGGTTTATTCCTGGAGGTGATCACCAACCCGTTGTTGAACGTCATTGATTTCGAAGCAGCCATCCGGTTGTGCCGCGATCATAGCGTTCCCGTAATCGTAGACAATACCTTTGCCACGCCGCTGTTGACAAAGCCATTGGAACAGGGCGCTGCTGTAGTAATTCACAGCACCACCAAGTATATTGCCGGTCATGGGGATGTCACGGGAGGTGTAGCAGTGGTGCGCCAGCCGGAGAGAAACACGTCGCTTCGCGTTCTAAACAAGGTCGCGGGCGGTGTTCCCAGCCCCTTCGATTCCTGGCTGGCGCTGCGAGGAGTGAAAACGCTCTCTCTTCGCATGAAGCGGATCTTTGAGAACGCAATGGAAGTGGCCCGATTTCTGGAAAAACATCCGCGGATAGAACGGGTGCGCTATCCCGGTCTTGCATCACACCCTCACCATTCCGTCGCTTGCAGGCTGTTTGAGACTCGAGGTTATGGAGGCCTTGTTACCTTTCAAATCAAAGACGCTGACAAACAACGGATCCTGCGTTTTATGGATCGACTGGCGATAATTAATCGGGCTACTACGCTGGGAGACATTTACTCCCAACTGCTCTATCCGTCGATTTCGTCGCACCGTGACTTGTCGCCGAAACATCGGTCCGAGCTGGGAATCCACGAAAACCTGGTCCGTCTCTCCGTGGGGATCGAGCACAAGGAAGATTTGATTGAAGATTTGAACGAAGCACTCTCTTAGGTGTTGGGTGACGGGTGTTGGGTGTTGGGTCTCCAGTTTCAAGTTCCGCAGTGCCTAACCTGAGGCCGACACCCGACACCCGTCACCCGACACCCGTGACCTGACACCCGACACCCAAAACCCAGCACCTAACACTCAAGAGTCATTCCGAAACACGGGATCCGGTCGGGACTACATCCACCTGCTCAAAGCCAAATCCCTTGAGAAGGCTGGCAAGCGTCACACGGGCATTCTGCTCGGCCGCCCGCAAGATCCCATCTTGGAGCGCTGCCTCTCTCAATTGACGCTCCGCTTCACGGCGAACCTCGGTTTCAAGATTGGGATCCGCCCATGCCAAGATTCCTGTATCCCGGGAATAGACTCGCGACTTACCATTGTCAATGCGCGTAGAAAAGATTTCCGGCCTGGGAATCCGAAGTTTAATGGACCTACCATTGACAACAACATCGCTGGGACCGACACCTCCCAAATCTATACCGGCTACCACTTCTCCGTGAACAATCAGCAGCAGCCTGTCCCCGGTGAGAAATTTTGGAAGCGGCCCGCTGTCTCGCTCACCTTCGACAATTTTTTCCATGGTGTAGACCACTGTCTCCAGCCGTTTGAGTTGCTGAATCTGCCGCACAACCGTGGGTTGGGAAACATTAATCACCGTCCGGGTGGGTCCAAAAACCCCTCGCCATACTCCCAGGAGGCCTGCACCGAGGTATGCCCAAACCGTGATGGCGACTGCAAATACCACCAGTAACGCCGCTGAAAGTATCCAAATTCCGAGCCGGAAGCCGGAAGGCGGCCCCTGCGCCTGGGACTGCTCTGGGTGCGGTTCTGGCATTTGCAGTCAGTATAGCGTAGTCGGGGAATTCTGAGGGCAGTGCCGCAGGATGGTGCGCAAAAAAAGAGGCCAATCCTTCATCCAAGGGGGGAGGACAAAAGATTGGCCCCAAGAGGCACAACGCGCGCCTACTGTAGCGCTACCGAGTCCGCGGCGCGGTGATGCACATCACGGAAGTGGGAGAAAGTTTGCGATTTTTCGGAAAAAACGATCTGCCGGCCGCAGCCCGGGCTTCAAAAAACCACCACCAAGACACCAAGGAGCCGCAACCGACGGGCGGGAAAATGCCGCGATGCGACACCGAACGCCCGAACACCCGGCGCCTGGCACCCGACATCCGGGACCCAACACCCAATTCGCGACTTTCGACTTGCGACCTGCGACCTTCGACCTGCGACTCCCCTAGGGCGTTACCAAAATGGTAAGACGTTGGCCCGGGCGGATCAGTTTGGCAACGCGATTCCACCGCTGCAGCATTTTTGCGTCGGTTCCGTAACGCTTCGCAATGGAATCCACCGTGTCCCCCTTACGGACGCGGTACACCAGCTTTTCTGTCCTGCCCGCACTCTTTCGACTAGCAGCGGAAGCGAGGCTCGACGGGCGGGCGCTGGTTGGCCGCACAGACAAAACCAGACCGGCATGGAGCCGGGCTTTCGGGCCGAGCTGATTCAGCTTTTTCAGCTGCGCCACACTCAGGCCCGTGGTGCGCGACACGCGTCCCCAGGTATCCCCGCGCCGGACTCGATAGCTGGCCGCCTTGCCGCCGGCGCGAAAAGAACGGCTCGTGGAGAAATCGTAGCCTCCACCAGGGATGGTCAAGAATGAATTCCGTTTCAACCTGGATTTCGGTGGGAGGTGATTAATAGCCGCCAGTTCCGCAGCAGTCACATGATAATGACGCGCGACTGTGGCCATTGTTTCCCCGCGTCGCACCCGGTGGCGCTGCATCGGAATAGAGGGAGCTTCCGGCAGCTGGACAACTTGATCGGCAAGTTCGAGAGCCAGTCCCAGCGGAACCTTCAACTGATAGCCCGGATAATCGGGAGGCGTCACCAGATGCATTAGCTCCGGATTGAGCTCTTTCAGCAATTCCAGGTCGATCCGGGCAATTTCTGCCACATCAGACAGTCGGACCGATCGCGCCACATTGACTCTTTCAAATTCCAGTGGTTTGGCAAAATCAGACAAAAAGCCATAACGTTCGGGATTGCTGGCAATAATGATTGTGGCAAGAACGCTCGGCACGTAATTGACCGTCTCCGCGGGCAGCAGCCCACGGTCCGAAATCTCCCAATAACCAAGATTGCCGTAACGCGCCTGCAGGCGCTCAAAGCGCGCGGGGCCGCAGTTGTACGCAGCCAGCGCAGTGTGCCAATCCCCGAACCTTTGATGCAATTCTTTCAGGTAACGCGCAGCAGCGCGCGTGGATTTCTCAATATCCGATCTTTCATCCATCCACCGATCCAGCTTCAGCGAGTAATCGTACGCCGCCGCCCGCGTGAATTGCCAGATACCCTTGGCGCGCGCCCTTGAATAGGCGAGCGGCTTGTACAGGCTTTCGACCTGAGCCACATGAATCAATTCGCGCGGAACACCCGCTTCATCGAAGATCTTCTGGAACAGCGGCATGTACTTTCCCGACTCATGGAGCCCGTGCTGCATGGCGTCATGCCAACGGTTCTGAAAATACTCCAGCATGCGAAGAACGCGATCATTGACGGAGATCGGAATGCCAAATTGGACGCTGCTCAACTGATCACTCACCGCCGAAACCAGCGAGGGATGCACCTGGATCTGATAAAGGTTGATGTTGGGCAAAGCATCGACAGCTGCCGCTTCCAGGTGTTGATCCGGCTTGTCCTCAGGGGTGTGGGTGAGGTTCGTTTCTTCGGCAAGCGACGCCTCCAGAATGCCTGCGTCGTGTTTCAAGTTGAGATAAAAGCGCTCCAAGTGCGGGTACTGGAGCATCGAGAAAGAAGAGCTTTGGACGAGATCCACTGACTGCTTCAATCGACGCTTCGCCTCGTTTAACTTTCCATCACGGGACAAACGCTCCGCTTCATCAAACATTGCCGAAGCGCGATCCATCAAATCCTGAATTTGTTTGATATTGGGGTCTGTGCGCTGGTCGACAGCAGTCGCGGCTGGCGAAGGTTCCAGGCGCTTCGAGTCACTCGATTCTTCAGCCGGCGGGGGAGAAACCGGCACCGATGCTGGCAGAAAAGACCGCTGCGTCAGCACTGACCGTTTCGAAGCAGCACATCCGGACAGTGCCACACACAACAAGAGAAAAAGCGCTAGCTTCTTAT
>DASXTB010000413.1:0-4208 GCA_036505615.1 Acidobacteriota bacterium
ATTGAAGCCGTTTACGACTGGCTGCGGAGCGGGAAACACCGCTTGGGCAAGGCTCACGGCGCCTGGATTCAATACGCTCGAAATGTCATTGTTCGGAAAGGGGTCGCGGATGAATGACCCCGGATTGGCAGGGTCGGGCCGCGTCGTGAACGGGTTGTAAAGCTGGACGGGGTTAGGACCTTGCAACAGTGCGCTGAAGTCGCCGGCAAGTTCCGCTGCTGTAGGCACATTGTAAAATGCGCCGGTTGAAGGCTGGGCGCGGCGAAACCCTTCATAGCTTCCAAAGAAGAAGGTCTTATTACGGCCGTTGTAAAACGGAAGAATCACCGGACCGCCGAAATTCGCGCCGAACTGGTTCTGCGCTAATTTCGAAGCAACACCTTTAAGCGGATTCTTAGCATTCAGGACGGTGTTGCGGAAGAACTCCCACACGGTCCCGTGAAAGTTGTTCGTGCCAGACTTGCTGACCACGTTGACGATCCCGCCCAATACGCCGCCGAACTGCGCCTCATCACTGTGGGATTGCACTTTGAACTCTTGAATATCGTCAAGGATCGGCGCTACCGCGTAGGTCGTAAAGACCTGGTCGGTATCATCGATCCCATCGAGTAGGAAGTAGTTGCTGCGATTTGATTGCCCGCTAACTGCGGGAAAAACGAATGAGCCGACCGGGGCGGCCTGTGCGCCTCCGGAGTTTTGCGCCACGCTGACCGGAGCCACGCCGGGCGTAAGGGAAAGAAGTTGGGTGAAGTTTCGTCCGTTGAGCGGCAGGTCTCTAACTTGCTTGGACTCTATCACCGTGCCTAGCGTCGCATTCGCGCTTTCGAGGTTGACCGCGGAGCCCTCGACGGTGATGGATTGCTGGGTCGATCCTACTCGGAGTGTAAAGTCTTGAGTGCTGGATTGATTGACGACAACATGCAGTCCCGCCTGCGTCGCGGTAGTAAATCCATCTTTTGTTACTTTCAGAACGTATTCACCAGGTGGCACGCTCACGAAAACATACAGCCCGGAATCATTGGTGAGACCCTCTCTGTCCGTGCCGGTATTGGTATTGTGGAGAGTGACTGTTGCCTGCGGAATTACCGCACCGCTCGAATCCCGAACCACTCCGTTGAGAGTGGCTGTGGCCTGGCCTGAAGCGCTTTGCGGAATCACAAATAACAATCCAAGCGCCACTAACAGCAACGAGAGGCGGTGGCCGAATCCGAATCTACGCAAGCCAGATGAATCCTTGCATCCTCGAACCAGCGGCAAAAAACCAGAAGCACGGTTGTCCATAAACGCCTCCTACCCCAATTAGTTTGCGATCGATAACCTCGCGACCCCTGTGCGGTCACTGGAAAATCGGCCTCTTGCGCCGGGTCTTTGCGACCTGCTTGCGACCTGCTTCTGTTGCAAAACATTTGTCCAGAGCAGGTTGTTACCTCCAAGGTTTGCCAATGCAGCTACTTTCATATATAAAAACATATGTGCGCCGCCAAAAACGAACGAAAGTTATCCCAGGATTCAGTATTTTGTCAAGAACTTTGTTTGACGGGTCGATTGGCGCGAGAAAGAGCGGTGGGATGCGAAAGGAAATACAAGTTGAATCGAGCCGCAGCCGCTAGCTAATTGACAATATCGTCCTGCTTGAATTCACATAGCCCAGGTATTGATAGAACTCATGAGCGTGAAGCCATCGAAAGTATCCCGTTATCCGACTCCGGCTCTTGAGAAGGGACTGGACATCCTGGAGTTGTTTGCCAGCGAGCCGGCCGGGCTCACAAAAAGCGAGGTGGCACGCAGGCTCGACCGCACCGTATCAGAGATTTTTCGGATGCTGGTGTGCCTCGAAGAACGCGGCTACATTTCTCAGGCGCCGGAAGGAGAGCGCTACCACCTCACCTTGCATCTTTTTAGGCTTGTGCAAGAGCATCCGCCAATCAAGCGCATGATCACGGAGGCCTTGCCCATCATGCAGCAAGTCGCTCACGATCTTAATCAGTCGTGCCACTTGGGCGTGCTCAATGGCGATCAGGTTGTGATTATCGCCCAAGTGGATTCGCCGGTTAGCACGGGCTTCTATGTTAAGGCTGGCGCAGTTGTGGATGTTATGCGCGCCGCAACGGGTCACGTCATCCTGGCTCATCAGACGCAAGAGCTATGCGCACGGGCAATACGAGCTTGGTGCAAACATAACAAAGCGACGGCTCCGCGGGATTTGGCTTCGCATCTAGCCGCCATTAAGCTGCGAGGATATGAGGAGAAAGAAAGTTACCAGGTCGAAGGAGTAATCAACGTTAGCTGTCCGATTTTGGATGAATATGGGTATGCAGTTGCCGCATTGACTGTCCCCTACATTCGTCGAATCGGCGATACCACCACGCCAACTACTGTGCGACAAAGCCTGAAACAAGCGAGTTTTCAGCTTTCGCAAGCGATCGGAGGCATCTCGCAAAGACGGACTAAGCTGGCCACCTGAGCCCGCACGTTCATCCTCCATTTGCATCACCCCGCAGTTGGCCAACCCATTAATATGATTTTTATTGACAAATTTACTGTTTCGGGAATAGAAAACTATGAATCTCATTGTTGGATCGGGACTTTTGTAGAATGAAACCTCGTAATTTGCTCCCAGTGACCGCTCATTAGATTGGGCGGATGAGAAAAGCCCAGGGAATCGTTAGATTCATCCCGGCATTTATAGGTCGCATGCAGAGCTTGTAAGTGCAGCCGTGTTCCTTATTGATTGAGGCTGGACCGAGCCTAAGAACCTTTTCAAAGGAGACTTGATCCCGTTTGAGCGACGCTAAGATCACCGACGTCCGCGTTCTCGATCTGCGCTTCCCCACATCGCGACAGCAAATTGGGTCGGATGCGGTCAACAGAGATCCCGACTACTCAGCCGCGTATTGCATCCTGGAAACGGATGCCGGTGTCGAGGGATACGGCCTCGCCTTCACCCTCGGCCATGGCACAGAGTTGTGCGTGTTAGCGCTTCAGTATCTCTCGCGATTTGTGCGAGGTCGCAATTTATCTTCCCTGACTGATGACACTGTCGCTTTCTCCCGGCAACTCACCGAAGACAGTCAATTCCGCTGGCTCGGCCCAGAAAAGGGCGTGATCCATCTGGCGGCGGCAGCCCTTATCAACGCCGTTTGGGACCTGTATGCGCGGACGCAAGGCAAGCCGCTCTGGAAGCTCCTCGCGGATTTTGAGCCCGAGCAGATTGTCCATTCTGTCGACTTTAAATACATTGAAGACGCCCTCACTCCGGAGGAAGCCCTTGACCTCCTGAAGACGCGCACCGCATGCCAGGCCACCCGCCTGCAAGAACTGGAAGAGCACGGTTATCCGGCATACACCACATCCGCAGGTTGGTTCGGTTTTAGCGACGACAAAATTCGGCAGCTGTGCCAAGAATCTCTCAGCCAAGGTTGGACCGGGTTCAAATTAAAGGTGGGTGGCGACCCTGCCGATGATCTTCGCCGCGCCCGGCTGATGCGCGAAGAAATCGGTCCGCATAACAGGTTGATGATGGACGCCAACCAGAAGTGGGGAGTCACCGAGGCAATCCAGCGCACGAAAGAACTGGCTGAAGTAGACCCTTGGTGGATGGAGGAACCGACCAGCCCGGATGACATCTTGGGCCACGCTCGCATTCGCCGCGAGGCTTCTCCCGTTCGCATTGCAACTGGTGAGCACTGTCACAATCGGGTGATGTTCAAACAGTTCATGCAGGCAGGCGCCATCGACGTCTGCCAGATTGACAGTTGCCGGGTTGCGGGAGTGAACGAGAATCTCGCGGTATTGCTGATGGCCGCGAAATTTAATATCCCGGTCTGCCCTCACGCGGGAGGAGTCGGCTTATGCGAATGCGTGCAGCACTTGGCCATCTTTGACTACCTGCGCGTATCAGCGTCACTGGAGAATCGTGTCACCGAATTTGTGGATCACCTGCATGAACATTTTGCTGATCCCGCTCGTGTGGTTAACGGACACTACTTGCTGCCTCAAAAACCTGGGTACAGCACCCAGATCCTTCCCGCAACTTTGCTGGCATACCGGTATCCCGATGGCCCGGTATGGAAAGAATAACCGAGTCGCGACTCAGCGGAGCGAGCAATCTCGTTTCCCGCGAATTGTCATGACTAAAGAACGCTTTCGAGGCTCCGCTTTTATCAGCTGAAGATATTCGTGTTCAAGAATTCATTGCGGAATTTGCC
>DASXTB010000414.1:0-12734 GCA_036505615.1 Acidobacteriota bacterium
CATACCCTTGATGGGTGTCGCAGACCGGGAGCTCCACGCAAAAGGCGCGCTCTGCCCCACTATACTCTATGACGCCTACGGCGTCTCCGTCTACGGCTTGCGGCCGCTATTGCAATCTTTGGTTGCGGCTCTGCCGCGCTAGGTCCTTAGTGGTTAAGCTCTTTTAGACCACCATGGACACCACGGACACCACGCAGCACCCAGAATCCGCCTGGCTGTCGAGGCCATGGAAAATTCCGGCTCTGAAAATTTGACTGTACCGCTTCTGATCCAGTGATAAATTAGCCGCCATGGAATCAGGAACGATGCAGCACATCGATGTCAACGAGAAGGGCGCCGAGCGTGGCGGCAGCGAGCAGACGTCGAGCAAGCGTCTCTTCATGCAACTTCAGGTCTTTGGAGGGTGTGCCGAGGCCGGCGTCCTGATCAGTGAAATCCAGCGAAGAGAAGTGGAGGCCGTACTCTACCACGATATAAACGATCCCAAAGGCGTGGGGATTCTCGCCATGAGCGAGGATCCCGCCTTCTTTGTGACGGAGGCCCGAGAACTTCTTAATGCCGAGGCCTTTCGAGTGCTCAAGCATAAGCCAGAGTACACGATGCTGGGGCGCACCTACTCAAGCGGTTACGAATCGGACTTGGAAGACTGGCTGCTTCTGAAGCCGCGCCGCGCCGTGCTGAACCGGGAATGGCCTTGGGCCATCTGGTATCCTCTGCGACGCACGGGTGAGTTTGCCCGGCTCGATCCCAAAGAACAGACTAGCGTCCTTCGAGAACACGCCGCCATCGGCCGCGCCTACGGCGAAGCAGACCTCGCTCACGACATCCGTCTGGCGTGTCACGGTCTGGACGTGAGGGACAACGAATTCGTTATCGGCCTGGTGGGGAAGGAGCTGCACCCTCTGTCACACATCGTACAGACTATGCGCAAAACGCGCCAGACGGCGCAGTACATCCAGTCGATGGGGCCATTTTTTATCGGCTACGCTATCTGGCAAAGTCCTTTTCCTTAAGTCCAAAGTCCAAAGTCGAAAGTCGTGCCACAGAGTCGCAAACGTGTTTGTAAGGGCGGCCCTGAGTGGCCGCCCGGACCAGTACGCCTTTATTGGGAAACGGGCGACCACACAGGGTCGCCCGTACGGATGAAATCAACTTTTCCTCACTTTTTGAACTCTGGCTGCTCTTCGGGGCTCATCTGTGATTGCGAGACTAATTCTTCTCCTTGTGCTCCCCTCTCTTTTCCAGCTTTTCACCTCGATGCTCCATGTGCTCGCCTTTGCGCTCCAGCTTCTCGCCGCGATGCTCTTTCTTTTCGCCTCTGTGCTCCAGCTTCTCACCGCGGTGTTCCACTTTCTCTCCGGTGTTTTCTAGTTTTTCACCCTTCCTCTCCAGGGCTTTGTTCCCGGTCTTCTCGCCTCGCTTTTCCATCCGCTCGCCGTTGTTTTCAACCTTTTCTCCCTTGTTTTCCAGCTTTTCGCCTCTGTACTCTAACTTCTCACCTGTCTTCTCCTTGTGCTCTCCCGTTTTTTCCAGCTTTTCGCCTCGATGCTCTTTTCTTTCGCCCTTCCTTTCCATCTTCGCGCCTGAGGCGCTAAGGGTTGCGTCAGCTCCAAAAAGAGCCATTGCCAGTGCCAGAATTCCTAAAAGTCTTTTCATTGTCCTTTCCTTCGTGGGACCCCATTGCCGTTCTGTCATTGGACTGTACCGAGCACTTTTGGTTGACACACCACGGCGAGGGTAGAGGAGATTAGTTTGTGGAGAGGCTTCGGCGAAGGAAGGCTTTTGTGATGCCTGTCACGTCTGATCTTACATTTCTTTCTTTTTGCGCCCTGACCCTGGATGATTCACAAATTCGGAAAAGGCAGGCCGCGAATTGCACGAATTACGCAAATTTCGGAAGCGTGAGAGTGGCGGTGCGAATGTGGAAGAGCGATACTTTGTAAGTCAGGGCCCCTCTTCCGCTCCCGAAGTTATCCGCGTTGATCGGCGTAATCCGCGGCTCGCTTTTACTGTTGCTGCTTCTTTTCCCAGTCCGCTCGGGTCAGAAGCCGAATGGGGTCGATCTTCTTGGCCTCCAACGCTGCGTTGAGCGCCGGAAGTTCTTTCCTTGTCACAGCATCGAACTCCGCCACCACCGCATCGAATTCCTTGCCCAGAGCGGTCATGCGGCGGATCTGTGATTGTGTTGGCCTCCCCTCATATCCGTTCACCGAACCGTAGAGGCTGCCCATCTGCTCGCGAATTTTCTCCTCGCCCGTGATCCCGCCTCCCTCTCTGGTGGCAACCAGTCTGGAGCGGATTGCTTCCAGCGATTTAGCCAAGTCTTCCAGCGACCGGCGGGTTGGATCGTCCGACGCAAGTTTACCGGCACGGTCTCTGCTTTGGTCGCGCGCATCGGCGATGGTGTCAACCGAATAGGTAAGGTTTCCCAGCATGCCGTAAAGCTTCATGACGGTTTCAAACTGAACGGCTCTGTCGTCTCTGGTATGGTTGGCGCGTGGATCGGGGACGAGCTTCAACTCGGTCGTGTACGTGTCCTTGCCCTTGACCATCTTGACCGTGTAGGTGCCTTCCATGACGCGCGGGCCGACAAATGAGAAGAAGTTTGGCACCAGCGCCGCCGCCGGCGGCACCTTTGGAGCCTTCATACGCATCGACCAATCGACACGGTTCAACCCGCGCCGCTTGCTGCCCGGGATGGTAGAGACCAGCTTGCCGGACGAATCATAGATTTCGAATTTCAGATCTCCGAAGATGTGCCGCTTCTTCTGGTAATAAGTGATGAGAGCCTTGTCGCTCGCCGAGCGGCCATCGTATTCGGCATCGCCATTGAAACCAAACTCAGAGGCAGGAATGGTTAACTCGGACGGCCGGCTCTGGATAAATGTTGCATCCATCGCCAGGACCGCCGGCGTGAGCGCGCGCAGCGGCGTGATGTCGTCCACTATCCAGATGCCTCGGCCGTGGGTGGCCAGAATCAGATCCGACTCGCGAGGGTGAATGGCGATGTCGCGGACAGCAACTCTGGGGAAATTTCCACCTCGGAACTGCGCCCACTGCTTGCCGCCGTCCAGAGAAATGAACAGACCGAACTCGGTTCCAACGAAGAGCAGATCTCTGTTGACCGTGTCCTCCTTAATTACGTGGGCATAACCCGTAATGTCCGGAGTTGCCAGCGGCAGCCAAGTTTTACCGTAGTCGGTTGTCTTGTAGACATAGGTTTTCATGTCTCCGTTGGAGTGCCCGTCGAATGTGGCATAAGCAGTCGCCTCATCAAAGCGGCTGGCTTCAGCGGTCGAAACCCAAGTGTTGGGTGGAAGTCCCGGTACGTTGCCGGTTACGTTAGTCCAGCTTTTGCCGCTGTCGCGTGTCACTTGAAGATTTCCGTCATCGGTGCCGGCCCAAACGACGTTGCCGTTTTTGGGGGACTCGGAAATCGAATAGATGGTGGTGTGAGCTTCTGCGTCAGAATTGTCTACGGTCAGGCCGCCCGATTCCTCCTGTTTCTGCTTGGCCGGATCGTTGGTGGTCAAATCGGGAGAAATGCGCTCCCAGGAGTCGCCGTGGTCTCTGGACCGGAAGAGAAACTGCGAACCAAAGTAAATAGTCCCTTTCCTGGTCGGACTGACTTGAATCGGCGCGTTCCAATTGAAGCGAAATTTTTTTTCGCCGGCCTCGGGGAAGGGCTTGATGTCCTTGGTTTCGAGGGTCCTTCGATTGATGCGAGCCAGATTGCCTCCCTGGTACTCCGCGTACACGTAATCGGGATCCAACGGATCCTGGAAAGCCCAGAAACCGTCTCCGCCATAAACGCTCCTCCAATCGCGATTCTGAATTCCACTGACGGCTCGCGAGGGCCCGTACCAGGTGCTGTTGTCTTGCAGGCCGCCGTACACGTTGTAAGGCCGTTCCATGTCGTAACTGACGTGGTAGAACTGCGAGAGCGGCAAATTGGCGATAAAGCGCCAGCGATTGCCACGATCCTCCGAGCTATAAAGGCCGCCGTCGGTGCCTACAAGAATCTGGTCAGGGTTGGCAGGATTAATCCACATGGTATGGAAATCGCTGTGAACCCTCCCGCCGATGCCGTCGAAAGTTTTGCCGCCGTCGTCGCTGACTACCAGGCCGGTGGCAGGTTTGTATACGCGGTTATAGTCCTTTGGATCGACGTACACGTTGGCGAAGTAGAAGGGACGGGCTACAATTGCCTGCCCGGAGTTCATTTCCGTCCAGGTCTCGCCGAGATCGTCCGAGCGGAACAGCGCGCTGTGCTTGGCTTCTACCGTAGCATAAACCACGCTGGCTCGTGAGGAGGCCACGGCAATGCCGATGCGGCCGAGATCGCCTTCCGGAAGGCCCTTCGCCAGTTTCTTCCAGTGAGCGCCTCCGTCTGCGCTCTTGAACAAACCACTCCCCGGCCCGCCGGAGGTAAAGGTGTAGGGCTTTCTGCGGAACTGCCACATGGCGGCGTAGAGTGTTTTTGAGTCCTGCGGGTCCATCGTAATCATGGCGCAGCCAGTGTCTTCGTTGACGAATAGAACCTTCTGCCATGTTTTGCCGCCGTCGCTGGTTTTGTAAACGCCGCGGCCTGCATTAGAATTCCAGAGACGACCGGTGGCACAAGCATAAACAGTATCGCTGTTCTGCGGGTCGACCAGTATGCGCGAGATATGCTCGGAATCCTCAAGCCCCATTCGTTGCCAGTTATCGCCGCCGTCGGTAGTTTTATAGATTCCGTCTCCCACTGAAACACTGTTGCGTACCCATGACTCACCGGTGCCCACCCAGATCGTTTTTGGGTTGGAAGGATCGATCGTGACAGCGCCGATCGACTGCGTGTATTTGTCGAAGATGGGCTTGAAAGTATTTCCGCCATTGACGGACTTCCAGACACCTCCGCTGGCAGACCCGACGTAGACTGTCAGGCGGCCCTTTTCGGTCACGGCATCGATTGAAGCGATGCGGCCGCTCATGACGGCGGGGCCGATGGGCCGCGCATCCAGCCCGGCAAAGGTGTCCGAGTCAATTTTTATCGCTTCCGAGCCGGGTGGAGTACTTTGCCCGAAGACGGGAAGGGTGAGGACCGGCAGGAAGAGCACAGCCAGACAAAATTTAGTTCGGGTGATTGACATTTTCACACCTCTTCGTGGCGCCAGGCTCCTCCGGAGCCGTTATCCCTGGTCATGTAAGACCGATCTACGTCGTCGAAATGTAGAAACTCCAGGAGACGGCCTACCGGGCCATCTGTACGAGATGACCGTTGACTAATTCCTTACTTCCGGCGGCCTCGTCTCTTCCGGCTTGTGTTCGGGCTTGGTCACTTCAGGCATTTTGAAGCGCGCGTCGTCCACCGGCGGGTTAATTTCAATTTTTTCAATCGTAAGTTTTTGTTTTTCCGGTCTCCCTTTGGCGCCTATCTCGAGCGAGTGCGGAAACATAAGGCCCTCGACCTCCTTGTAATCGCCAATGGCGGATTCCGATTCCACTTCGGTTCCGCGGATTGTTCGCTTGCTTTCTGCCTTTATTTCCAGATAGGAATCTTTGTCCAGATAGAAATAGCGCACGTCACCGCCCTTCAATGTAACCTTGAGCTTGTAGGCCTCTGTCCCTTCAACGGACTCTTTGCCTATCAACTCAACCTGATTGCCCTTTTCTTTATAGTCAACCAGAGGGCCATCGAAATCGGCCTGTTGCTCCAATTCTTTTACCGCCTCGGAAGGCATGAGCTCGGGATCCTTCTTGCCTTGGAAGGGCATCACGATCCAAGCCGTCTTGCCGTCATAGGCTTGAATGCCCGTCATACCCTGAATCGTAAACTCCATTCGCATACTCTTGGGACGCTTCTGCTCCAGGACTATGGGCGCTTCCATGCCTTGACCCACCGTCATTCTCCCGGTCATGCGCATAGTCTTTATCGATTTAAGCTTCGCCATCCCGCCGCGCGCCTGGATGTTCTTGGCGATAATCTCATCGACGGTTTGCGCGGATGCCGGCAACATCAATACCGCAGCCGTGATTAAGCAGATCAGAAATCTTCGAGCCATTGGACTTTCTCCTTGTTTCGTTTTTTAATTGAAAGGTTGGCCTTAACGGCCATCCGCGGGTCTAGCTTCTTAAGTCAACCGTTTCGCGGCACTCTTTGCAGCTACGATACGGTCCCTGCGCGCATCTGTCAACGGAGCTCCCCTTTTACCCTTTGGTGGGTGAGAGATTTCGACCATTTCTCCGCCTGAGATCATCTCACTGTGGAACCCAATTCTCCCACCGAAGCCCTTCGATTCTTTTGAAGTGCCGCACATTGTTGGTCACCAAGACCGAGTTTGTGGCGAGGGCAGACGCGGCAATCAAAAGGTCGGAGTCATTAAGTGGAATCTTGCGTCGCTTCAGATCGGCCTTTACCTGACCGAACGCGACGGCTGCCGCAGTGTCGAACGCGAACACACGTGTCTCCTGGCGAAATGCATCGACAAGTTGGATGTTGTGTTCGACTTCCGTCGAGCTAAAGGCGCCGAAATACAGTTCGGCCAGATTGATGGTGGTGGTGGCGATATTTGAGTCTCCAACGTTTCGAATCTTGCTGGCGACTGAAGGGTTGCCACGCAAAAAGAAAATAATGGTATCCGTGTCGAGAAGGTAAATCACGAGATCATGCGCTCGGAACGGCGATTGCGGCCCCGATCTTGGTAGATCTCTCGAATTATTTGTTTGGCCGGCCGTCTATCCTTCCATTTTCCGGCAAGCGCGTGCATTGGCCCCCCCGCTTCGACCCCTTGAAGGGATGATTCGAGGAGATGCTCAATAATCTTTGACCGGCTCCTTCGCTCGCTTCTTGCGATCTTGTCCACTTTCCTGACGATCTTCTGGTTGAGATAAATAGAGACTTGCATTGGTTTCCTCCGCGCTAGGACAATTAGAACATAACATATTTAGACTGTTCATGCCAGAGACCGCTATTCAGCTTCTCACCGCAGCGGGCTGACGGGTAGAGTGGTAAACTCGCCGGGCTTTGAGCCGAGCTGGATTGCTGTTCCGGCTACCGTTGCGCCGGAGGCCGTGACCGTGAGTGTCCCTTCAAACTCGCGCGTGTCTGCGGTGGGAAATAGCTCCTGGATAAATTTGGCCAGATGGCCATTGGCAGGAAGCTGCTGAGTTACCTGGCCGCCGGTTACCGGATCTCCATTCTTATTCCTCAAAGTCAGAGTGAGCGTGGCGGGAAGGAAATTTGAAGTGATTGCCACCCCGGTGCTGAAATTTCCGGATGTACTTCTCGTGGCGGGAATAATAAATCCGGAGGTGGGGAGAACGACTCCGCCCACCCCGGCAATTCCCGATCCGGGGGCGGAAAATCGCAACACTCCACCGACGGCGTTGCTGCCGCTGAAGGTGAAGGCAATGACTCTGGCGGATCCGGCAATTAAATTTCCCTGACCGTCGGTGGTAAAAACCGCTCCTCCTTTCGGCGGGATCCTGAAAGCCGCTTTGCCCGAGGCCGGTTGCCCGTTAATTGAAACCGACAGCGGGTTGCCGTTGTCGTCAAAGAAAGTCACGCTGCCGTCGATCGACAAACTGAGCGGATTTGTCAGAAAGAGCGAAGAAATAAACCCGCCTCCATTGCCGTATTGTGCGAAAAACAATTGCAAGTTTGTGGGTACAGGTTCAATAGGCACCACCGGCAGCGTTGTGAACTCTCCGGGGTTCGCTCCTAGCTGAAGCGCCGTGGCGGATATCTTTCCGTTCGGAGTTATCACGGTAACAACTAGCGTTCCCAGAAAATTTCGGGTGTCGGCTTTGGTAAATAACTCATCTACAAACTTAGCCAGATGCCCGCCTGAAGGCAAAGTCAGGGAGGCGGACCCGAAATTTATTTCCACGCCGTCCAACCCCCGCAGCGACAACGCCAACTGGAGCGGGATGGTTTGAGTGTTGGTAACGGCAATCCCGGTATTCAGGCCCCGGACAACGTTCCGCTCGATGGGAGTCATCAGCACCGAAAGTGGGACACTTTCTCCCACGCCGGCAATGCCCAGTCCTGGAGCCGAGAACCGTATCACTCCCGCCACCGGAACGCTGGCGCTCACTCGTGCCGAGCCAATCACGACGCTTCCCAGACCATCCGAGGTGAAGCTTGCCGTCCCAAGCGGCTTGATCGTGAAAGCGACCTTATCACTGGGAGGCTGAGTGTTGAACGAAACGGACAAGGGCAGCCCCTGATCGTCAAGAAGGCTCACGGATCCGTTGGCAATATCGGTTCCGGAGGGGTTGACAATCACTATTGAGGAGATGAAATTTCCGCCGTTGCCGAATTGAGCAAAGTAAATCGGCCCATTGATTGTCAGCGCGACCACGTTTGATGTGCCGCCGCCGGGTGCCGGGTTGGAGACAGTTACCGTCGCGGTGCCGGCAGCGACGATATCGGCAGCCGAAATTGACGCAGTCAGTTGTGTGCCGCTGACAAATGTGGTGGTTCGGCTGGAGCCGTTCCATTGCACAGCGGAAGCGTTGACGTAGTTGGTGCCGTTGACTGTGAGCGTGAAAGCGGGCCCTCCCGCTCCCACCGATGCGGGACTAATTCCCGTTATTGTCGGTACCGGGTTTGGGGCTTGTCCATGGACGAAATTGCTCAGGCTGAAAAAAAGGATAATGCAGAGTAGCCCACAGCCTGGGATTTTGGTATTTGGGCGCCAGCTGGAATGTTGGGATCGGCAGCTCATTCTCAGAACCTCAAGCGAGAGAGGGATAGTCACCCAAACCGAGTCTCGTCTCGAAAGAATAGCTAACCCACCAAGGGAATCTCAACGGTTTTGTGGGAATGCGGCACTCAGTTATTCCGTCAGAGCTTCTTCACTCCGCTTCCGGAGACCATGAAGCCTATCGCCACCAATGCGAGCAGCGCACCAAGCGAAATAAGAGCCACCGAAGGCGTGAAGCGTGAGGCAAGAAAACCGCCTGCCAGATTTCCTAGAGGCATTCCACCGCGAAAAGCCAGCATAAAAATACTCATCACCCGCCCGCGCATCTGTTCGGACGTGGCCAGTTGAACCAGTGAAGTGATCGACGCAAACAGCGCCATCAGGCAAACGCCCCCAAGAAACAACACCAGGTAACTAAGCGCCGCGATTCTGGACACCGCAAAGATGCCGAGGAACAGAGCCAGGATGACTTGTATTTGCAGCGTAAAAATCCCGCGCCGCCGCACGTGCCCCAAACCAGCAAATAGCAGCGCACCTGTAATGGCGCCGGCGCCTGAAGCCGACATCATGGTGGAGTAGCCGGTAGCCCCCATCTGAAAAACGTCGCGGGCAAAAACGGGCAGCAGCGTCAGCAGCGGAATGCCGCAAAACGTGCTGATAAAACCCAGCACAGTCAACTGCCAAAGAGCGCCCTGTTCTTTAACGAACGCAAAACCCTTGTTCATTCCCGCCAGGACTGATTCTTTTGTCTTCTCCGGTTTAAAGGTCGCTTGAATTGAATAGAGGCTAATGATGACGGCAATAAAGGAGAGGCCGTTAAGAAAAAAACAGAGCAACGCGCCTACCGAGGCCATGGCGACGGCGGCTAGAAGCGGTCCGACAACACGCGCCAGGTTGAATTGAATCGAGTTCAACGCAATCGCGTTAGGCACGTCGTCGCGCTTGACCAGCCCGGGGATCAACGCCTGGTATGCCGGGCCGCCAAAGGCTTGCGCCGTGCCCGCGGCAAAGACCAGAGTCAGGATGTGCCAGATACGCACCCACCCGAAATAGACCAGCGCCGTCAAAATGAAGGCGCTGGCCATCTGCACGTATTGAGAGGTCAGCAACTGCTTGCGCCGGTCGATGCGATCCGCCGTGACGCCTCCAACCAGCGTGAACAAGAGAATCGGAAGATCGCCGCAAAAGCCGGTCAGCCCAAGGTAGAAAGCTGAACCAGTCAGGTTTAAGACCAGCCAGGACTGGGCTACCATCTGCATCCAGGTGCCTGTGGTGGAAGTAAAAGCGCCCAGCCACATCAGCCTGAAGTCAGAGTAACGAAATGCCTGGAACGTGCGGGACAAAGAAAGCGCCTTCGCTTTTTCCACACGTACTTCAGACACCGCAGTAGTCGTATCCATTGGCACCATTATATTGTGACACGGACGACACGGTGAAGGCGGAATGGGAGGAAAATCGTTAGATCGCTACCACTGACGACGGACGACTGACAACGGACCATGGACCACGGATCGCTATTTCATCCCCGGAATTAGTCTCTGCGCGTTCTCCAGGTAGAACTTCTTCAGCACGGCGGCGGGCAAATTGATCGCGTTTACCTTCCAGTTTCCCTGGATGGGAGAAGGATGGTCCATGTTGCGAGCTGACGTTTCAAAAAACTTCCAGTGTGTGTCGAAAAAAGCCTTGGCGTCAGAGTCGGTCCGCTTGCCCGGCATGGGAACGCCGAGATCGATGTTGTCCGGACCGTATACGACATCGCTGCCAAACAAGATACGGTCTTGATACTTGAGGAAAAAATCTCGCAGCCTCACCGGGTCGTGCCGGCCAATTTCACCCACGCGCGCCGCGGTGTCAAGATTGAAGTTGGAACAACGCTCCAGCACGGCGGCCACGTAACGGTAGTTTTCAGGGTTATTCCCAAAGTGAACGCCCACGAAAGTTGTCTCGGGATGCCGCAGCAGCACGTTGACCATCTGAGCCAGCAGTTCCTCGCGCGCCGGAAATTGATCCCCGTAGAAGCTCCATTCCGGATGTACGCTCAATTCCGCGTAGCGCTCATTGTCTGGAGTCGGGGGTCGAAAAAAAGCGGCCGGGTCGCCAATATGGAACCACACAGGGAATCCCAATTCACCGCACTTGGCCCAGACCGCGTCAAAGCGCGGATCGTCAAAGCGGATCAACCTGCCGTTGGTGTCTTTGTAGGCCAGCCCCAGAGACTTGAAAACTTTCAGCCCACTTGCGCCGGCGCGAGACGCTTCCTCCAGATTGGCCATCGCTATCTTGGAAAATTGCGGGTCATTTACCTTGGAAGAATCTATATTGGTGAACACGACGATGCGGCCAGGCGCGATCTTTTTGTAGAGCGCGATTCGATTCTTCAAAGCCGTGCCAAACCCGCCGTTCAGATCCACGGCCTTTATGATGCCGTTTTCGTCCATGATCTGAACAGCGCGGCGTACTGTGGCCTCAGAAACCGGCTTCAGGTCCGGTGGGAACGGCAAAAAGTGCGTGTGTGTGTCGATCACCTGTCGCTTCGCCTGCGGCAGCGCTGAACCGCGGATCGGCGGAATCAAGGCGAAGAACGATACAAACATTAGCAAGGTGACCATGATTCTCATTCTTGATACCTGAAAAAATCGGTGCATGTTACAGGGTTAATAAAATTCCCAGTGTTTCCTGTAATGCTAATCGTCAGTTTCTTTGCCGCGCGTAACGATTCTTGCTTTAGACTCCGCTAGGCGGGGTCAAAGAGAGTAGCCGGGGGAAGAGCGCATTTTTTGCGCGGCGCCCCGGTCGACAACCCATATTGACCTCCGCGCCCTGTAGGGGTGCTACAAGATTTCTCCATGATTGATCCGAGACGGGTCTTGCACAAAAGAAGTATTTCTGCGATTCCTATCGCACCCCTTCGGGGTGCACGCCATTGGTGAATAGCGCACGCCGCGGGCGCCGCGCAAAAGGCGCGCTCTGGCCCCGGCTATTCTATGTGACGCCTTGGGCGTCTCGAGTCTGCTGTTTGCAGCCGTCCCTGGTGTATCTGGCTGCGGCCCCGCCGCGCTAGGTCGCAGTGATTCTTGTTTTTTCGCGGTCGCTACGGAAAAACAATCTCCCCAAACATCTTCGGCACGTGGAAATTATTGGTAAGTGTGGGCGACCACGCTAGAAGAGCCGGCGTCGGCTTCTTTTCGATTCGGTAGAGGTTCAACCGCCAGCGATCTCCTGCTTGCGGGGGGATGTGCGGAGCCGGGATGACATCCTCCAACGGAAGTGCAATTTCGCACGTCCACTCCTTGTCTCCGCCCTTGCCGTCTACGGTCCCGTCGACTTGTACTGCCCACTGAAGCTTTTCGCTGTTCCAGCTCTCATAGTGCAGCGGTTTTCGAATGTCCAGGAGAAAAATGTCCAGCATTGTCCCCAGAGGATTTACTTCTAGTTCGATGTAGCTTGGCTGCGTCGGATCGGCCTGCAGGAAGACTTCCACCACTTCTTCTTCCCAAAGGTGCTGATCTCTCTGTTTCATCGTGGCCCAAATGTTCTCATCCTGGCATCGGAACGCGAAATATAGGAACCTATCATCAAACAGCATCCTGGCTTCAGTCTTGTAGGAAGCCGGAGAGCCATCTCGATTATTGACCAGATTCACCGCGGCAGCCTGCATCCAGGAAGGATCATCCAGCTTTCCATCCACTCGAATCGGTACCGCCGTTCGTGAAATTTCGTACACAGGCCTGGTGAGGGGAGCCGGCAGTTGGCTGACGGCAGGAATCAGGAGGCAGACGGCAGGAGGCAGGAGGCAGGAGGCAGACGGCAGGAGGCAGGCAGCAGGAAGCAGGAGGCAGGCGGCAGGAGGCAGGAGGCGGCGAGCAGAAAGCAGAAGGCGGAAGGCAGAAAGCAGGAGGCGGGAAGCAGGAGGCAGGAGGCGGGAGGCAGGGGACAGGCAGTGGAGTATTTTCGTGCTTGAGAAAGCTGCGATTTCTTGGAGTTTTCTTAGTGCAAGCATTTTTTCCTTAGCTCTCAGCTCTGCCTTCCACTGTTCTGCTTCCT
>DASXTB010000415.1:0-35404 GCA_036505615.1 Acidobacteriota bacterium
GCTGAATTCCTTCCAGCCAAATGGATTGGCCGCAAACAGCCCATAACCACGCGCATGCCAATATGTGGGAAAACCGGGATTCTTGGGATGATCGAAAATCGCAAGCGTCACCGGCTCGTTTTCCACCGTTCCAGTCAAAATGACCCATCGGCCTCGAGTACCCCAGACCTCATCCCCAGTCTTCCCCTCGCTGCTCAGATACAGACCGGTGGCTTTGCCGCTTTCCCTTCCCTCGCCCTTGGAGGGTTGTTCCAGCGAGCGGGCGACACGAATTCCGAGAGCTCCTTCTTTTGTGTCATTGAAAACTGCGCGCTTGTCCGGAGCCGTCAACTTGGTAATGCGATCCACAATGCGCAGGCCGGGAGCTGCGCGAAAGATGAATTCTGTCTCCTCTCGCAGAATGGTAGAGCCGTCCGGCATCACCCAGTCGGCAGTTACCTCGAGTTCGCCCCTGTTCTTTCCGCTTTTTGTGTCCTTGACGTCACGATGCACGATGGCGCCCATTTTCTTTCTGTCTTCTGGTTTAGAAGCGTCCGAATGACCCCAGAAGTCGATGCCATTGACATCACCGTAATTGAACCATACGCCCGTGTGGTGGGGATGGTCCTTGCTTTCTCCGGCACGGGGTTCCAGCGGATAGCCCCGGGTCACAATGCTCCCGTTTGCGCTTCGCAAGGGAAAGAGAATCGGTTTGTACACGTTGGCAGGATGGATGTAGGACGTAAATGGTTTTCCATCGACAAGAATATCCACTCGTCCCGCCGCATCGTCCTTGACAACACTGATGCCCTGCTTCTGATCGGCGGGCGAAGCGCCGTGAATGAAAAGAGAGAGACTAATTGCTCCCGCCAGAAGGCCTACTACGATCCCAATTTTGAGCTTATTCATATTCCCCTCACTTCCCTAAAAGACAGCCACGAATTTCGCGAATTTCACCATTGCGGTGAGAATTTGGGACAGACCCAAGTGTCTTCTGCATTGGTGAAATTCGCGAAATTCGTGGCTGTCTTTTCCTGCGCAAGTTTGAGTTTCCAAGTTCTGTGTTGACTCTTTCAAAGCGCGCCAGCGCGGCTGAGCGCGTCTCTCAATCCCGCCATGCTGATGCGCGTTGAGGCTTCTGGATTGCCGGCGGCGTTTCTCCAATGAGTCTCTAGAGATACGGCATGCCGGTATCCATCCTTCTTCAATGCCCGAAACATTCCCACAAAATCGATTACACCTTTGCCGACGGGCGCCCACTCAGTGCCCCCACCCGGCTTTCGCACCACATCTTTGCAGTGCACATGACCGATCCGGTTTTTGGGAAGAAGCTTGTACCCATCGGGAAACGGCGTCTCGCCGCGAGAGGCGGCATTTCCCGGATCCCAATTCAACATCAAGCTCGACGACTGGACGGCTGCCAGCAGCCTAGCCGCCTCGGCGCTGGTCGCCGTGTTGCACGACGGCTCGTTTTCGACCACCAGAATGACGTTTTTCTTGGCAGCCTTTGCAGCAGCTTTCTTCAGTTTTGCATCGATTGCATCACGATATGATTTGGGGTCTTCCAGGCGCCAGAAGTCAAAACAACGAACTCGTTCCGTCTGAAACGTGCGCGCCAGGTCCAGGGCGTGTTCCAGCAATTCGTCCTGCTGCTCGAAAGTGAAATCAGCCTTAAACACATCGCGCGGGGGACTGAACTTGGAAGCCGGCGCTCCCGGCCAATCGACCTTAAAGAGGGGCGACGCGATGCAGGCGACACGCAATTTGTAGCGCTCCAAGAGCCGGCGCGCTTCGGAGACTTCCTTGGCGTCGGCTCGCATCAGGTTCTTGTTCCACATCTCCCGCAGTTCCACGTGCGTGCAG
This sequence comes from Acidobacteriota bacterium, assembly GCA_036505615.1. GTDB lineage: Bacteria > Acidobacteriota > UBA6911 > JACQSX01 > JACQSX01 > DASXTB01. The sequence goes on from DASXTB010000415.1 coordinate 1,843, forward strand.
CCAAACTCCTTGGAAGCCACCTCCAGCGCATGCCCGAAGTCCTGAGAGATTTCGTCGGTGATTACCGACAACTTAAATGCTGCCCTTGGCGATGGCTCCGGCATACTTTCCAAAGCATCGACTGGAAATGCCGCAGCCGCAGCCGTTCCGAGACCAACAACGAATCGTCGACGGGACAATGACACGGTCATGGGTCGCTCCGAAATCTTTATATTTCTCTAACTTGGTGAAATCTCGCGCTTTCGCCAAAATTTGGCACTGAACAGCCGACCACGTTCACGAGCACGTCAACGTCCACGACTACCACCGATCGATTCGTGAGCGATTATGTATTTTTGGTCCGCGCAGGCGTGGACGTGCTCGTGAACGTGAACGTGGTCGTGATCGGCTTTTATTGGGTTGCGGCCTTGCCGCGCTGTGCTATATGCCTTGCCCTTTCCGCCTTCCGCCTTCCGCCACACAGGCGCCCCTACTCGGCTCCATTCGGTATTTCCAGCCTCGCCTTCTTGTCGGCCGATTCGTTGGCGAGGATGCAGGCAGTGGCTGATTTGACGGCCCGCTCAGCGCCACAGCGCAACGGAATGCCGGTTCGAATCGCGGAACAGAGACCAGAGATCTCGTTCCGATAGCCGACGAGGCGGTCCAGTTTCTCCTCCATGTGTCCGGCAACGGTGCGCCCTGCGGCGTCTGCCGCGCGGCTCTCCGAGGCATCCATAACCGGTTCGGATGTCTGCTTGGTCACCTCAATGGTTGTTGACCGCGATGACTCCCCTTCTTCGAACAGGAACGCTTCGGCTTCTCCCGACAGAATCAACGTCCCTTTGGTCCCCATGTACTGCTCGTAATAATTATCGAACTTATTCGATTGGATCGATGTGAAAGTCGCCGTCCTGCCATTGGGATAATCCCACGTCACATAGATATGATCGTTGACTTCGCGCCCATCCTTATAACGGTAAATTCCGCCAGACGCGTAGACGGCATGGGGCGAAGAATTGAAAAACCAGTTAGCCACTGCCACCTGGTGGCTGCCCAGTTCGGCCATCAACCCGCCGGAATAACGCCGGTACATCCGCCAGTTGAGCAGATGCTCCCAGTCCGGATAACCCCACTTGCCGGGGTTGTAACCGGGCGAGGGAGAAGCTTCATTTCTGCGCCAGGAACCGTTGCGATGCCAGACTAGCCGTGCATAATACATGTCTCCCAGCAATCCAGGCTTTATGACATTCTCATATGCGGCCTGATACATGGGATTGTAAAAGCGCTGGTACCCAATTTCCAGAAGGCGTCGATTCTTGCGGGAAGCTTCCAACATGCGCTGGCAACTAGGAATGTCCCAAGCCATCATCTTTTCACAGAGAACGTGCTTGCCAGCCTCCAGGCATCCCACGGCGGTGTCGGCGTGCGCCCACAACGGTACGGCGATGAGTATCGCCTCCAGGTCTTCCTTCTGAAGCATTTCGCGGAAGTCTTCGTAGTAGCGGGGCTTCTGCCAGCCTGCTTTGACCAGGGCATCCGACGCGCGTTGGAGATGCTTAGGATTGATATCGCACAACGCTCGGATATCGATGAATTCCTTCCGGCACTGGCCGAGGAGCACCCTTCCCTCGTCGCCGGCGCCAATCAGGGCCGCCTTCACGGGACCTCCGCGGATTGGCCCTTCCAATACTGCCGCCGTGCCCAGCGCTGCCAGGGCCGGAGTGCCCGCCAGCGCCTTCAGGAAATTCCGGCGGCCGATGGCTTTTTGTTCTGCAGTTAAGTTCATGATTGATCTTCCTCTTTGTCGTCCGTTGTCCGTGGTCAGTGGTCAGTTGTTCATAGTCGCTTTTTCACTCAGGCGTCGGTCTCCGTTTTTCCATCCTTTAAAGTAAGCTTCCAAAACCCGCGGAACACTGACCCAGACAACAGACAACTGACAACGAAACCAAGGACAAAAATCAAAGCGCCTCGGCGCGCACACCCGACTCACGCCGTCGCCACAACAAGTCCAACCCCGCAATTTCTCCAGTTCGAAACGATGTTAAGACTAAAACACCCACCCACTCGATCAAAGTCTTGTTCACAAACAGATAGGTGCCTTCACTTCCCTGCTGCGGAATTCCATGCACTGGAATAGCGGCAAGGTAAACCAAAGTCAAAAACAGAAGTGCGCCCCAGCACCCAAGCTGCGTAAGAAAACCAAGAATCAACGAAAGACCGATTAGCAGCAGCAAAATCTCGACTCCGCCATTCACAAGCGAACCCCACCGCGGATCGGCAAGACTGTGGAATAGCCCGGCAAACGGGCCAGTCGCGCCTTTCAAATAACCCGCCGCAGTCCAGTGTCCGAGAGGCTGTCCTTGGCGAGTCCATGCGGGCAACACAAGCTTGTAATAACCCTCGTAAAGAAAGTGCCAGCCGATCAACGTGCGGAGCAGAACCAGCGAAAACCGTTGAAGTGAAGAGAGCGACGCGTCGGAATTAGCCATAAACGATGACTTCAGCGCCGAAGCCAGCCAAGTTAGCCTAACCGCGGACGCACGGGTTTCCCAAAACAGTACCGCGACCGTCAGGGCGTGTGAAAAAATTGTAGCGTCGGCCTCTGGCCGGCATTACTGCTGTGGTCGCTCCGTCGAAGGCCGGCTGCAAGCCGGCGCTACAAATGGCCCGCATTTTTTCACACGTTCTCAGGGCGCGCGGGGATAATCTAACGAGTTACGGGAGCGCTTCAGAGACTGTCCCCCCAAATGAGCTTATACCAGAAGAAAAGCCGAGGCAAAAACGCCTGCAGATAACCCTACCCTCTTCTCCACGCTCGCTCACGCTCGCGCTCGGGAATCCAGCTCTATTGTGCAGCCGCTGATTTCTCCGATGATCACGGGATTCAAATCCCCTTCTTCCAACATCAGTACCAGTACTCCGGGATGGTCGCGACAGTAGCGCTCAGCCAATTGTCGTCCCCCTACAAAAAAGGCAGTCGCCAGTGCGTCGGCAACTGCAGCCGAAGCAGCGACCACCGTCACGCCGGCGACTCCCTCAGCCGGCATGCCGGATCGTGGATCGATGATGTGCCCGTAACGCTTTCCTTCGCTCAAGAAGTATTGCTCGCCACTGCCGCTGGTCGCCAATGCGCAGTCCTGCAGCCGGATGGTCGCCAAGCGAGATCGCCGCGCACGTGGATGACGGACCCCCACATGCCAACCGCCGCCGCTGCCATTTCCGATGGCACACAAGCTGCTGCTTCCGCCGCTCAGGAGTGCGGACCGTACCGCCCGGGCTCGCATGCCGGCGGCAACCCGGTCCAGGGCGTGGCCTTTCCCGATACTTCCCAGGTTTATTTCGACAGCAGCGCGCCTAAACTCTACCGACTGGTTGGCACCATCCAAAATCACATGGCGCATTCCCACCTGAGAGCGCGCGGTCTCCAGTTCCTCTGTTGAAGGAACGCGCCCTTGACGCTTTAAAAAACCCCAGCAGCGGATCACCGGTCCGGCAGTGATGTCAAAAGCGCCTTCAGTCTCGTCATGAATTTTCTGCGCCAACTCCAGAAGTCCAAAGAGATTACTTTTTACCGCAACTGGACGACGGCCGGCAGTTCTGTTGATGAGACTAACCTCGCTGCTGTCTCGATAGACAGTGAGCTGGTCCTCGAGCCGATCAATCTGATCGAGCGCCTGACGAGCGGCCGCAAGATCGGCTGAAGCTCCCGCCGGTAGTGTCACTTCAAAGCGACAAGCCATTGCCGTGCGGTAAGCGTGCAGCCAATGGCCGGTGGGCCGGTGAGGTGCTTCAGAGCCGCGTGCGTAAGCAACCGGACTCTCGCTGGAGGCTCCTCTCCCCAGCGGCAGCGGCTTACTTCCTTGCACACCTTCTGCGGCTATCCGACGGTTGAGAGATAGAAACTGCCGTCTGTTGACTCTTCGCATTGTCAATCACTGTACAGTGCTAACTTAACGCAAAGATGCCAAGCCGCAAAGATCGAATTTGAAAGGGGGGGTGAAGGGTCTCGAAGTTAGGGCGCTGGGGATGGAAGACGAGTGTTCGGGCGTTGGGTGAAAGGTGTGGGTGTTGGGTGTTGGGTGTTGGGTGTCGGGTGTCAGCTGTCAGGTGTTGGGTGTCGGGCGAATCGTCTAACTCTCGATGCGCTTGTCGAATTATCGCAATCGTTCGGAAATCTCACCGAGCAGAAAACGGCCACTATCGGCGCAGTTTCCCCTGGAAGGCACCTTTGTGCCTTACCATTTCTCTTAACAAAGCAGATTGGCGCTAACAATTTACACCCGACACCCGACACGGCGGCAGAGCCGCTTTCAAGCGAGAAATAAAACAGCGTCAGAACGAAAACTTCAAAGCAAACTGGAACTTCCGCGCATCACCCTGATCGCCTCTCACTTCTCCGAAGCTGGTACCGCTGAAGTTGCCACTGGGGTTATTGAAGTGCGGGGTGTTGGGCACATTGAATCCCTCGGCGCGGAACTCACCTATAACTCGCTCGGTAACGGGGAACTTGCGGAAAATCGCGGCGTTTAGATTGACGTAACCGGGGCCGCTCAGAACATTCCTTCCTACATTCCCGAATGTGTTCGGCGCGGGCGGAGCGAATTTGGTTACATCGAAATACTTCCGTCCCGGACCGATGTGGCCCAGGATCTCCGGGGCGCCGTTCACGTCCGGCCGATTGCCGTTGCCGGGCGCATTCAAACTTGTGGCACTGATCGTGATGTCCAGGGGTGTGCCCGAATAAGCGGAAAGTACTCCGGAGATCTGCCAATCGCCCAGAATCCAACGACCAGGACCCGACTGCAGCCAGTTGTGACTCGGTCCGAAAGGAAGTTCCCAAATGAAGTTCTGCACGAACGACTGCGTGCGGTCAAAACCCGCACGGCCGCGGTTGGCTCGAATAATAATGTGATTGCCGAGGCCGCCATTGTCATCTGAATAGTTGATAGCCTTACCGTAGGTATAAGCAGTCGTGAGGAGAAACCCTTCGGAGAAACGGCGATCCAGTTTAACCTGAAGCGAATTGTAATTGGAGCTCAGAGGCGTCCAGACGTCAGTTCCCGCTCGCCTGCCAAACAATTTATTGAGAGGCTGCCCAGCGGCCCCCTGGCCTGGGACCCCCGCGTTGATGTTAAGCCGATCAAGAACCCCCACAGCGTGGTTTGCGACATAACCCGCCTCAAACGTCAGTTTCCAAGGCAGCGCCTGCTGAACGGTGAGGTTCCAGGACTGGACATAGCCCTGGCGAAGGTCCCTCGACAACGCCAGGAATACTTGAGCCGGCGCGTTGGGAATGATTCCGCCGTCTGGGATGATGGTCAACAGCGGCGGCGGAAATCCCGTGGCCATCGAACCCGCGGCGCTGAAGGAATTCACAGGGTCGAAAGAGTTGTTTTGCTTGACGGGGAAATTGAAAGCCCACTTGTCGTCAGGATAAGTCGGATCGACTGTGATTCCAAAACCAGCCCGAATCACGGTTTTCTCGCTGAACCGGTAGGCGACGCCAGCTCTTGGCGCCCAGTTCTGCCAATCGGTTTTCAGTCCAAGATCTTCCGGTATGGTGCCAACACCCGCCAGCTCCAGACTATTGTTTGCCGGGTTGTAATTGGAGAATCCCGCGCGCATCGCCGGCTTGGGCGGCATGAAGAGTTCATGGCGAAGGCCCAAGTCCACCGTCAGTTTTGGCGTCAACGCCCACTTATCCTGGAAATAGGTGAAAAGCTGCGTCTGGCGGAAGGTGGGGAAAATTCCGGGCAAATCGCGGCCAAATGAGTTGGGCAGATCCAGCAAGAAAGTGGCAAAGGCATTAGCGAATCCGGAGTTGGTGTTGCCATTGAGAGCAGCCGGCCCCGGGTTGAAAGTGAACAACCCGCGGGGGCTGAATGTTTGAGTTTGCAGCAGATCATCCAGATTACGCCGTACATCCGCTCCCCATTTGACCGTGTGGTTGCCGACCACTCTGGTCCAGTTGCTGACCAGATCGACGTTGGTTTCGGCGCGCACCCATGGCTGGCTGGCCGAAAAGCCGATGATCGGATTGCTGTAGCCATTGATATTGATCCCCGTGATGCCACTGGTGAAGTCATCCAAATTCACGCCGGGAATGCCTAGCTCATCGGAGGTCTTTCGCCCACTGTCCTCGTTCTTGGCGTCGTTGCGGTAGCGCATCACACCAAAACGCAACTCGGTGATGAATCTGGGATTGAAAATATGGGTGTAGTTGACCGCCCCGTTTTGCGCGCGTTGAACTCCGGTCCCTGCAAAACCTCCGGCTTTAGGTCCGCCAAAAACAGGGTACAAACTGGGATCAAAGACTGTGGGTTTCTGAAAACTGTAACGGAAAGCCAGCGTGTTGGTGTCATTGAATTTGTGGTCGATTTTGGTGTCGAAGGAGTCGATATCTTTCTTGCGCACCGTCGCTTTCTCAAAATTACTGGAAAATCCCGCTCTATTGGGTGGAGGAATCAGCGCCAGAATTCTCTTGGCAATGGGGCTGATGCGGTTCTCGGGAATGATGTTGCCGGGAAACGGCTTTCTCCCGGTGCCGTCCGGGTTTCCAGTGGAAGGATCATAAATGGTCGTCGACGCCGCGCTGAAGTTCCCCCCGCGAAAATCCATTGTCGGTATGGTAACGATCGTGTCGTCACCGCGCCTATCCCGAATACCCTGGTAATCAAAGAAGAAGAAGGTTCTATCTTTGACGATCGGCCCACCTATAGTGCCTCCAAACAGGTTGAACACGGTGACCGGTTTCACCGAAGCGAAGAAGTTTCTCGCGCCAGTGGCGCTAATGCGGTTGAATTCGAAGAGGCTGCCGTGAAAATTGTTGGTGCCCGATTTGAGTGCGATGTTGACCACTGCCCCGCCGGCCCGGCCCAGCTCCGCCTCGTAGTTGCTGGTAGTCACGTCCACTGTCTGCAGAGCCTCGATGGGAGGAATCAGTGCGGTCAGCAGGCCGGTGCGGTGGTTGTTGTCGATCCCTTCGAATTGAACGTTGTTGGCATAGCGCCCCTGGCCGTTCACCTCGGTTGACAGGCTGTCCTGGGAATTGAAAAACTCCGAATGCGGCCGAAAAACAGGGGTGGTGCCCGGCACTAGATTGAGCAGCCCCTGAAAGTTGCGGTTCATCAGCAGAGGCATGTCTTCGATTTGTCTGGTCTCAATTTTCCGTCCCACGTCGGCGCGGTCGGTCTGTAGGGTAGGCGTGGTCGCGACAACTTCGATGGATTGGGACACTTCGCCTGGTTGCAGTTGCAAATCCACGCGAACCGTGCTGTTTACCAGCACATCAACATTGTCGCGAACGGCCTTCTTGAAACCCGGCAATTGAACCTCGACTCGGTACTTACCTGGGTCCAAGTTGCCAAAGACGTAGTTTCCGCTGTCGTTTGTGAGGGCGGTCCGGGTGAAGTGCGTATCCACTTCGGTGATCGTCACTTCTGCGCCCGGTACGACCGCTCCGGAGCTGTCCGTGATGCCGCCGACGAGGCTGGCCTTCACCGCTTGCGCATATACACCCGTCGAAGCAAACAAACAAAACAGGCCCACTGCAAAAGCTATAGTGAGAAGGAAACGGCCGCGAAACCTCATGGTGTGCCTCCTAAAGTGCGTTTCAAGCTGGAAAGGTATTCAAAGATCGCTGAGACCCTTGGCTGAAGACGTGATACCGGAAATTAAATTCGTGCAAACAAGAAGACAGTTCAGAGCAGAACAAAGCCATCTCACAGAGGAACGCAATTTCTGTGCCCGGCCTGCACGCCACGGGTCGATGCCCCACAACACAGGCCAATCTGAACGCAAGTACCTGTGAAACTTGACGTTTCGTCGGCCGCCAAGAGGTACTTAGAGTTATCAGAGTTTCTTGCTCATCCAATTCCTTGGATGACTAATACAAAGTTTTGGCTCTCAAAATCTAGAGACTCTAAGGCCGGCCGGAGGCCGGCGCTACATTCAGCCGGCGCTACAATTTTTTCTAACGTTCCAAGGCTAGTGGAGGCGTGATCTTAACACTGACACATCGTTGCTGTATTCTTCCCACTTAGTCTTCGGCAACTGGAAAGGTGCTCCCTCATGAAACTGATCCGTGTTGACCTCTCTCCCAGAGATTATGTCCACGTTCCACAGGCTCCAAGAATTGAACGCCGTGATATCTTTGCGCGCGGCGGCGACAATGAATGGCAGATGTCCGGGGTGGTGGGGATCGACCGGTCAGGGAAATGCCTGGGCATTTCCAACCACACCTGGTCACACATTGACGCGCCATTTCATTTGCTTGCGGATGGATCCACGCTGGACCAAGTCGATCCGCGGCAGTATCTGGCGTCGCGTGCGCGCGTGGTTGATCTGACAAGACCCACGGGCCCTTCCCACAAATCACGTCGCGAGATCATCGACGGCATCGATTATCACAGCCGTATCGATGTCGAAGATTTGCCCGATAGCATGTCAGGCTGCGACGCACTGCTCTTTGTTACAGGCTTTGGAGCCCTGATCGAACGAGGGTATCCGATGCACGACGGTGCTGATCATCACTATCCAAACGTCACACGCGCGGCTGCCGATCGCATTGCCGCCGTGCCGTCAATACGCATCGTCGGGATAGACAGTCCCACTTTTGACAAACCCGAAACAAACGCTGCGGCGCATCGGGTGCTGCTGGGCCGGCGTCCCACGCCCGTAATTCTTTTGGAAACGCTGACCTGCGAGGGGCTGCGGCGTGCCTTCAATCCGCTGCCGAAAGAGGTGCTACTCACCGTGGAACCGCTGCGTGCTTTTGGGCCGCGTCCCGATGGGGCGCTAGCCAGTGTGTACGCATATGTTGCCGAGGATGGAGGCGATGAATTTGAGAAATTCATCCAGACAGTTAAAGAGGCCAGGTTAGTGGTTTAGGAGAGGGCCCCAACTGCTCAGTGCGCGGCGCCCAGTTCCGCGGAACGTGATCAAAAATCAGAGCCGCGGCAGTCAGGCAACCTGGCGCGGCGGGGCCGCAACCCAATATGGCAGCGAGGATCGCAAGCCGTAGATCGGAGACGCCGAAGGCGTCATATAGTATAGCCGGGAGCGCCGCCCGCCTGAGGTGGGCTCTGCCCCCGGCTATTCTATTTGACGCCTTCGGCGTCCATACCAAATCCTTGGAAGCACTGGACACCGAGCACTGGCCACTGCCCACTGGGCTATAAACACGAGCTCTGATGCGATATCACGATAAAGTCACAATCATTACCGGCGGAACCAAAGGAATTGGCCTAGGGTGCGTGCAAGTATTCGTCGGAGCCGGATCGAAGGTGGTCTTCTGCTCCCGCGGAAAAGATGAGGGTGAAGCGCTGGCCTCCGAATTAAGCGCCCAGGGCCCAGGGGAAGCTCACTTCATTCCATGCGATGTATCGAAAGTGGATCAGGTCCGGAATCTGATCGATGCGGCCCGCGACCGCTTCAGCCGCATCGATTGTTTAATCAACAACGCCGGCTGGCACCCGCCTCATAGGCCGATCGATCAGTTTTCCATTCAAGAATTCCGTGATCTGATCGATCTAAACCTGGTGAGTATTTTTGCCGCGTGTAAGTTTGCGCTCCCCCACCTGCGCAAGACAAAGGGCAACATCATCAATATGTCAAGCCTGGTGGCGACCATGGGGCAGCTTTACGCGACCACTTACATTGCCACAAAGGGAGCGATTACTGCCTTCACCAAAGCACTGGCGATTGACGAAGCGGCTTACGGTGTGCGCGTCAATTCCGTTTCGCCGGGAAATATTTATACGCCGCTGTGGCAGCAGGCCATCGATGCGGCGCCTGAACCGGCCAAGTGCCGAGCCGACGGCGATGCGGCGCAACTGGTGGGGCGAATGGGAACTATAGAAGAAGCAGGCAAACTATGCTTGTTCATTGCCGCCGAGGCGACCTTTACCACCGGAGTGGACCACATCCTTTCGGGCGGCGCCGAGCTCGGGTATGGACGTAAAAGTAGAGTTTGACTTCGTAGTCTCCTGTGAAAATATCCGTAGCGGCGGCCTACCCAACGGGGCGTCTCTCCAATAGCGCCGCTTCGCGGCGCTGACTTTCGTCATTCGACTTTCGAACTTCATTATCCCGCCTTGACCGGATTTCGGAGCACGCCCAATCCTTCGATCTCCACTTCCATCAGGTCTCCATTCTTCAAAAAGACCGGAGGCTTGCGAGCAAATCCCACTCCCGGTGGAGTGCCCGTGGCGATCATGTCGCCCGGTTCAAGAGTGATGGTTTCCGATAGGAATGAGACCAGCTCAGGAACACCAAACACCATCTGGCTTGTTGATGAGTCCTGCATAGCGCGGCCATTGAGGCGCAACTGGATCGACAACTTTTGCGGGTCGCGTATCTCGTCGGTGGTAGCGATGTACTCTCCCATGGGTGCAAAAGTGTCGCAGGACTTACCGCGTTGCCACTGGCCGTCGGAGAATTGAAAATCCCGAGCGCTCACATCATTGAAGTTTGTGTAGCCAAGGACGTAGTCCATCGCGTCTTCGGGCGCCACACGTTTGGCCGTGCGCCCGATGACTACCGCCAATTCAGCCTCGTAGTCGACCTGGCTGCACATGGGTGGAAGAATCACTGGCTGTTCGGGCCCGATCACGGCCGTGGTGAACTTGGAGAAGACCACCGGGCTCTTGGGGATCGGTTGGTTGCTTTCAGCGGCGTGATCCCTGTAGTTGAGGCCGATTGCAATCAGCTTCCCCGGGCGCAGCACGGGCGCCAGCACGCGCACCTCCGAGCGTTTGTGCACTGTCAGCATCCGTTGCTTTCGCGGCGTTTTTATCGTCCCGCGGTCTTTGACAATGCTGTCGAAGAGCTGGCGCGCCTTAGGCAGCCAATCTCCGTCCAGATCAAACCAAGTCAGCAGCCTAGGTCTTGCCATGGGCTTGGCGGGAGGTTGTTCCGACTCAATAGCAGCCATGAAATCCAATACGTACTTGCCGTCGCCAATCAAAGCCCCAAATCGCGGCGCTCGTTCTTTGGGAATACCTTTCTTCAGCGTAAACGTGACCAGTCGCATAGTTGCTCCAGTTAAGCTGTCAGCAGTTAGCTGCCAGCTCCCAGCCATGATGGCCAATGTCTGATCCATGCGCGTCGGGGACCGGACCCTCCAACAAATAAATCAAAGACATTCGACATATGGGAGGGTCCGCTTGCTGACGCGCGCGGCTCAGTCGGTGTGCCAGCCTTCAGCTCTCGAATCTTAGGGCCTCACTACGTTCTCTGCTCGCTTTCGAATATTTGCGTCGATCGCTTCATCCGAAGTCTCATTGGGAATTCCTTTGAACAACCACCAGTGTTCGGTGTGCTCCACGGCCGCTGCCGGCGCGATGCGAGAGAGGGGGCCGAGTGACTCCAACTCCAGCATCCTTTCGTTGGTGAATGTCTCCAGGTTGCAACCAAAGTCAGGGTACTGCTTGCCCGGCTGATGTTGGTAGCCTTTCACAAACAGATATCCGTCGCGAAGATATGCGGCCCAGCCCAACTGGTGCGCCAGTCCGATCTTGGTCGGACCTCTGGATTTGTCCTGCTTGAGGACAATATATTTGGTTCCAAAACGGTAACGGGAATCAGCCAAATCGGTGTAGGGCCAGATAATCATCTGCTGGTTGGGCACGACGCCCTGTGGATGAGGGGTCTTTGGCGGCAGCGGGACGATCAGCGCGCCTCCGGGAGCCATCGCCGACAGCGCCCACGGCGCCAGCTCAATCTCCCACAAGCCGCCATTGCGAAGCCGATGCACAACGGTGACCTGCGAGCTGTTCGGATCGAGCGTGATGTCCATTTCCTTCTGCACACCGGTAATTGACTCCTGCGGCTGAATGACGCGAACGGACGAGTTGCCCAGCCTTTCGTAGCGCACGGCAGAATTATCCAGGGCATAGGTGCGTTTTAAATCTTCCGGCGCATGCCACAAGCGATGTCCTCCGCGAATCTGCCACTCCGTTTCGCCAGATTTGCCGAGCTGCTCTTCAAACTCGGCAAAGATGTTGGCCTCACCCACGTACCCGTAGCGGATGATCCTCGGCCCCACGTCCAGCGTGATTACCACTTCAACAGACCCATTGGAGAGCTGCAGATTGTTTTTCCACCTTTTATAATCTACCGTCCTCACCGTGACTTCAGCGGCGGAGATGTCGATAATGAAGAGAAGGCCCAGTATCAGTGGAACAACAGCGGCCATAGTTTTCGAGGAACTCACCGGCAGGCTCGACGGCATACTACCCTCCCTTGAAGAATGAAGAATGAAGAATGAAGAATGAAGAACGAAAAGCGTCATTAGTCATTGGTCATTCGTCATTCGTCATTCGTCATTCGTTTCGCCCGATGACCGATGTTAGTGACAAATGACGAATGACGCTTCATTCTTCATTCTTAATTATTATTCCACTCGATACTTTCCTGGCAGTGCCCCGGACCCGGGACGCTCATTGAGCACGACAAAGGATTTGCTGTCTGCCGCTACCACAACATGTATTCCATACCCTGCGCAGCCTTCTTCAGGTCCAAGATTGGAAATGTTGTACGCCGGAGCGTTGTTCCATTCGGCACTGTCCAGATTGCGATGCACCTGGAAGACGTCTCGAACGGTGGCGACTGATTTCAAAAGATCATAGACCTCGGGATTTCCTCCCTTCTTTGCCCCATTGTTGATTACAGCGACGGTTGGCCGGACGCTATCAAGCAGCACGGGAAGATTGCTTGCCTTCAAACCGTGGTGTGTAACCTGATACAGATCGATTTGCCCTATCACATTGTATGGACAGACCAGTTTGGCTTCAATGGCGCGGGTCAAGTCGCCCAAGTCAAGAAAGTCGAAAGCCCCGTAACGGAGATGCAGCCCCACACTGGCAGCGTTGTCGGAGGGATCTTCCGGCTCTGGTTGTAAGTCCGCACAGGCCCGATTTGGCGGAGCGTTTGGCGGAGGGGCCAGCGTCTGGCGCGCTGATGACAGACAAATCAGACTAATGGGAATCTTCTTTCCAGACTGAAGCGGGATGGTGTCCCCAGGCCGAAGCTGTTTCTGCGTCCCACCGGTCGCCTTCAGGTAGTCGGCATAAAGCTGGGCAAATTGAGGGTCTTCCTTCAGCTCGGTCATCGGGCCATGGTCGTAAAAAGTACGGATAGGAATGAGCTGGCTGAGTGCCAGGATGCCCCCATAGTGGTCTCGATGAAAGTGCGTAGTAACCAGATTGTCAATTTGTTTCAGTCCCGCAGCCTGTGCTGCTTTGAAAATCCTGAGTGCGTCGCGCCTGTCATCCCGCTTCCAGCCGGTGTCCACCAGCACACTTTCTCCCATGGGCGTGACAATCAGCGTCGCAGCTCCGCCTTCGACGTCGATGAAATAGATATCGAGACCGCGCTTGGGCGGAGATTTCGCGGGCACATTGGCTGCCACAACGATGAACGCGGTTAAAATCACGAGGGCTTTTTTCATGATTACGTATCCTATTACAAAAGCGGCAAATTGTGCGTATCTCTAAAGATAAAAGCAGGCTACTTGGCGGAATCATGCGCTTTCGACGGCGAATCGTTTTGGTTGGATGGCCAACCCGGCGGCGTGGTCGTGATCGGCTTTTATTGGGTTGCGGCTTTGCCGCGCTATGCCTTTGAGTTGAGTGGGGTAAGTATTTCCGAAAAACAGGTTCCCTATGCGCCCGTAGCAGAGTTACGATTTCACTCTTCATCGGATCAAACATGAAAACGCGGTGGCATGTGTTAATGCTTTCGATTTGGCTGGTAATCGTCCTGGCAAAATTGTCTATTGTCGCGCCTTCTACTGCATCCCGCGAGACAGAAGCTTCAGCGGCCGATGAAGGAAAGACCGTCGTTTATCGAGATGAATACGGAGTCCCGCACATTTATGCCGACACGGTCGAGCACGGCATTTACGCCATGGCTTATGCCCAAGCCGAAGATCGGCTGGAGGAGCTCCTGAAGAACTATCTACGCGCCACAGGAGAAATGTCGGCCGCTTTCGGCGAAGACAATTTCAGGGAGGACCTGGTGGCCCGGGTCTGGGACCACTACGGGATCGCGCGGAAGAATTACGGCCGGATTCGCCCAGACATGCGCCTTCACCTGGAGGCGTTCTCGCGGGGAATCAACGATTACATGGCGCGGCACAGAAGCGAGGTCCCTTCGTGGTGGGGAGATCGCAGAGTCGATCCCTACATGCAGGTGGCGCATTCTCGGCAGTTTATGTGGGGCTGGCCGCTGGGACAGGCCCTTGGCGATCTGCGTGCAGCAGGCCTTGCTCCTGATTTCAATGTGGATATGCGCAGCTCTAATGAATGGGTCGTGGCTCCCTGGCGCTCTTCCGTAAGAGCTCCCATCCTTCTGATTGATCCTCACCTGTCTTGGTGGGGTGCGCAGCGCTTCTGGGAATTCCGAATCCACGCTGGGAATTTGCACGGCTCCGGCTTCACGCTTCCCGGCGGGATGTACGTCGGTTTGGGACACAATGACAACGTAGCCTGGGCCATGACTACCGGCGGCCCGGACACAGCCGACATCTACGAGCTGGTCCTGAATCCACAAAATTCCACACAGTACAAATATGAGGATGCCTGGAGAGACCTGAAAGCCCGCGCCATAGAAATCCGCGTCAAAGGAGAGAGCCATCCTCGCACTGTCACCGTTTATGAATCCCATCACGGGCCAATTGTTCTGAAGAAATCTAACAAGGCCTATGCTGCGAAACTGGCCTATGCTGATGAGGTTCAGTTCGGCGAATCGTTTTACTATTTCAATTTTGCAAGAAATGTCGAAGAGTTCAAGCAGGGTTTGGCGCTCAACCAGTTGATGCCGCAGAACGTCATGGCCGCTGATACCAGCGGCAACATTTACTATCAGCGGGCGGGCCGCGTTCCCATTCGGCCCGAAGGATATGACTTCTTCAAACCGGTGGACGGATCCACACCCAAGACGGAATGGCGCGGGATCCATCCTGCCGGAGATCTTTACCAGATAATGAATCCCGGACAGGGCTACATGCAGAACTGCAACATAGCGCCCGACGGGATGATGATCGATTCGCCTCTAACTGCCGACAAGAAGCGAGATTATCTGTTCGGCGAGCGCCCCGGATGGGTCTCGGCGCATCAGCGCAGCGCCCGCGCGGTGCAGATTTTGGCCGGCGATGCTTCGGTCACTCCTGAGAAAGCCCGCCAGTATGCGGTCGACAATTACTGCCTTGACTATGACCGCTGGGTGCGCGCGCTTCGGGAGGCAGATCGCGAATTTGGAAGTGAATTTAAGGACAACAAGGATTACCAGGCGGCATTGAAGGACATCAGCGCATGGGACGGCCACTCCAACGCTGATTCGTCTGCGGCTCTCAAATTTTGTTACTGGCGTCAGGCAGTCAACCAGCAACTGGGGCAAACAGCCGCAACAGAGCTGTATTCCAAGATCAATGATTTCATGGCTGTGCTGCGGAGAGGAAAGTCCAAGATTGAACCGCTTAAGCCAAATGAGAAAAAAGCCATGGCGCAGGCGCTCTCGGTGGGCGTCGCGTTAATGCGAAACAACCATGGTGGGACGGAAGCAGTATACGGTGATTCATTTCGCGTGGGACGAGACGACAAATCGTGGCCCGTCGGCGGCGGCAGCTTGAACGCCGAAGGAATGGCCACATTGCGCGCCATTGGATTTGGAATGGCCAAACCCGACCACACGCGTTGGGGTCAATCGGGTCAGACCTCGACTCAGGTGGTAGTCCTAGCCAGACCGATACAGAGCTGGACACAGCCTCCCATCGGCCAAAGCGACCATCCTGATTCTCCTTTCTACCGCGACCAAGCCGACAAGCTCTTCAGCAAGGGGCAGATGAAGCCCACCTGGTATGCGAAACAGGAGCTGCTCAAACACGTTTATACGCGAGAAGAGCTGCATCCGGCGCCCTAAGAACGAAAAGCCCAAAACTCCCGGCCCCTCGCCAGTGAGCATGAAGATGGAATAAGGTAAGAACTATGCTGTCAGTTTTTGAAAGCGTTGAGTTTTGTTCATCGTTTTTTCTGCCTTCTGCTATCTGCCTTCTGCCTTCCGTAACCTATTGGAACGGAGTTCGCCATGCATAACAGACTCCTCCGACTTCTGCCGGCAGCCGCGATTGTAGGCCTTGCGGCTTACGCGCAGACCGTGATCTTCCCGGCCAAATTCGAGATCCAAGCGAGACCTTCAAAAAAGGTCTTCCTCTGGAATGTCCAATCCTCCAAGGCCACAGCGTATCTACTCGGTTCCGTCCATGCTGCCCGATCGAGTCTTTATCCTCTGGATGAGAGAATCGAAAAGGCATTTGATCAGTCCGATACTCTGGTGGTCGAAGTAAACACGGCGCAGGCCTCCCCTGCTGCACTGGTCATGCAGATGACGGCCAAAGCGTCCTACCCGCAAGACGACAGCCTGGATAAACACGTGTCGAAAGAGCTTCTGGATCTGACCGATTCCCGCCTGGCCAAATATGGGTTTTCTGTGGCACCTTTCAAACAGTTTAAGCCATGGTTTATCGCCACCACTCTGGAAGCCATGGAGTTGACGGCGCTGGGCATTACTGCGGCCAACGGGGTGGATCAGCATTTTCTGGACCGCGCCAAAGACAAAAAACGAATCCTGGAGCTGGAAAGCGCCACGGAACAATTGGAACTCCTCGACAGCTTCTCAGAAAAGGAGCAGGAAACATTTCTCAAGTACACGCTGAAAGATCTAGACAACACCGGCAAGAACACCGATGAGATCATGACTGCCTGGCGCAACGGGGACGAAAAAAAATTAGACGCTCTTCTCAATGAGGCCGTCAGAAGCGATAAGGAGTTGCGCTCGCTGTATCGAAGATTGATAAATGATCGAAATAAGAAGATGGCAGATAAGATTCAAGAGTTCCTAAGCACCGACCATATCTACTTTGTTGTGGTGGGGGCGGGCCACCTTGTAGGCGAAACCGGATTGTTAAGGACTCTAGGCAAGAAGTACCAGGTAAGGCAGCTCTAAGAGCAGCGGCCAATCCCGCTGTGCTCAAGCTGGCTAGATATTTTCAGTCTTGGGGTTGTGTGGCTGCGTTGGATGCCGCGCCGCGCCCTTCCGGCCGCGGCTCTGTGGATGCATGTGGCGAGTGGCCTGTCGGGATTCATTGGGCTGATAAAGAGTTGACCAATTTGTGAACTTCGTACGCACCAAGGGAACCTAGGTCCGTAGGAACCAAATGCCTCAAGCAAACTTCTATGATCCTCGATTCATGCAAGAAGCCCTGGTTGAAGCCGAGCGAGCCCGTCTGGAAGACGAAGTTCCACTGGGAGCGGTGGTTGTCTATATGAGCAAGATTGTGGGGCGCGGACACAACAGCGTCATTTCCACCGGCGATCCAACCGGACATGCCGAAATCATTGCGCTGCGCGAGGCAGCGCGAACCCTGCGCAACTACCGCCTGCCGGACTGCGATCTTTACTGCACGATTGAGCCCTGCGCCATGTGCGCCGGTGCTATGGTGCATTCTCGGATCCGGCACCTGTTCTATGGAGCGGCCGACCCGAAGGGGGGAGCCATTGAATCGACGCAGCGCCTGCTGCAGATTCCGCAACTGAACCATCGCGTCATTGCTCAGGGAGGCTTTCTGGAGAAGGAGTCAGCGGCCTTGCTGCAGGAGTTTTTCAAGCAGAGAAGATAACGGATGGCGGTTCCAACACTTGGAGAATCGGGGGCAGGTTTCCGTCCCGCTTGGCGGGACGGCATGATAATAGCCCAGCAGTTTACTGCTGGGACTCGGAGGCCACCACACTCTGTTTAGATAGCAGTCTCGTAGGGACGATTGATTCAACCGCCCCTACGGGACTCCTTTGGGTTGGTGTGATTGGCGTCAACCCTCAATCCCAGCACTGAAGTGCTGGGCTATTTTCGGGCCGTCCCGCCAAGCGGGACGGCAACTGCATGCGCACCATTAAAGCAACAAATTTTTTCACTCCATCCTCACTATTCCCATCTTCTCGGCGCCGCGCAGCAGGTCGCGCACTTTCTCCGGAGAGATTACGCCGTAATAAAGGCTGCCGCCAAACAGCGCCTCGCCGTCAACAGCCTGATAGATTTCCCACGCGTTGCGTTTGCCATCGATAAAGTTAATTACTTCGAAGGTCATTAGCGGATGCAATCCCGAGCCGAGGTTGAATCCGGCGCTTCGCTTTGCCTGGAACAACTCGGCACCGCCAGCCAAAGCCGGTTTCATCCCCTCCATCTCTGTTTGCAGCGGATCGGGCGTCTTTGCCGTTCTTTCCCACGCCGTTCTCAATGCGCTGCTCAGCGCTCGCACACGTTCCAAGGCTTGCGCGATGGCGGGATGCTCGGCGACAGCCTGCAGCGACTCCAGAGAGAGAACCGACTCCAGCTCGACCTGCCGCAGAAGGTTTTCCGCCCTCGACGGATCGATCTTTCTTGTCGCCAGAAGGTCCGTGGCAATTCCCTGCGCGCGCGCCAACCGCACGTTGCAGTCCGCCTCCACGTCTCGGATAAACTGCGGGACCGAATCCGAGCCCGCATTCGCCAAAGCGTAGGCCATCAATGCCACAGCCAGCGCGTTTCGCTGCAACTGAGTGCGGTCCAGGTTCCAGAGATCATCGTCAGAGCTATGGATATAATTGTCCGGCCAGTTGGTAAACGTAATCCCAGGAACGCCGATGGGGGCTTCCGTGAAGGTCATGTGGTCGGTGTTGTTATGAAAACGAATCACTTCCGCGTTGTACCGCTGCCGCGTCCCCAGGTGGCTATAAATCGGGGCAGGCTGAGACATTCCAGATTGCGTGCGCGCCAACTCGGTATCGTTTGCCGTCACCAGAAAGCTGATCAAGCGTTCCGCCATAGCGGAAATAAAATGCGCGCGCGAAAAAGGGACACGCGTGATCTTTTGGACCCGCATCACGTCCTGCGACTGGTTTGCACCTACCATGTCCTGGTTGATATTTACCCAAAGCTTCTTAGGCAGATCTGGATTCTCGGCGAAAAGCTGGCGCTCGCTGGAAATCTCCGTAGTCCACCAAAAACGAATATTCCTCTTGGGCGGAGCTATTTTCCCGTCGTCGATCAGGCGCTTCAGCGCGCGGCCTATTTCCAGTACATTGGCGCTGCCACTCCCATCGTCGTTGGCAGAGAATTTCTCTTCCTGCAAGTGTCCGGTCAGGACGATGTCCTGGTTCTGGATCTGTGTTCCGTGAATGAAGGCTTCAACCATCACCTGCCACGGCTCGCCGGCGGTATCCGCTTCGATTTTCACTTTCACCTTTACAGGACCCGCAGCCAGCCTGTTCCGAAGCGACATTCCCTGCCGATGGGAGAGACTGAAAGCAAACGTGGAAGGTTTACCGTCGGGGCTTTGCCAAGGTATCCCGGTCCATTTAACCTGGTCTGGATGGCTGACGCTGTTGAGTGGATAATCAATCGCTGTTGGATTGGGGTGATACAGAATGCCGGCAGCATTTCTCTTCCACACCGCCTGTTCCATGACTGCCGGAATATTCCCGTATGCCAGGGCCACTTTTCCGCCGACATTTTTGTTCTCATAGTCCTTGTCTTCAGCACCCGAGCCGACATCGACCAAGGCAGTTTCCAGATCAGCGGAGCGGCTGTTGTCCGACAGGTGAATCGGAGTCTGGGAGATGCTGGCAATCAACTGCAGCTCCGGTTCAATCATCCAAACTTCTCCGCGTCGTGCAGTCCAGGGAGAGTTATTCGCCCTTTGGCGAATCAACCGCACGTCTTGCAGATTGAACTTCTTCGCCTGCTCGGCGACATATTCAGCCACGCGCATCAATCCTTCGGCGCCGCCTCGCGGGCGGTGAAACTGAGTGAAATATCGGTCGAATTCGTAGGCTGAGTCCCCAGAAATCTCACCTGCCAGGTATCGATACGTCTTGTAGTCCAGGTACGGCGCCTGGTCTGTGTGCGTCCATTGGGCCGGCGCGGTCGCAGCAAAAAACAGTGTCAGCAGAACTACTGAAAAAGAGCGAAGCAATGGCTTCATAATCGCCTCCAGTTCGAAGTGACGTCATTTTATACTTTGCGCGGATGCGAAAAGCCACAGCTTTGGCGGGTGTCAGTTGTCCGTTGTCGGTTGTCGGTTGTCAGTTATTTGTTATCTGTGGATTGTGATCGACTGATGCTTATGTCTAGGTGCGGATAACGTTCACAGTTCGGTCAAGGTTTGAAACTTCTGGCATTTGGGAGAAACGGCTCGAGGGCCGTCTCTTTTGAGTCACAAATCCCTGAGACGGCCTTCAGGCCGTCTCTCCGCCGATCGAGCGTATGAGGCGGCTCGCTAGGTAGTAGGCCGAGAGGAGGACTACGGACGGCGGACAACCGACAACGGACCAAAGCAGACTACTTCTCCTTCTGCAGATGCTTTTCTCTCTCCAGGTCCTTTGGCTCGTAAAATTTAGGAGTGTAATCGGCGAGCTTGAAAAAGAACTGCAGCACCAGAGCGGCGGCGACTGTAGCGACAACCAATGCCACGAACTGCCAGAAGCGCCGTTTCAGCCTGCGGCGCCAGGCATATGTTCTCGGTATGCGCTCCCGAGCCTGCATGGCGGCATTGTAGCAAAAACCTACATAAATCAAAATGCCTATTTGGACCCTGTCGCAGGATGGGGGTTGTTATCGTTATCGCGCAGCACTTGAAAAACCTTCTCGATCAGTGCTGGTGGCTGATAGGGCTTGTGAATAAAACCGGCCAGATTGCCTCCGGCGAACCGTGTACTGATATCGTGTTCTGCGTAGCCGCTGGATAGAATAACCGGCACATCACGTCTTAGACGGCGCATCTCACTCAGGCAATCTTCGCTGCTCATGTGCGGCATGCTCACGTCGAGCAGCACGGCAACGATCTTTTCGGAGTGCTCCCGAAACACCTGCAGCGCCTCTCTGCCATCATTGGCTGTCAGCACATTAAAACCGCACTCATCCAGAATTGTTTTCGACACGGAACGCACGTCCTCTTCGTCATCCACCACCAGAATCGTCCCGCTGCCGCGCCATTCTTCCCCGGCTTTCGGCTCCGTCTCGGCCGCAACCTTAACCTTCTGCGAGGAAGGAAACAGGACCCTGAAGGTCGTCCCCACACCCCGTTGTGTATCGACTTTGATGGTCCCAGAATGCCCGCGAATGATGCCAAGCACGGCCGCCAGGCCCAGGCCGCGCCCGGTGAATTTGGTGGTGAAAAAGGGATCGAAAATCTTTTCGCGCGTCTCGGTGTCCATTCCATGCCCTGTGTCAGCCACCTCCAGGTAGACATAACAATCTTCTTCAAGATCGTCCCCAAAGTAAGTGGTTGACAGGTAAGCGCGATCAGCATTGATGGCCCCCGTGCTCAGTGTGATCACTCCCGTTTGGTCCCCCAGCGCCTCGGAAGCATTAGTGATCAAATTCATGATTACCTGCCGCACTTGTGTCGCATCCACCTCGACAGTGGGAAGGCGGACCCCAAAGTTGAATTGAAGCCTAGCCTTTTTCGAGATTGCCGCGCGCAGCAAATCCGCCATCTCTTCAACCAGCTCAGAAAGATCTAGCACCTGAACGTTAAAACGGCCCTTTCCTGAATAGGCAAGCATCTGGTTTGTGAGCTCGGCTGCGCGCAAGGCTGCCTTCTCAATTCTCTCGACGCTGCGACGGGCGGGCGAATCGGGTGGCATCTTCATCAGCGCCACTCCGGCGCTGGTAAGGATCCCCACCAGCAGGTTGTTGAAGTCGTGCGCGATCCCTCCCGCCAATATGCCCAGGCTCTCCAGCTTCTGCGCATGCTGCATCTTGGCTTCCATCTGGCGCCGCTCTTCTTCGGCGCGCTCGCGTTCCGCGATCTCCTGCAGCAGCTTTTCATTAGTTCTCGCCAGGTCGGCGGTGCGTTCATGCACCCGCAGTTCCATTTCCTCATACGCTTTCTGCAAAGCGATCTCTGCCCGCTTGCGCAGGCTGATGTCCTCGACAGTGCTGCGAATTCCCGTAACATGTCCTTCTGCGTCCAAGATCAGGCGGTCTTCGACCAGCACTGGAATGAGAGCGCCATCCTTCTTAATAAAGGTGCGCTCAAACGAGGTGAGAGGTTTTTCTCTGCTTATCTTGGCAGCGATCGCCTTGCGTGCCGCATCGCGTTCAGCGACGAATTCCCACGCGTAGTGCCCCAGCATTTCGTCGGTAGTGTATCCGAGCATCTCCAACTCGGAGCGATTTATTCGGGTGATCCGGCCTTCCGTGTCGATCTCGTGATAGCCTACAGGCGCGTCGTCGTAAAGGGCGCGGTACTTGGCCTCACTCTCGCGCAGAGCGGCTTCCGCCTGCATGCGTTCGGTAATGTCCACGGCGACGCCGATCAGCGCCACCGGTTTACCTTCTTCGTCTCTGACGACCGAAGTAGAAAGGTGGATGGGAAATTCGCTTCCGTCCTTTCTTCTGTTGAGCAGTTCGCCTTGCCAGCCACCGCCTTCCAGCGTGGCAGGAAGGATTTGGTTGGTCACCTCGGGCGAATTATTAGAAGAACGGACGATATCAATATGTTTTCCTAAAAGCTCCTCTTCTGTGTAACCGTAGGTCTTCAGGAAAGCGTCGTTAAAGAACAGCATACGGTCCTGCATGTTGGTGATGACCACGCACTCGCTGACACTCTTCAGCGCATAGGCGAGCCGGTACGTTTCTGCTACTCTGAGTTTGCGCTCCGTTATGTCGCGCAGTGCTCCTTCGACGCCTGTCGGAGTGCCGTCCTTATCGAGTAGGAAGTGCGCATTTACCGATGCATATATTATCTTCCCCTGCTTGTTCTTGAGGCGGACTTCAAAATCGGTCGCCTCGCCCCGTTTCGAGATTTCTTTCAGAAGACTTTGCCTATCCTCCGGATAGGCATAAAGCTCATTCACCGTGCGTCCAATCAGTTCGCCGCGCGTGAATCCGGAGTATCTCTCAATCGATGGGCTGACCTCTATAATCCGGCCATCCATGTCAGTTTGATAAAAAATGTCCTGGACGTTTTCGAAAATCTTCCGGTATTTTTTCTCGCTCTCACGCAATGCCTCTTCGGCTCGTTTGCGCTCTATCACCCGCCCCAGTTGAGTCCCGACGTGAGCCATCAACTCCAGCACCGGCTCATTCCTCTCGACAGGTTTATCGGAGAAGAATTCCAGCACTGCGGCTACCTCCGTTCCCACCATAACGGGAAATCCGAAGCCGGCTTTCACCCCAATGTCTGCCGCCGCCTTGGCGCGGGGAAAGTTTGCGTCTCTAGTTACGTCCCGGATCCAGACCGGTGCAGCCGCGGCCAGCACCCGGCCGGGCAAGCCGATGCCCCGCGTCAAGCGGACCGTTTCAGTCACTTTCCGAAACGTCTTAAAGCGGGCCGGATCGTCCAGATGCCAGATTTCTGCAGGGATTAGCTCGCCATGATTTTCCGGAGCAGTGAAATAGACATGGCCTACCGGCCAGTCAGTGTAAGCGCAGACCCGGTCGACGACAAACTGCATTGCCTCTTCGGGCGAGGAAGCCTCATTTGAAGCGACTGCCACCTCTTCCAGCAACTTTACGAATGCGCTCTTCCGGCGCAGCGCTTCTTCGGAGTGCTTGCGCCCGGTGATATCGCGGATGGCCGCTAGCCGCGCCGGTTGCCCCTGATAAACGCAATTGGCTGCGCAGGTTTCAATGTTGATCTGTGTTCCGTCCTTCTTCAGGCCCAGCGTCTCGTAGACGTTTTCGCCTCGTCCACTTATTTGTTCCTGGACAAAAGTACGACACTCAGGGGGGGTGAAATCCAACACTGGTTTTCCGATGATCTCGTCGACGGTGTATCCAAAGATTTCAGCATAGGCCCGATTGGCGTACTTAATGATCCAATCCTGGTGAAGCACGACGCCATCGAATGCGACGTCCACCAGACCGCGATACCACTCCTCACTCTCGGCCAGCGCCTCTTCAGCAGCTTTTCGGCCCGGTTCCATTGCCTTTAGGGCATCAAGCCAGCGGCGCACTTTGGCTAACTCCTTTAGAAGCTGTGCTTTTGTCTTAATATTATCCGACATGACGGGTTGCTGTCGCAGTGGGACTCATTATGGCATAAATCACCAAATCGCGGCGAAAGAAGCGGGTGAGCGGGGGAGCGGGTGAGCCGGGGGAGTGGGTGAGCGGGTGAGCGGGCGAGCGGGAGAGTGGGGGGAGTGGGTGAGCGGGGAGTGTCTCCCACTCTCCCACTCCCATACTCACCGATTCCCCGCCACCTGAGAAACGTAAAAAAAGGATACTGCGCCTACTCCGCTGAGCTATCCTCTGCCGGGTCATATTCAATCTTAGGAAAAGACCGTTTCGGAACGTCGCCTTTCAGCGCGATAGCTTCATCCAAGATTCTTTTCCATGCGGCCACCTGCTCTCTGAATTCTGCAAGCTGTATGCCACGATGCTTTGGCGGATAGTGAGCTAGCTTTTCCAGGGCCATCCTCATCATGGTTCGCGCCGCGCCCAGCTTTACGCCGGTCAGGTGGTAAAAACCAACCGCTACTTGGATCAAACCTTGATAAAAAAGGCGGTCTGAACCGGAATCCTCCAGCCACAATTCTTCCAGAGTATCGTGACACTCGTAAAACTGCTCCCTGTTGAACAGCTGCAGGCCCTTCACATATAACTCCTGCAGATGTGTCTCACGCATTTCCGAATGATAGCTGAGATTTCCCCAATCCAGGATTTTCGCTTGATTTACAGATAAGTGTTCACCAGAATCATTAGGTTTTTAAATCGACGGCCTGTCTCCAGAGCCTAAGCTTGTGCCTTTCCAACCGGTCGTTTTCCGTGTCTGCAGCCGACTGTTTTAAAGGAGAGGTTTGATGGCTTCGAAAACTTGCGTACAGTGTGGCGCCTCACTGGAAGAAAGCGCCAACTTCTGCCCCAGTTGTGGAACCCGGGTAGCTTCCGATTCGGCTCCTTCGGGTGCAAATCCGGCATCCGCTGCAGGCGGCACAGTGCAAGAAAGCGCACCAACCACCAACGCTCCTTCTGCGGACCTGCAGCGGAATGTGGCGGGACTTTTATGTTACATTTTGCTTTTTATAAGCGGGATTTTGTTCCTGCTGATAGAGCCCTACAACAAAGATAAATTCGTTCGTTTCCACGCCTTCCAATCCATCTTCTTTTTTATCGCCTGGGTGGTTATTGGAGTTTTGGCCAATGTAGTTGGTTTGATTGTTACCGCCATTCTGCCCGGGCCGCTCGACTTTTTGTCGGTGATTTTCCAGTCCCTGGTTACTTTGGGGCTGCTGTTTCTCTGGATTTTTCTGATGTACAAGGCATACAGCGACGAAATGTATCGCCTTCCTGTCATCGGCGATTTCGCCGCCAAACAAGCGTGAGGGTTAAGAATTAAGAATTAAGAATTAAGAATTAAGAATTAAGAATTAAGAATTAAGAATTAAGAATAAGAATTAAGGATTAAGAATTATCCCCGCTGGGCGGGGTGCCAAGAATTGTAGCCCGGGGCGTAAAGCCCTGGGTCTACGGAAATCCCTAAACAGCCGGGCAGCCGCATAGCGGCGACAGAGTTTTCCAGGCCAGAGAGTTTTTAGCCTCCGCTCTGAAATAGCGCCTCAACCTGATTGCTGACGCAGTCTTCGTCTTTCGCGCCGTCGCGGTGACTTTTTCAGCATCCTGCTAATGACGTCTTAATTCTTAATCCTTAATTTGATCGAATTGGGTTTGACAGCCCTAAATGCGTCCTTCTAAGATGGTTATAGTAGAGGTTGGAATTCTAGAATTTGGCAGGGAATTACAACCAGCTTGTTTCGGATAAGGAGTTTATCGATATGATTACCTTAACGCCGACGGCGGTTTCCAAGGTAAAGGAAATAATGGCGCAGCAACCGGAGACTTATCAGGGGTTGCGCGTACAGGTGGTTGGCGGCGGGTGCTCTGGATTTCAGTATTCAATGGCCTTCGAGCGACAGTCAAACGGAGACGATAATGTCTTGAGTGTTGAAGGACTGAAGGTTTTTATCGACCCGCAGAGCTTGACGTATCTGGACGGTACGGAAATTGATTATATAGAAACCCTTCAGGGCTCAGGATTCAAATTCACCAATCCCAATGTGAAAAGCAGTTGTGGCTGTGGAGAATCCTTCAACGTCTGATCCAACTCACGGACGTAACATCAGTATCGCTTAAGAATTCAGCCGTCAGCAATCAGCACACTTCAAGCCTCACCCCCTCCCCGGTGGTGCCTCTGTGCAGCTACGGTCCCAGCCCGCCGCCGGCGGGTTCAACTAAGTAAAGGATCTCCCATTCCCAGGGCTACGCTGCGCTTCGCCCTGGGCCACACTCTTGACCGCCCGCCTGCGGCGGGCTCTTGGGTTTGGACATTTTGGAGAGACGGCCTGAGGGCCGTCTCCCGCACAATCTTTCATCGTGCAGGAGACGCCCCACGGGGCGTCTCTCCAACAGCGCCGCTTCGCCGCGCCTCGCCCGCCTGAGGCGGGCTCTGCCCCCGGCTATTCTATGTGACGCCTTCGGCGTCTGGAGATTGTTGCTACCTATGCGTCAGTAACTTTAATTGCCGCTTTGTCGCGCTATTCGCTGGGCCCCTTTTGTACCTTTGTGTTGAGTTTTTTATGAATAATCCAGCCTAGAGTTTGTAAAACTGTTAAAATCCCGCTGATTTCATCGCAGGCCATCCTTCATCTACGAGATGGACGCACCTGATTCAGAGATTTTACGGAAGCTTGAAGAGCTAGACGTGCGTTTATCGCAGCTTCAAGCAGATTTGAAAACGCTGCGCTCGCAAGTGATCGCACCCCTAGGGCCCGAAACTCCCGTAGCAAGCGCGCCCGCTCCTCTGCCTGCTGCGGCGTCTCTGGCAGTTACTCAACCTGAGCCTTCGACACCAGTGCCTTCCCCTCCAAAAGCTGGCGCCGCACCTTCGCTCGCTGAGTCGAGCATCACCGCCGGTTCCCCGCCTGTAGAGCCTCCCGGGGCGACTAGCTTCGAATTGAAACTCGGTCGGCAAATCTTCGACAAGATCGCCCTGCTGGCCCTGTTGTTCGGCGTCGCCTTTTTTTTGAAATACGCTTTCGATCGCGGCTGGATCAGCGATTCCGTCAAGATTCTCGGAGGCACAGCGCTTGGCTATGCTCTGCTAACATGGAGCGAAGTTTTATTTGGGAAGTCGATGCGGCGCTACGCTGCCGTGATCGCCGCCAGCGGCTTTGGTGTTTTGTTTTTGACGGTTTATGCCGGGATGTACCTGTACCAGATTTTCAGCCCCCGTCTTGCTTTTGCCTATCTGCTGGTGGCGACGCTGGCGCTGGTGCTTCAGGCGGTGCGCCACGATTCGGAGATATTGGCAGTATGGTCGATGGTCGGCGCCGGTTTTGCGCCTCAAATCCTGGCTGGCTTTCAACTCGAGTCTCTCTTGGAGTCCAACACGCCTCCTGGCCCGCTGACTGCCGACTACCAGCCCTTCACGCTGCAAGGTCCTTACCTGGTCGCTTTAAACCTGGCTTACAGCTTTATCGTCTTCCGGAAGCGCTGGCCGCTGGCGCGATTGGCGCTGCTGATGGCCAACATCGTCACTGTGCTGAACTGGAACATCGATCTGGCTTATAGCCGCCCCATGGCAATCCTGCTCTGGGTTCTTGCGGCGATGTTTGCGGCACCATCATTGAAGCCCGAAGCTAGCGTACCCGCTGACCGGCAGCAGTCGATCCTGAGCCGCAGTTTTCTTCCGGGAGGGGTAAACGTCGTCAGCACTGTCGCGGCAGTCCTCTTCTTTTATTCGCGGCTTCTTTACATAAACAGCCGAGTTCAAACAACCGAAGACTACTGGATCACCATTGGCTTCGCAGTCTTATCGGCGGCGGCCGCGTGTGTCCATCGCAGGTTCTCCAACCGGGCTGAGTTTGTGGCTTTGGTCTCTTTCAGCGTGTTCTTCCTCTACGTCTTTTGCGCGCAAGCGTGGGACAGCTGGAAATTGGTATTAGGCTGGATTGTGCTGGCCAGCGGAATGAACTGGATTGCGACAAATCGTCTCAGTAAGGCGGCGGCCAAGGTCACGTTGCCGGCAGCCTGGATTGTCTTCATCACGGCGCTCTCTTATTCGATGAGTTATTCAATGGCGTGGACGGCCGCTCTAAGGTCGCAAGAGATCGGGTTGTTCCAGGTTCTGTTTTGGAACCAGAAGACTGCGGCACTGGCAATGGTTGTGTGCTCAGGCGTCTTCTGGACCGTCTGGTTCAAACAAGTAGCGCTTGCCGGCGCCGGTGCGCAATTTGTCCAACCAGGAGGCGCTGCCCGGCCGGCAGAGCCGAAGTCCTCTGAACTCGGGCCTCCCGGCAAGCTGGCAAAACAGCTCAGCTTTTGTTATATGGCGCCCACGGTCTTTCTCGGGTGGTATTGGATCAGCCACGTCGTGGGAGAATACTTTCGCTATCGGGCGCACTACTTTTTCTCCACGGCCACGTTTGCCACTGTTCAATTGAGCACGTCGGTGGCTTGGACAGTTTATGCGGCGGGCCTATTTGTGGTCAGCCTGGTGCGAAAAAATCCAAGACTGCGACAACTAGCAATGTTGATCCTGATAATCACTATTCTGAAAGTATTCTTATACGACGTATCCAACCTGGAAACGGTCTATCGATTTATTTCCTTTCTGGTGCTGAGCGCTGTGCTCTATGCGGTGTCTTACGTATACAACCGGTACGCAAAAAGCCTGGGGTTTTAGTGAATGGGCCGCGGATGAACCACCCAGCTCCACGGTCTCAGGTCTCAGCTCTCAGCTCTCAGATCCCAGTTCTCAGGTCTCAGCTCTCGGCTCTCAAGGTATCAAAGCCCATAATCCGCCAATTCCCTCATCAGCAGCAGCGCCCAACCCGAGAGCCAGAACTGAATTCTGGAACGGATAACTGAGGACCTGACAGCCAGGAGCTGACACCTGAGACTGAGAGCTGAGACCTGAGACCTGAGAGCTGAGAGCTTGGTGGATGAGGTTTCCGCGTTAATCCGCGGCACATTCACAGTCTTCTTTCTACATCCGGAAAGAGCTTCCATACCGGCAGACCGCAGAAATGGGCTCCTTCGGTGCAAATCGGAGCCGCAACTCCGACACGAAAGGAGCAGGGAGGGCCGATGTGGCGCGTGAGCCTGGGATGCACTCGGCTCACCTGCGCCAGTTCTTCCATCGACGCCTGATAGATTTCCCATTGGGCGTTCAGACAGGTTCGCATCACCCACTTGTGCATCAAATACAACAAGGAGGAAGACTCCACCATGCGCACGCAGAGCGCGTTGGGTAGAACATAAAGCGCAAATTCTGCCGGGACGCCGCGATCCACCAGATAGTTCTTCGTCTCCCACGCCTTCTCCATCGCCTCCCGGTACAAAGACAGCGCCTCCCGATTGCGCCTTACGATTTCCGGCGTCACATAATCGGGCCGGCGCGAATCTGTCACGGTCATTAACGGCCGAGAAGCAGGCACCATGCGGTGTCTCTGGTCCTGGCTATCTGCGGTGTGGCTGATCTTTTTGACAAAGGTATAGTAGGCGTGGTGCAGCGGCTTCATCAGGGGCGCATGAAAAGACACGTTCAACTTGTCGAGACGATAGGGATTTTTGTGGGGATCGAGCATCCACTCGATGGCCTCGTCATCGGACATCTCGCCGCGGCTCCTGCCCATGGCAATCCGGAATGCGTCGGCAACCACGCTTTCTGCAGTCAGGGAATAATCAATAAGTCGTGAAGTGAGATTTCCCAAACGGGCGTCAAATTCACGGGCGCAGTCTTCGTGGCCATGCTGAAAACAGCTTTCTGGAATTTCTTCTTTCTCACGGGGAGGATCGCCAATCCTCTCAAAGAAGGACGAATCTACCTCTTTTACGCAGCGCACCATCTCCCGGATTACGAGAGAAGTTTCGTAAGGGGTGTCGCCGGTTTGCTGCATCCGATTCAAGCGGTGGAGCACAATTCCCGAGACGGTGTGAACCATGGTGGTCATGGCGCCGATGGGAATCACATAACGCGCCGTCTCAATCGCCTTCTTTTCACTTTCCCGCTCTACTTTCTTGCGCTTCTTCTCGTGAGGATGCGTTTGCAAATGCCAGATGTTGCCCAGTATTTCGTACGTGTCCTTCCTCAGCAGGGCCGACAACCTGTGGTAGCAGTCCCACTGAAAGCGGACACAGTCTTCATACTTCTGCCGCAACGCCTCCTCAAGCGGAGGGACGAAGACTTTGATCTCATCCATTCGCACATAGCGCTGGCTCGTTTGTTCTGAGTTATAGAAAGGATGGCCGTGAAGAAAATTCCAGACAAATTGCCGCGACACGTTCTCAAGGCCAAACTCAAAATGAGGATGCTGGAATACCGTATGGTGCCCGCCGTCGAACGTCACCTGCCCGATCGAGTCGCGTTGTTTGTCGGTGATCTCGGCTGCCTCTACCACGCGCGGAGAGTAGCAAGTTCGTGCCGCAGCAATCGCAGAGTCGTAGGGGAGATGGAAATAATTCCGCAGCTTGACGACGGGACTTAACTTCTCCAGCAAAGCGCGACCTCAATACTCATAAACCCCCCTGCCTACTTTCTTCCCCAGTCGTCCCGCGCTCACGTATTGAACCAGCAGCGGACAGGGACGATATTTCTCGCCCAGTCGCTGATGCAGAAACTTCAGCACGCTGAGACGTGTATCCAGACCCACCAGATCTACCATCTCAAAAGGCCCCATGGGATGGTTCAAGCCTAACTTCACTGCCTTGTCGATGTCGTGCGCCGAGGCGACGCCTTCCTGAAGAAGGTAGAAGGCTTCATTGCCGATTATGGCATTGATGCGGCTGGTAATGAAACCTGGCGAATCCCGCAAATTGACGGTTTCTTTCCTCATCCTCTGCGCTACTCTCTTCGTGGTGTCAACCGTTTCTTCGGACGTTTCCAGGCCGCACACGACTTCGACCAGCTTCATCAGGTGCACCGGATTGAAAAAATGCATGCCGATGACCCGCGCCGGGTTCTCTACGGCGCTGGCAATTTCTGTGATGCTCAAAGCAGAGGTATTAGTCGCCAGGACAACGTCGGCGTGTGTGCCCATTTCTGCACGCTGGAATATCTCCAGCTTCAGATCGATCTTCTCTGGAACTGATTCAATCAGAAAATCGCACCGGCCGGCAGCCTCGCCGAAATCCTCCGTCTGATGCAGATTTTGCAGCGCTCGGTTAAAGTCCTCCTCTGAAATCTTTTCCAGCTGTCGCCCCTTTTGCAGGCTGGCTTCAATGCTGGAACGCGCCGCTTGAAGAAGATCAGTGCTCAAGTCGTACATCCAGGCGCGAAGCCCCACCAGCGCGGCGACCTGAGCGATCCCGCGACCCATAGTTCCGGCGCCAATAACCGCGACTGTCTCCACACTTCTCATTAACCTGCGACCTTCTACTTGCGACTCTTCGACTCCAAATTCACTCTACAAACAAGCAGACTGCGTTTTCAAACAGAATCTGATTCGGAGTTGCCCTACGGATGCGGCTGAATTGTGACAGATCGCATGATGCGGCTGGATTGTGACAGATCGCATAACACTAAGACTTACTCTTCGAACAAAGAGGCGGCATTTTCAAACAGGATCTTTCGCTGCAATTCAGGCTTCAGAGATAATGCGCAAAAGCGTCGGACATTCTCTGAAATATCGGGAACGCGCGGGCTTGGCCAGTCCGTTCCAAACAACGCCTTCTCAGCGATGAGCTCGAAGCGGGGAAAATAATTCAACAATCGCTGCGGGGGAATGCCCGAGATGTCGAGCCAGAGATTCTTATGCCGGCGCAGGAGAAAAAAGGCCGTCTCCATCCAAATGGGCCTGCCTCCGTGCGCCAGAATCAATTTCAGATTTGGAAAGTCGACAGCCACGTCGTCGCAGGCCAAAGGATCCGCGTACACATTGCGCGCTCCCGGAAAGATGCTGGTTCCCGTGTGGATCATCACCGGGACTCCTTCAGACTCGCAAATACGGTAGATCTTCGCCAAATTGTCCAGCCCACCTCGGTAGGCGTTGGCGGCGAATTCCTGATGCACAGGATGGATCTTGATAGCGCGGATTTGAAGCTGGTCCAGAAGACGCCGCATTTCTGCTTCCACATTTTGGCAGCTGACCGGATGCACTGAGCCAAAAGCAATCAGACGGCTCGGGTTTATGCTGCAATAGCTGCTGACAAAGTCATTGGTCTCTGCCGTAAAACCCATCAAGTCGCTGACATAGTTGATTAGTCCTGCTCGTTCAACGCCTTGTGAATCTAAATAACGGAGAAAAAGAGCAGGATTGTCCATGTATGCCTGCAGTTGACTGGAGTCCTTGCCCATCAGGAAAGTCTCCAACGCCGCCGGTCGCATCATCTGCCAGGGATTGATGTGAACGTGGATGTCAATGACGCGCATAGTGCAGAGCAAGCTCTCAGCTCTCAGGTCTCAGTTCTCAGCTCTCAGGTCCCAGCTCTCAGTTCTCAGCTCTCAGGTCCCAGCTCTCAGGTCTCAGCTCTCAGGTCCCAGCTCTCGGCTCTCAGATCTCAGCTCTTAGGGTATCAAAGTCCATAATCTGCCAACTCCCTCAGCAGCAGCGCCCAAGCCGAGAGTCAGAACTGAATGCTGGAACGGACAGCTGAGACCTGACAGCTAGGAGCTGAAACCTGAGAGCTGAGACCTGGGAGCTGAGACCTGAGAGCTGAGAGCTGTTAGCTCATCACGCCCTCTCCCTCAATATCGCTCTCACCGGCGAGCCGTCGCCGCCGGCAATCCTCAACGGCAACGCGATCAATTCGTATTCGCCATCCGAAACTCTACGCAGGTCGAGATTTTCCAGAATCGCGGTGCCGCAGCGTGCAAAAGCATGGTGCGCTGCCAGGTCCTTGCTGTCGATACGGTCCACGGAAGGCGCGTCGGTGCCGATCAACTTAACGCCCGCCTTCCCAATCCGCTCTGCTGCTTGGAGGGAAAAGTAAATGAAGCAATCGGGAAAGCGGTTCGGGTCAATTCCCGGATTGCAGCGCACTAACAGCCTCACCGGTTTCTGGCTTATCCATCCGTCCAGGTCGGAGGCACGAATGTATTCTTTTGCCGAAATGGACACTACTCTTGCCGGGCCAATATAGGCTTGCAGGTCCACCTGATCGATCGTTTTCCCGGAGTTCGAAAAATGAGACGGCGCATCGGCGTGAGCACCGGTATGTGAACTGAGGCTGATGCTGGATAAGTTCACAGACGCCCCGTCGGACAATCGAAGCGACTCCGTTCTTTGAAACGGGACGTCTCCGGGCCAGACTGCAATCCCGGGATGAAGTGGCGGGGAGATGTCGTAGATTTTCACTGCTGTGCGTCCATTACTCTAGAAAGCAGGAGGCAGACGGCAGGAGGCAGACGGCAGGAGGCAGACGGCGGAAGGCAGGAGGCAGGAGGCAGACGGCAGGAGGCAGGAGGCAGACGGCAGAAAGTCTTTTGTCATTCGTCATTCGTTCCTTGTTTTGTGCGCTCTTCGGAATCTTCCTGGGCATTTTTCTCCCGCTGCTAAAGACCTGCCTTCTGCCTTCTGCCTTCTGCCTTCTGCCTTCCGCCTTC
>DASXTB010000416.1:0-10630 GCA_036505615.1 Acidobacteriota bacterium
ATAAGAAATAGAGATTGTCTTTGGTCCAGCGCGAACGAACTTCGGTGCGATAGCGCGGGAGCGGCTTTCCGTACGTATCTGTTTCGGCGTAGACGGGAGGGGTACTTGACCAAAATGACGAGCCAGGGTTTGTAGTCAGGGGAACATCTTTATCCGCCTTCGTGCTCTCCATGAGCGGATTGTCGCCGGCAACAGCAGCAGCGGCGCTGAGCAGCATGAGAGTAAGGCAAATCTTAACGAAGCCATTCATCAAGATGCTCCTGGACGAAAGCGTCGTCCTGCAGATGGGGATAGATTTTGCAGACGCGATCCATTTCCTCGCTCTGTCCTGGTGAAAGGTCTTCATGGGGATCGAGGCACCAGCGTCCCTGAAGTAGTCCCTGACGACGCAGGACTTCATTGATGCCTGCGATGCAGCCGCGAAACTCATGCACCGGATCAAAAAGCGCAGCGTTTGAATCCGTGATCTGCTGGGCCAGCGTCAAGAGATCGCGAGAAACTTTAGCACCGGATGCCTTCACGGACGCAAGTTGCGAGACGGCACACTTCGTCCACACCGCCCAATGTCCCAGCAGGCCCCCCACGATCTGCATTTGCGCACCGCCGAAATCATATTCTGTGAGCAAATCAAGCAAAATGTGGTCGTCGTTGCCGGTATAGAGTGCGATCTCACCGGCGCGTCCAGAGTCGGAGATGGCTCGTATCACGTCGATGGTCTGGTAACGATTGAAGGCTGCGATCTTGATGGCAACAACATTTTCAATTTCCGTGAACTGGCGCCAAAATTCATAAGGCAGAATGCGGCCGCCAAGGGCGGGCTGCAAGTAAAAGCCCATTACTGGAATCATGGCCGCTATGTTCCGGACGTGATCAAGAAGTGCAGGAACTGATTCCTTCCGCAAGTCCGCGAGACTCAACAGCGCGACCTCATAACCAAGAACCTTCGCGATTTCCGCCTCCGTAACTGCCTGGCGGGTTTTCCCACAAACTCCGGCGATCTTTACGACGTGATGTTTGAGCATTTCCTCCATCGCCAACTCAAGCACAGGTTTGAATAAGCCAATCTTTGGATCACGAATGGCAAACTGAGTAGTGTGTACACCTACGGCGATCCCGCCGGCGCCCGCCGCCAGGTAGTAGCGGGTCAGGGCACGCTGATGTTTTTCGTCCAATTTGCGCTCTCGGTTTAGGGCCAAGGGGTGGGCGGGAATTACCAGGCCGCGTCGGAGCCGGTCTCGCGGTGTCATCAAAACTTTCCGTCTCGGGTTTGAAAGTGAGTTGGCCTATTCAGCATCACACCACCACGCTTGATCCAGTTCGCAATCCAATCCATCATCTCGCGGGGAGTGATCGTGGGAGATCCCAGCAGCTGGTGCGCTTTCGTGGCATTGCTGAGCAAAGCGGTCGGCATTTCTTCAGAGGTGAAGAGAGGTTCGACTTCGAAGCGGCGGCCAAATTCTTCCGCGATGGACCGCACAGAAAGCGTTTCAGGGCCGGTGATGTTCAAGATCAATGGCGGCGACTGGCAATGAGCAAATGATCGCAAACAGGCTGCGTTCGCGTCACCTTGCCAGATGACATTCACTGCGGCCATGCTGAGATCGATTGGACGTCGATGAAAGACGGCAGTCGCGATATCGACCAGCACTCCGTAACGCAGGTCGATAGCATAATTCAGGCGAAGGAGCACCACCGGAGTGCCCCACTTCGCCGATCCGTATTCAAACATTCGCTCCCGGCCCAGAGTCGATTGCGCATATTCACCTTGAGGATCCACCGGTGTCGACTCCCGCGCTCCGCCCTCGTTCACAGGTTGCAGCGGATAAACGTTGCCGGTGGAAAATGCCACGATTCGTGAATCGCTAAACCGCTCGGCGACCAAGCCTGGCAAGTATGTGTTCATTGCCCAAGTTAAATATTCAGATCCCGTGGTGCCAAATTTTCGCGCCGCCATGAAAACAATGTTGCCAGCGTCCGGGAGACTGGATAATTTCCTCCGTTCCAGCAAGTCGCACTCTATGGTCTCAATGCCTTCTGACGACAGCTGCGAAAGGACATCGCGATTGGTAAAACGAGCAACGGCTATAATTCTCTTTTTCGCACCCGCCTGGTCCGCCGCTCTTCGCGCCAAACGAGCCAGACTTGGCCCCATCTTGCCGCCTGCACCAAGGATGATTAGATCGCCATCCAAAGCGGCCATTGCGGCCACATCCGCTTCTGTAGGCCTGGACAGGCGCTCTTCCAGTTCTTTTTCCGTGTTGATCGGCATGATCGATGAGGGGAAATAGTCTACCGCCGAAGCTTAATTTATGTCTTTGTTTATTTGCGATTTTCTTCCCTTGTCTGTTGTAAGTCAGTGGTATAACTTCGGAATCTAGGCCTTTGCTTCGGGCAAGTAACCAGCCGGCGGCTAGACTGAGACCCATTCGACATGCGGACAGCAAAGACTTCACGTCTGCTCGCCGAGCAGCGGCGCCGAAAAATCATTGATCTCATCGAACAAAGAGGACAGGTAACTGTCCGGGATTTGGTAGAGAGGTTCTCCATCTCTGCGGTGACTGTGCGCGGCGATCTCGATGCCCTCGCTTCCAATGGCACCGCCGTGCGTTCGCACGGAGGCGCGGTGCGGCGACTGGAGGCGAATCAGGACTATCCACTGCGCCTAAAGGAAACGTTACACCACGTTGAGAAAGTTAGGATCGGACGAGCCGCCGCGGAGCTGGTACAATCCAATGAAACCATCATTCTTGACTCAGGAACTACTACCGCGGAAGTCGCCCGCCATTTGAAAATCAGGAAGCTGCAGTCGATTACCGTGATTACCAACGCTCTAAACGTCGCTTCAGAGCTCATGGATGCCCGCGGCATTTCGGTAATCATGATTGGAGGATTGCTCCGCCCGGTATCGGGTTCCTTCGTAGGTCCACAGGCAGAAACCATGCTGAAGGAATTGCATGCCGACCGTTTGTTTCTCGCAGTGGATGGTTTCGATCTGGAGATTGGGCCTTCGACTCCCGATGTATTCGAAGCCCAACTGAATGGATTAATGATGCGAATATCGAAAGAAGTGAATGTGGTCGCCGATTTCAGCAAACTGGGCCGGCGGAGTGTTTCTCGGATCGGCCCCTTGGAAAGCATTCATCGGCTGATCACGGATAGCCGGGCGCCGGCTGAGTTCACTGAAGATCTGCGCAAGTCAGGCATTGAAGTGATCACAGCTTAGTATCGCTCTTAGAGCCGGAAGTGGTTGCAGCCCCCGGAACAATCGGAATCTTTTCTGTCTTATATTTTTCTACCCCAGCTCGAACCCGGCAATCGCGTAAATATGATTGTCATTGCCGTTGAGTTCTTTTCCCCTGACCATACGTAAGAGTCGTCGCTGGGGCTTAAAACCTAAATCTTGAGCAAGCGAGGTTGCGTCCCGGTTTCGCGAAACGATATCCCAAAACCAGCTGCTGGCTGATGAGTCGCGCATGAGCGCCTGAATTAACTTTTGAGCGTTCTCGCGATTTTTTGCGATGCAAGGACCAACATAATCAGAAACACGTCCTGGCCTGGAAAATAGATACGCTTCGGTCGTCGAGGAGATTGCGCTTCGCTTCGCCAGCTCATGCAGTAGGTGCGAACGGTCCGTGCCAAAAGCCTCAGAATCCAGATCGAGACACGCGCGGCTCGGAGTTTTTCCCGGAGCACTCTGCTCCTTGGTTTGGGATGAGCCCTCGAGAAACCAGCGCTCCACGGGCTGTTCCCCGCGAAAGCCCAATTTTTCATATACCGGTTGGCCCTGCGCGGTTGCATCCAATTTCACGGTTGGAATGCCGAACTGGTCGGCGCGGGCGAGTGCCGTTGCCAGCAGATTCCGGGCAAAGCCCCGGCCCCGCCACTCAACTCTGGTCAACACCATGCCAACCCAGGCTAGAAGTCGCCCATAGCACAGCAAAGTTGTGGTCGCGACCAGCCGGCCTTCGACTTCGACGCCGAAACATCCTTCGGCGTCAAGTCGCATTAACATGCGCCAGTCCTCCGGCGTCTGGTTCCATCCTGCCTGCATAGAAAGCTCCATGGCGGCAGGCACATCTTTTTCTGTCAGAAGACGAAGTGTGGTTGGAATGTCGTGCACGGGAATGTGTCTGCTCAATCCGCAGCCCCAGACATCCGAAACACGCTCGAGGCTAGTGAAGCGTAAAGCTCTGCACCACCCGA
This sequence comes from Acidobacteriota bacterium, assembly GCA_036505615.1. Taxonomy (GTDB): domain Bacteria; phylum Acidobacteriota; class UBA6911; order JACQSX01; family JACQSX01; genus DASXTB01. The sequence continues at coordinate 4,204 of DASXTB010000416.1, forward strand.
TTTATGATTCCATCCTCCGAAGGCGAATCGGGACGTAACCCCTCGTTCAAACAGCGGAAGAAACCAAGTAACTGCCCGACCACCACATCGATGACAGGAGCATTCTGATCGCCGACTTCTCGCAAGCCGCGACATTCAATCACAACGTCATTGGGGCGCAGCACTCCCTTCGGGACGTCCTCGCCGATGATGAGCTTTAAAAGTCCGAGTTCCTTTTGGTCCAGTTCGTGAAGCAGATCAGTCTCGTAGGCCCGGATTGTCGGATCGGAAGAAAGGAAACACACGACCAGTGTGTCTTTGTCGACGTAGCTCATCGGACCATGGCGAAGGCCAAGATAGGTTTCGCACAGTGTGGTCACGCGGCCGGCAGTCATCTCCAACATTTTCAGGGCAGCTTCACGGGCCGCGCCGAAACGCGAACCCGTACCCAAAAAGACGGCACGCAGAAAACGTACGCTCGCCAGTCGTGCCAAATTGTCAAACTGCGTATTGAGCAAATCGCTGGCAATCTTGCTTAACCTCTCGCAGATCGTGCGGTACGCTTCCGGCTGCTCTGTCAGTCCAAGAAAACGTGCTGCCAGCACCAGATTGGTGAAACTGCTCGTCATTACCAGGCTTTGATCATTGGTGCCCTCGGCCGTAGTGATGACATGAACCCGGGAATGATCCTGATACGTTTTAGCGAGGCTGCCGGCTTCGTTACAGGTCAGCACTAAATGGCGGATTTCGGGTTCGAGTGCAAGTACGACGGACAACGCCCCAACGCTCTCCGGACTGTCTCCCGATCGCGCCAGCGAAACCATCATTGCAGGCCTTCCAACCGGGAGGGCTTTGCTTCCGTCCGTCAGCAAGATCCCTCCACCAATTGCCTGGGTAGTGACTCGCAGCTCATTCTGCAGAACCTGGCGCACACAGTCGCCGGCATACTCCGAACTGCCCGATCCCGTGAGAATCAAACTCGCAAGTCCGTCCAGAGACTTTTTCAGCGTGGGAGCGCAGGACAGCATCAGCGAGCAGGTTTGCGTCCAGGTGGTAGGCTGCTGACAGATCTCTCGCAGCGTGTGGAAATATCCCAGCCGGTTCTGCTCGTCGGGAGTCCTTGCCAATAACTCCTCGGCTTTGGATTGGGTTTTTGAGATACTGCGAAGCCACTCCGGTTCGGCTAGAGACAGAATCGGCATTCCCTTGAATACTTCCTTTCCATTTTCCGAAAGAAAATAACAGAAATATAACAAAAGTAAACGAAAATTATACGACAGTTGGTATCAGGCAAATGGAAGAATTAAAAGGGTAAGCTTATATAAGTCAATTCGAGCGGGCAGCCCCCTTCCCGGCATTGTGAATTTCCGGGATGGTTTCGTTTGTTACGAAGCCGACCTTAGGACTGTAGGATCTAAGAGCGCCGCCGAATGTTGATCGAGAAACACCGTGGTGTTTGGATGAGTGCGCAGGATTGACGCTGGGGCCAGTGGGCTGATTTCTCCCTGAAAACAAGACTTCACCGCTTTAGCTTTCCTGGCATCTGGCACGATGCAGAGGATTCTCTTCGCTTTTAGAATTTGGCGCACGCTCATGGAAATGGCGCGGCGCGGTACGTCATCCAGAGTTGCAAACCACCCCTCCCCAAGCTGTTGACGCCGGCACGCTTCGTCGAGTGTAACGATCAGATATTCTTCCTCAGTTTCGAAGTCGGCAGGAGGATCGTTGAAGGCAAGATGCCCGTTCTCCCCGACTCCAACGAAAGCGACGTCGACTGGGGCTTGCCGCAGTGCCTGGCTGGTGCGACCAATAACTCCGGCCGGATCTCCGTCACCGTCGAGCAGATAGTGCTGAGTGATTCCGGTTTTCTGGATCAGGCGTTGTTGAAGATAATTGCTGAAGCTTGCGGGATGTGAAGCAGGCAGTCCAATGTACTCATCCAGGTGGAACATTGCGACCTGTTTCCAGTCGATGCCCGGAAGACTGGTCAGGGCTTCCAGAAACTCGAACTGAGAAGCGCCTGTCGCGGCAATGATTCGCGCCTTCCCATGTTCCGCGATTGCGTGGCGAATAGAGGTTCCCGCTTGCTCGGCGGCGGCCGCGGCAAGGGCGGTCTTGTCTTTGAAGAGCTTCAATACCATAACCGATTGACCTCGATTGAATCATAACTGTGTAACGCGTTGGACGTCGGGTACCTGCGCTGGGAGCGGCGTTCAGGGCATCGCTCCCGGATCACAGGAAACTATTGACACACTTCATAGACTAAGGTAAACCGTCCTTCATTCCATGAGCAATTTTCAGCTGTGCAGAGCTATTTTCAAGCGGCTCTCGGTACCAGCGCTATCTCGGAGAATTGTGAGACGAAGCTCAGCTCGAAAACTGTTGAGTGGAGCTGCCATCCATGTGGTTGTCTTTTCCTTTTTTACGCATGGCGGAATTGTCGCCGCCCAATCTTCAGCAGGAACTACCGCAGCGCAAACTGGAACGGTTCGTGTCGATGCAGCCCCGGGCCACGTAATCAATTCATTCGATCCCGATAGCGCGCTAGGCAGTTCGATCGATGTACTATCGCGCACCGGCATCGACAAAGTCTATACACCACACATCGTTCAGGAAGCTCTCTCCGCAGGCTGGGGACCGATCACCTACCGCAACAATACTGAGCTTCGCATGGCAGCATGGCACTGGACGGAAAATGGAATATGGAGCGATGCGGCGCACCGAAGCGGATATTTCACCGGCAGCACTGAACTGAAGGAACCGATCAAGTACATCCTGGCGTACGCATTGCCTCACCGTGGTTTCGCTACCAGCGGTGATCGCCCGATACAAGGTCCGAACCTCACGTATTGGAAAAGTAATCCGTACCTCAACAGCAAGTTCACCGGCGAAAGCGACGCGCTGCATCCGCAATGGGTGGTGGTTGACCTGCAGGCCGAGAAGCCGGTGAGCGCTGTCCGCATAGCCTGGATGAATCCCTATGCGACGACCTATCAGGTGGAATATTGGACTGGGGCAGACGCGCTCGACTTCGACGAAGGCCCCAAAGGTGATTGGAAAGTTTTTTCCTCAGGCGTATTGAAAAATGCCAGCGGCGGAACAGTTAATTTGAAGCTCTCTGACGTACCGGTTTCCAAGCGATTCCTGCGTATCTTGATGACGCAATCGTCGAATACTTGTGACGAGCACGGGGCCGACGATGTTCGCAACTGCGTCGGCTACGCGATTCAGCAAATCGCTGCGGGCACGACGGATACTGCTGGGACTTTCGTCGAGACCACGAAAGCTGGGGAGGAAAGACCAACCACGTATACCGTTTCCTCCATCGATCCCTGGCATTCCGCCGCTGACGTGAACGACGGAGGAAACTACCAGCACAGCGGCTTCGACATTTTCTTTGCCAGCGGGCTCACCAATAACCTGCCAGCAATTATTCCGGTCACGATGCTTTACGGCACACCAGAAGATTCGGCCGCCCAGATCGCTTACATTGAGAAGCGCGGCTACCCCATCGGATATATAGAAATGGGCGAGGAACCCGATGGCAAGCATGCCATGCCGGAAGACTATGCCGCGCTTTACCTACAGTGGGCGACGGCTCTTCACAAAGTTGATCCCAAGCTGAAGCTGGGTGGTCCGATTTTCGAAGGGGTGAACGAAGACATTCGAGTGTGGCCCGATTCCCAGGGACGTACATCGTGGATGGGGCGCTTCGTGGATTATTTGAAAGCACACGGCCGGCTCTCCGACCTGGCCTTCGTTTCGTTCGAGCACTATCCTTTCGAGCCGTGCACCATCACCTGGAAGACTCTCTACCAGGAGCCGCAACTGATGAAGCACATCCTTCAGGTCTGGAGAGACGACGGCGTGCCAAAGGACGTACCGCTGATGGTGACGGAGAATCATCTCGCCGCCAGCCTCACTGGCCCCATGACCACAATTTTCGCCGCGCTGTGGCTGGCGGACAATATCGGCTCTTTCTTCGAAGGAGGAGGTTCGGCGTTCTATCATTCACCGATCCAACCTCAGGGTGTGCAGAATACTTGCCTGGGTTGGGCCACGTGGTCAAATTTTGTTTCCGACGAAAATTACACCATCAAGGGATACACCTCTCCTTACTATGCCGCTCACATGATCAACCTGGAGTGGGTGCAGCACCGTTCTGGCGTTCACCACATGTTCCCATCGTCAAGCGATATCAAGGACAGCGAGGGGAATGTGCTGGTTACTTCTTACGCGGTGCACCGCCCCGACGGAAACTGGTCTCTGATGTTGGTGAATCGTGACGAGAACAATGCTCACACCGTTCGCGTTGTATTCGACGATGCCCGCAGAAAGCGGAACGCTTCCTTTACCGGCCCGGTAACGCTGGTGACCTTCGGAAGCGAGCAATACGTTTGGATCAACGATGGTCCGAATAGCCATCCAGATCCAGACAATCCACCGGCAGCTACCACGATAACGGCAAGTTCGCAGAGCACATTCACTCTACCTAAAGCGTCAGTGACCGTACTCCGAGGAAAAGTGGATCTGGAAGACTGAGCCAGTCGGCTCGCCTAACGTTTGGGAAAATATCGGTAGTGGTTCAATTTCAAACCGACCACCGCCAAGACTTCTTCTTAACTACGTGGATGGGAGGCGGTGAGGTATAGAATTCATGCAGATTTCGGGTTCAAAGAGGGAAATTCCGAAGCAAGAGAAGTTCCCTGGAGGAATCATGCTCCGCTGCCTTGGGGTCCCGAGCCGGTATTGGGTATAAACGGCCTTACCTTTGAAGCGATACACTGACACATCGCGCAGACTGCAGGCGCTGCAACAAAATGCAAGAACAAGCGAATTCCATTCTCGCTAGAGTCAGCCATGATCTCTCCCAACTGGAGAAGAGGGATTGGGAGCTGTGGATCATTGTGTCCTTTACGGGCGTCATCGTGGGAGGGGGACTGCTGGCGATCTTGTTTCCAGCCGCATTTTTCGAGGGCGACAACATACATTTTGAGCTTACCGTGTCCCGACAACTTGTGGTTGGGCTGATAGCTCTATTAATACTGCTCAATACTTATGTAGTCACGCGGCGTCTGGAACTGCGGCGGGTGCGCGAGAAATTGATTTCCTCGACCATTCAGGGTGAACTAGCACGTCAGCAGTCCTTTACCGATCCTCTGACTGAACTTTACAACCGACGGTCTCTCGAAGACATGGCGGCGCGGTTCATGAGCCACGCTCAACGCCTGCAAAAGCTCTCACTTTCATGCTGGTTGACGTAGACCGATTCAAAGAGGTGAATACCCGTTTCGGACACCTCGCGGGTGATTGGTATTAGCTGAGATTGCCTCCCTGCTCAAGCGGGCGATGCGTGGTTCGGATGCCGTCATTCGATACGGAGGTGATGAGTTTTTGGTCATCCTGGCCGATGCGTCCCAGGCTGACGCGAAGATTGTGGTGGACTGGGCTCAAGGTTGTCTGCGAGATTGGAATCAGGGTGGACATCTCAAGGGCTTCGAGGTGAGTTTGAGTATCGGTGTCGCGGAATGGACAAAGGGAGTAACGCTGGATGAAGTCCTAGACGCGGCTGATCGGGAGATGTACGCATCGAAACGCGCCGCCAAGCTTGTGAGTCGGGAAGGACAGCCCGGAATCCGCGCCAGAGTGAAAGCCGCTTCTACGACAGCTCCTTACTGAGTGTCGACCACCCACAAGAAGGAGTCGGTTGATTTCCCAAGAGTAGATCTGACCGGATCGACCACAATCCAAATTCAAGTTGGCTTGTAGGAAGTTTGCGGGGTATCTGCGTCATCACTGCCGATTAGATCTCGAATGAGGTCCAGCTCTCGGGCGCCAATTCGCGTGAACTGAACTCCCATGCGTTGTCGATCATCGACTCGCGCAACCACGCCGTTGGTATCAATTCTCAAGTCCCGCCCAGGAAGCCGGAACGACAACCGGACGTTGGCGCCTACGGGTAAAGAACGGCCCATTTCGAAAAGAATTCCTCCCTGGCTAATATTGCAACTTGTTCCCTGGAAGGTTTGGTCCTCAACGCGGCACGTAACGGCTGTCTGGAGTGGAACCCGTACAAAGTGGCGACGATTTTCGAACATCGTGCCGCGAGCGACCTTGAACAAGTTTGTGAGCCTTTGCCTATCGACAGGCCTCTGCAGGAAGAACGTAGTTCCCGCAGCAAAGGCCTTTTCCATAGTTTTAACCTCATCTTCTCCGGTAACGACGACGATGGGCGCAGACTTGTTCCATGTGGAGTTTCGAATTCGTCGAGTAAGTTCGAAACCATCCACCTTGTGCATTTGAAGATCCACGAAAATGCCGTCGAACCTTTCCCGATTGACCAAAGCTGAAGCCTCTCGCTGTCACTGACGGCGCGTACGTCCGCCTTAAGCGAAGCGAGAACTTCGCCCATCAGTTCCAGAGTTGGAGCATCGTCTTCGACTATCAG
>DASXTB010000417.1:0-6239 GCA_036505615.1 Acidobacteriota bacterium
TGAAAATCGCATATAATACGAGTCCTCATCCCATAGGAGTCCGCCATGAAGACGCAAATCTTTTGCCTGCTGTTCCTCGTCTCGTTGACCACAGCCCTTGGTGCCCCTCGGCGCATCCGGGTTTTGCTCTGGTCGGAACAAACAGAGCCGCGAAACATTTATCCCAACGGCATCAGTGGCGCTCTGGCTGACTATCTCGGAAAACTCCCTGAGTTCGATGCAAAGACGGCGAAGCTTGACGATCCCGACGCGGGCGTCAGCGACGCGGCGCTTTCCCAGACCGATGTGCTGATTTGGTTCGGCCATAGAAAGCACGGCCAGGTCCCCGACGAGGCAGTGGACCGAATCGTCAAGCATGTGCGCGAGGATGGCATGGGATTTATCGCGCTGCATTCGTCTCACTACTCAAAAACGCTGAAAAAACTGCTGAACGCCACTGGCGCCTGGAGTTCCTACGTCAATCATGGGAAACCGGAACAGATGTGGGTGGTGCTTCCCGACCACCCGATTGCCAAGGGTTTGAAAGACTTCACCATTCCTCAAACCGAAATTTACACTGAGCCCTTCGAAGTACCGGAGCCGGAAGCAGTCATTGTTGAAGGAACCTGGGAATCGGGGCACCGCAACCGAGAGGTCCTGGTCTGGACGGTGGGTAAGGGGCGAGTGGTTTACATCCGGCCCGGCCATGAAGAGTATCCGATCTACTTCCAGCCGGAGATGCAAAAGCTGGTCGCCAACGCAGTGGAATGGGCGGCTGGACGCACCGGCGCGCCAAACAATCTAAAGCGACGCGAAGCGGGTCCGCCCGCCACTGCCTTTGGCCCCTACAGGCGGAACTCGCAGCCGCAACCGCCAAGATGAAGTGATCAAGAACGTGCCGCCGAAAAGTCGGCCGGGCGGGTGCGAGTCACGCCGGACATCCGCACCACGCGCGATCCGGATTGACTCAATGTTTTCACAGCTTCCTGACTATTGGAAGAGAGCTTCTTCACCGGGATACTCAAGCCGCTCTCCTTCAACGCGCGCGAAGGGTGTCAAATGGTGTTCCTGAGTTTTCCCTGATCCGATGATATGCGTCACCCGCAGCTTCTTCAATCCTACTAAAGCATCTGCAATGAGCTGCCGGTGGCAGCGCCAGGGAGTCGCCTCAGCGCACATAATTGCGGTGGGCCCACTGGAGGCAATTCGTAAGAGTTCTTCCAGCCCGGCGTGAAATTCAGCCGTCTCCATGTAGTCGGCGTAGCCGCGGAATCCTTCGTTCTTCCAGCCATCATTGGCCGAGCTTGATTTCCTCGGTTTCCGAAAGCCGCCCAAAGATTTCAGATGATGATAGCTAATCCCCTCGGTAGACAAACTCGATGAAAGCTTCTCCTGATTGTATTGCGGGTATTTTCGCGATCCTGGAAAAGAACGAACATCCACCAAATTCACGATGCTGTGACTCCGGAGCAACGCGAAGAAGGCTTCCGCAGGGCGCGTGGAGTGTCCAATGGTGAAGACTTCCTTGATCGCGGATTGCGGATTTGGGATTGCGGATTGAGACATAGTCAGTTGTCAGTTGTCAGTGGTCCGTTGTTTATCGTCAGCGATAGCTGGCAGCTGTTGATGGCCCTATCAGCCTGGAGTTCGGATATTCAATCGACGACGACTGACAACTGGCAACTGGCAACTGGCAACTGACTATATCCGAAATTCGCAATCCGAAATCTGCAATTCGAAATTCCGCAGTCCGCATTCCGCACTAGACTTACTTTTTCATTCCCGGTGAAATCCACTTGACCACGAAGTAAGTTGCCGGCTGGTCGCTTACGTTGCGGATCCCGTGCATTTCGTTTGATGCCTGGAAGATCACCGATCCGGGCCCTGCCGTCCGAACCTCTCCATTAAGTGTAGATTCGACTGTTCCTTCCTTCACGAGAATCAGCTCTTCATCGGAATGCTTGTGAGGCGGATGCGGCGCCTTTCCCGGATTAAGTGTGGTTACGTGAAGCTCCAGCTCATCCAGCGTCGCGGTCGGCGCCTGGAAAAAGCGGCGTGTGGCGCCATGTTGCTTGGATTCGACCTGGATCGAGTTCCAGTCAAACACCTTTGAGTGCATAATCGGGGTCTCGGCGCGGGTGAGGGCGACGACGCCCAATGTCCCGCACGCTGCAATAAATGCCACCATTAAATCTCTACCGGTAAACATAAATTACCTCCTCAGAAGCTTAATTGTTCTTGAATAGTCAAATCGTAATAGCACAGTGCCAAGGAGAACCGCGAGGCAAGGGAGTTCTTGAATGTCGCGCCTTCAGCGCTCGTTTTTTTACGTTCCACGATTTCCCGCCCTAACCCCGGATTATTCACGAATTTTTCGTATGACGAGCGTTACCTTTGGGATTGAGGCATCCATGACTGCCTAATCTGATGGGACCGCTTGCGCGGTCCGGGCGATATAGGGGATCGTTGACCGGGGGTGCCTGGCGCTTCGCGCTTCGGCACCCCCGGCTACTGCTATTGGTCCGCTTCGCGGACGCCCTGGTTTGCAGCGCACCGCAGCATGAGAAAATGTATAAACTCTAGGCCCAGCAGTTTACTGCTGGGAATCGGAGGCCACCACACTCTCTTTGGATATTGATTATTCATAAACCATAAATCTTGGCGGGAAAGAGCGCTTCAGTTCCATTCACTGGCCACTTTCGTTTTTCAGAGATCTTACGAAGCGACAGCCATCTATAATAGACTGGAATACACTGGGACTGCCAATTGGTAACTGGGAACACGCCTATGAAACGACTTGCACTTACCTGTCTGCTCCTTGGAAGCACTATCTTCGCCCAGCAGTACAAAACACTCAACGACCGTTATACGGTTCCGCCCTACTCGACACTGCAGGCCTGGAAGGAGCGGGCCGCGTATTTACGTGAACACATTGTGGCCGCGACCGGATTGCTGCCTATGCCGGAAAAATGCCCACTGCGCTCGTCGATATCTGATGAACAAAAGCATAGTGATTACTCGGTTTTCAAGGTCTATTTTCAAAGCTTGCCCGGTTTTTTCGTAACGGGCAATCTATACAAACCCTCAGGCCGCGGTCCATTTCCTGCCATCCTGTCTCCTCACGGCCACTGGGCCTACGGCCGCCTGGAGAACACCGAGTTGGCTTCGGTTCCCGGCCGAGCGATCAACCTGGCTCGCCAAGGTTTTGTGGTCTTCACCTATGACATGATTGGGTACAACGACAGCCGGCAGTTGACCCACAAGTTTGGCGGAAAGCGCGAAGAGCTCTGGGGGCTAAGCCTGAGCGGGTTGCAGCTCTGGAACAGTATCCGCTCAGTGGATTTCCTGCAGTCGCTCGCGGAAGTCGATCCCAACCGGATCGGCTGCACCGGGGCTTCCGGCGGTGGAACGCAGACATTCCTGCTGGCTGCCGTCGATGATCGCATCAAGGTCGCGGCTCCTGTAAATATGATCTCGCTCCACATGCAGGGAGGCTGCCTCTGTGAAAACCCGCCCGCGCTGCGTATCGACGCGAATAATGTCGAGTTGGCTGCATGCATCGCTCCCAGGCCGCTGCTGATGGTATCGGCCACCGGTGACTGGACCAACGAGACCATGAAATTGGAGTATCCGGAGATGCGAAAAATTTATTCCCTCTTCGGCGCCGAAGACCACGTGCATGCCGTACAAATGCGGGCCGAGCATAACTACAACCGGGAAAGCCGCGAGGCGATGTACGCCTGGATGGCGCGCTGGCTAAAGGGAGCGCCTCCCGATGTCAAGGTTCCTGAAAAGGGATTTCATCCCGAGATGTTGCCGGACCTGCTTGTCTTTTTTGGCCGCTCCCTGCCTCCGGATGCCATGACGGCCGAACAGTTGACGGAAACCTGGATCGCCGCCGCGAAAGAACAGTGGAAGCGCGCCGATAAAGAAGCGATTCGCCAATCCTTTCTGCAGGTCCTGGCCGTGCCTCCGGCAACTCTCAATTCTGTGCCCTCTCAACTCCGACTCGCAAATTCTAGACCTGTGGTCCTGCTGGCCAGCGAAAACCCGAATGCCGGGCTGCAGCAGTCGTTGCAAAGAGCCGGCTTTTCCGTCCGGGTCGTGGCATTCACCGCCTTTGATTCAGAGGCGGCTTCCAAGATTTCGAACTTTGAAACTTACAATAGAACAGCAGCCAGCCAGCGCGTCTACGATATTGTGCAGGCGCTATCCGATGCGAGACGGTCTTCCTCAACTCCCCTGGTTGTTGTCGCCGACGGAGACGCAGCCTTGGCGGCTCTTCTGGCGCAGGCGATCGTGCCGGTTAAGAAAACAATTCTGGATGTCGCTCAGTTTGACAACGGCAGTGACGCCGCTTTCCTGGAGCATTTGTACATCCCAGGGATCCGTCGCGCCGGAGATCTTCAAACGGCCGTATCTCTGTCCAAATCTGAGATCGTGATTCACAATGCGGGTGAACGGTTCCAGATCGACGGCGCTCGAGTGGAGCGCAGAAAATTAAGTGAGGAAGAGATTCTGAGTTTAATACGGTAAGAGCCAAAGCATGGAGTAGCGCCTTGGCGGCCGGTGCTCAGTTTCGAGTTGCCAGTTGCGGGTTCTAGGTTCCCTAGGTGAACACGAAGTTCACAAAATTGGTCAACTCTTAATCATCCCGATAAATCCCGACTGGGCAACAGCGCCACCGCCACAGCCCCAACGGCCGCCATCCCAATCAGAATCAGGAAAGCCGCAGAATAGCTGTGGGTGGAGTCGTAAATCCGCCCTACCAGCATCGGCGAGAGCGCCTCGGCGACGCCGTCCGCGGTCAGAAGTACTCCCATCAGACGTCCCAGCACACGTACTCCGAACAGTTCGGCAGCCATCAGCGGGATGATCATGTAATCTCCGCCGAGACCGATCCCAAAGATCAAGGCAAAGAAATACATAACATTGGGAGTGGAAGCGAAAAAGAGCAAAGGAATTGAATAAGCGACGATTGAGTAAATGAGCAGCATCACGTGCTTCTTGGGAAAGCGGTCCGCCATCCAACCCATCAAAAGACGCCCCGCAATACTGGCCGTGAGCACCAGCGACAGGATTCTCGCGATCTCGACCTGAGCGTACCCCTGGTCCAGACTGAGAAACAATTTCAGGTGCTGATTGGTTCCGCCGATGGCACCAATGGAAGCCATGCTTCCAATCGCAAGCAAGTAAAAGGGAACGCTGGTCAAAATTCCTTTTACCGGCGTCAAATCACCGGAAACGGTTTCCAGTTTCGGGTCTCGAGTCTCGCGTGGGTCGACCGATGACTGCGGCGACTCCTTGACGAAAAGAGCCATGGGAAAAGCAATGGCAATTATGAGAATTCCCAGCGTGATCAGCGCGCCGTGCCAACCCACTCGCCGCGTCAGCCAGAAGGAAAGCAGAGGCACGACGGCGCCGCCGATTCCTATTCCCAGATAGGCGAAACCCATGGCCTTGCCCCGGGATTTGTCAAACCAGCGCGACAGCAAAACCTGATTGGGAAGCGGCCCTCCACATACATAGCCGAGCGCATTGAAGAGGTAAAAGAAGTAAAACATCCACAAAGCCGACATCACGCCCAACCCGATCAGGGCCAGGCCGGCCATCACAATTCCCGCCAGCATCAGCCGGCGCGGACCAAAGCGGTCAACCACCCAGCCGGCAACAAATCCGAAGAGGGGACCGACCAGGAGTTTGCTCAAAGCGTTTCCAGAAGTAACCTGGGTTCGGCTCCATCCAAATTCCTTAACCATAAAATCGTAATAGTACGGAAGTCCGTAGAGCGCCAACCCAACAATGGAAAAGAGGGCAAAGAATGAGGTCAGAGCTACTTGAATTTGAGCAGGAGTGAGGCGCTGAGACATATACGCAGTTGGAAAATTCAAAGCCGCGGAGCGGCGACGGGGAATCACAGTTGCTCGAAGGCAGGTTGATTTTTCAGTGAACGATCAAAAGTCACGGTATCGAGCCCGATCATATCGGTGAACCTCCCGCAAAAAATGGTTAATAAAACACAGATTTCCCGGTCCGGTATCACGAGCACGTGCACGTAACCGTCGATGTGGACACGTGCGTGATCGTCAACATAGCCGATGCCCGCCGTGTCCTTGGTGTCCTTTGTGGTTAAACTGCTTTTTGACCACCAAGGACACAAAGGACACAATGGAAAAAACCAACGTGTGGACTTTCAAGTTAGTTCAGCTCTTTGCGTCTTTGCGTTAGATCTTTCGTTAGAAATTTGTGAATAATTCAGA
>DASXTB010000418.1:0-8375 GCA_036505615.1 Acidobacteriota bacterium
CTTGCTGAGGAAACTGCAGGGGAAAAGCCTGGCCTTCGATTCGCGCTTTCTTCTTTACCACCTGGAGCCGGATTCCCGATTCGAGCCGGTGACATCAGCCCTGCTCCGTCTTGTGGAGAGCGGCAAGTCCCGAGCTTCCGCCTCCATTCTGGTGCTTCACGATCTCTATCTGCGTTTGGCCTTAAGCAAAGATAGAGACGCCGTGGCCACCTGCCAAGCGGTGCTGTTGAACTTCCCCAATTTGAGATTTGTCTCCATCGATGAACAGATCGTGGCGGACGCAGCATACTTGCAATCCGAGCATGGGTTGGATGCCTGGATCGCGCTGCATTTGTCATGCGCGCGGAATGACGGAGCAAAATTCTTTGTCACCGCTAGCAGCGGACTCCCGCCGGTACCGGAAATCGAGACGGTTTTACTCGAGTCCATCCAGCCCTGAGGCCACAAGATATGGTGGTAAGAAGACAAATTACCATCAATATCTTGGGTCTCTGTGGTACTATCCCCCTGGCGAAATTTACGTGCGGAGGCTCGTAAATTGACACCCAGACATCCCAAAAGGAAGAGGCGGTGGGGACGAACGTTTTCAACCACCCTGCTGATATTTGGAGGAATCGTACTCTGCGTTTACGTCTGGGTGGTGTATCGCGTCACTCATCCCGATTCAATTCCCGAGGCCCTGCGACCGGAACAATACTTACTTCCCTATCGCGATGTGTCGTGGGTCGGCAAAGACGGGACGCAGAGCTCCGGGTGGTTTATCGCCGGCCAGAGGGGGGCGCCGCTGATAGCGCTGTGCCATGGCTACGGCGCCAGCCGCACCGCCGTCTTGAACCTGGCGACTACATTGCGAGAGAGCGGATACAACATATTGCTGCTGCGCATGCGCGGGCACGGTAGCAGCTCGGAAGCGTGCACGCTCGGATGGAAAGAAGCAGACGATTTGAACAGCGGCATTGACGCGATGGTCCTGCGCGAGAAAGTGGATCCTCTAAGAGTAGGTGTCTGGGGTGTAACCTGCGGCGCCTTCGCGGCACTGAAGGCTGCTGAGAAGTCCGACAAAATCTCGGCTATGGCGCTCGACTCCGTCTACGGGAATCCTGAGGTTTTCCTCGGCCAGCTGACCCGGCGGATGCTCGGCCTGGATAATTTCTGGTCGCGCCGCCTATTCGGTTTTGGCCTGGCGCTGGTTGTTCATGATTCGGAGAGCGATCTGCATAAAGATGTGCCGCTAGAGCAGTTATTCCATATTTCAGCCCTATTTCTCTACGGTCTGGAAGACTCCGGGCTGGACGCAGAAACGCGCCGTCTTTACATGCGGGCCGGCGGGAAGAAAAACATCATAGCGCTTCCAAAATCGAGGAGTTCGATTTTATTTGGCAGCGAGATAAAGAATTACGACGGCAAGATTCTGGATTTCTTCCGAACCGCATTACCGATATAGGAGCGTGAAATGCTCTGGGACTTTCGACTTGCGACCTGAATTTTAGATAAAGGAAATGCATGCACAAACTGGAATCGCTGGACTTGGTGGGCTTTAAATCGTTCTCCGACAAGACGTCCGTGCTCCTTCATGATCGGGTTACCTGCATCGTGGGTCCCAACGGATGCGGGAAAAGCAATGTCGCAGAAGCAATCAGCTGGGTACTGGGCGAGCAGCGACCCAAAAGCCTGCGCAGCGACAAAATGGAAGATGTCATCTTTAATGGCACGGCTACGCGCAAGTCCTCCGGCTTTGTGGAAGTTTCGCTGACGTTGAAGCCTGCCAAGACGCCCGCCGGACTCGACGACGGCATTCCCGTTGACAACATCACCGTCACGCGCCGGCTTTATCGCTCTGGCGAGAGCGAATACTTGATTAATAGCAAGCGGTGCCGGCTTTTGGACATCCACCAGACTTTCGAAGGAACCGGTCTTGGATTTACCAACTATGCCGTTATCGAGCAAGGTCGAATCGGCTCGATCCTGGCTTCAAAGCCTGTGGAACGCCGCAGCTTGATAGAAGAGGCAGCTAAGATCGTCACCTTCAAACAGAAAAAGAAGGCCGCGGAGGTCAAGCTTGAGCTGGCGCACCAGAATCTGCTCCGCATCAACGATATTGTTGTGGAAATTGAACGCCAGCTTCGCTCCCTGAAGCGGCAAGCGGGACGGGCCCAGGCGTTCGCCCGCCTCCGTGAAGAAATGCGAGTCTTTCATCGTCTCAAATTGGACCACGACTATGGGGCGCTTCGTTCCCAGATGGAGCGCTGCGAGCTGGAATTCCGGGGCTTGCAACAGCAGGAACAGCAGGCCGCCGATACTTTAGGCGCATGCGAAGAACAGGCGCATACGCTGGGCGCCCGCTATCATCAGTTGGCGCTTGATCTGGAGCAGTGCCGCGAGCAACTTTCGCAGGCAACGCTGGAGCTGGAGAAGAGCGTCCAGACACGCCAGTCTCAAGAGCAACATATTCACCTGACGCGCGGGCAGATTGAATCGCTGGAACGGGACATTGACGAGTGGGAGCACCGCTTGCTCGACATGCGCCGCACGCTTCAGGACAAGAGCGATTTGCGAGGTGAGCTGGATCTTGAAGTGAAGGCCATCCGCCAGCGCATGGAAGAATTCAAAACAGAAATCCGGCAAGTGCAAAAACAGATCGAACAACTGGAGGAGCGGCTCGATCAGGTGCGAAACTACAGCCTGGATGAAGTGGGAAAGAAGGCGACGCTGAACAACCAGAAGTCTCAGATCCAGCAGGACCTCTCCGTTCTGGATCCGCGCCAGGCGCGCACTCGGACCGACCAGGAAAAGTCGAGCGGCCGGTGCTCGGAGCTGCGGTCCCAGGAAACTCACACTTTGGAGCGATGCCGCGAAACGCAGCGCGAGATCGATCGCCAAATACAGCACGAACAACAGCTGGAAAAGGATTTTCACGAAGCTGTCAGCCGCGAATCGGCAGCCGAAGCGGAGCTGCAATCGTTGCGCGAAAGTTACGGAAGCTACCAGCACCGGCTTGCCTCCATAGAGGACATCGAAGCTCGGCGCACCAATTATTCCGAGGGCGTGCAGAAATTTCTGAATTTCATCCGGCAGCATAACTCCCTCCGATCGGCCGGCACGCTAGCCGACCATGTCGAGACCGAGCCCCAGTACGAAACACTGGTGGAGACCTTTCTCGATGACGAGCTGGAGTTTGTTCTGGTCGACGGAGTCCCGGAGGCGCTCAACGGGCTGCAGCAGCTGCGCGAAAGCCACGCCGGCAAATGCACGTTTCTTGCCCTCCAATCGGGCAACGGCTTCGGGCACAACGGAAACGGCCATCCGGATCCTGATCCGGCTCGCGGAATAATCGGAAGCCTGGGCGACCTTCTGAAGATGGACGAACCGGTTAGACAGGCTTTTCACCGGGCACTGCCTCAATATGCGCACGCCGTGGTGGTCAAGGACATCCAGTGCGCCCAGAACCTCGGCCAGCAGTACCCGGAAACGACCTTCGTCACGCTGGCGGGAGAAACGTGGACGCAGCGGGGCGTGATTTCCGGCATCGGCGAAACCTCCCACACTTCGGGATTGTTGGCCTTGAAGCGCGAAAAACGCGAGTTAGTTTCGCGCGCGGAGGCGCTGCAGAAAGAAATCCAGAACGCGGAGACTGAGGCGCTCCGCCTGAAAGAAGAGCGAAAGCGCCTGGAACAGATGCAGAAGGACCAACGAAACTTGATCCACGCGGCTGAAAAGGACCTGCTCTCGCTGCAGCATCAGTACAACCAGTTGCTTTCAGACCTGCAGAGAGAAGAGCAAGCGGCGCGCGTATTCAATAACGAATTGGCGCAAATTCAGTTTGAGCGTGAGCAGCTCACCAAGGAACACTCCAGGATAGAGCAGGAACTCAAGGAGCTGGCCCAGGCGGGAGTGGATCGCGATCAGGAATTTGTTCGGATCCAGGAGAAATTGGCGCGGCTGCGCGCGCGCGGCCAGGAGTTGGGACGCCTGTTGTCGGAAAACCAGTCCGATCTGGCGGCCAAACTGGAAAGGAAAAGCGCCGCCGACCAGGAGTGGGCTCGCCTTACGGAAGAAGAGGTGCAGTTGGCCGCAAAGCTGCAGCGTCACCAGGAACAGTTGTCGGACGGGCAGAAGCGAATCGCGGCTCTAGAGAATTCCAATCAGGAACTTGCATCCTCGGCCGACCGGCTGCAGGCGCGCAAGCAGACGCTGGAAGAAGAATTGAATCACAAAAAGATGTCCAGCGCGCAGCTGCAACAGCAGTCACAGGAGTCTCAACGGGCCCTGGAGGAAGCGCACCGGCGTAAAGAGTCTGCCATGGAACAGCGGATGCAGTTGGAAGTCGAGCGTGCCCGTTTGAACAGCGACCGCGATCACATGCGGCAGTACTGCCAGGATGAGTTTGGCCTGCCGCTCGACGAGCTGGCCTCATCGGTTCCGCAAGGATGGGAAGAGCGCAGTTATGAAGAAATCAAAGCTGAATTCGAACGTTTGAAAACCAGGGTGGAGGATTTCGGTCCCATCAACATGAGCGCCCTGGAGGAATATCGGGAGAACGAAGAGCGGTTCAACTTTCTCAGCCGGCAGCGAGCCGACATTGAAAGGTCGATAGCCGACACTCAGCAGGCCATTCAGGAGATTAACAAGCGCTCCCGGGATCAGTTCCTGGAGGCCTTCGAAGCGATTAACACTAACTTCAAGGCGATGTTCCAGGTGTTGTTCGGTGGCGGAGAATGCGGCATGGCGCTCATGGACGAGAGCGACGTGCTGGAAAGCGGCATCGATATCTACGCGCAGCCTCCCGGCAAGCGGCTGCAGAATGTGATGCTGCTTTCCGGCGGTGAAAAAGCGCTCACCGCCTTCGCGCTGCTGATCGCCCTTTTTAAATATCGGCCCAGCCCGTTCTGCGTGCTGGATGAAGTCGATGCCCCTCTGGACGAAGCGAACATTGCGCGTTTTACCAACCTGATCGGGCACATGAGCGATGTAACGCAGTTCATCATCATCACGCACAACAAGCGAACCATGGAGATTTCGCAGTCCATCTACGGGGTCACCATGGAAGAGCCGGGAGTAAGCAAGGTGGTTTCGGTAAATTTCAATTGAATAATAGAAGCCGTCAACTTTCAGGCATCAGCCGTCAGCAATCAGCGGTCAGCCTTCGATCAGCCCAAGCGAAGTGCCATCTCCACTCGCCACGATTTACAGGAAAGCCAACCGAAACGTCTTTCCCAAAAATCTGCATCACGATCTGATCGGACCGCTGATTGCTGGCGGCTGAAAGGCGGCTCTCAGACTGTTGGCTCTCAGCTCTCACCGCCCCTGGAGTTTACACATTTGCGATTTTCGGCCGAGACAAAGCCCGCTTATGGTTTTTTCAATGAATAACATGGAATTGGAGGCCCCGGTAGGGGCCAAATAATGTAAGCCCACAGCGTAAGCTGTGGGAATTTATGGTCATATTAATAAAGAATTCAGCCCCGGGAGGGGCGAAAGAGATCTTTCTTCGCAAATTCACCACTGGCCGGTTACCTGTGACGAAAGGAATAACTTTCATTCCTCCCTGCTCATTCTTTCGCCCCTACCGGGGCTGGTCTGTTGTTAATATCCTATAAATTCCCACAGCTTACGCTGTGGGCTTACTTTACGCCGCCCCTGCCGGGGCTACCAGCGAGCGCGCTCGGCAGCAGAAAATGTCCAAACTCAATGACCTCCGGGCCTCCGATTCCACATTATTTTTTGAAAAACCATAAGCAGCCTTAGGCCGCTCACACGGCCAGGTGCGGCCGCGTGCCGAATCTCTGCGCTCTTTCACTCAAAAACCGTCTTCCACCCCCGACGAGCCAGGTCCCGGTAGATAACCGCGGCAGCGCACGCCCCGATCAGCAGAAAGAGCACTCCCCACCTCCATTCCTTCAGGATGATTTTCCCGATTCCAAACAGCGACATGTAAATGAGCAGGCACCCTAAAAGCCAGTCCAGAACGTTGTTGAATCCGTCTTCTGCAGGCTTCACGTCCGTCGCCCGGGCGGCGATCGGCCCCCACAACATCGCACTTGGCCGAACGCGCCGATAAAAAGACAGCAGCTTCTCCTCTGGTTCAGGCGGCGTCAGCAGCGTCGTGGCCAGCCAAACGGATGTGGTGATCGCGACGGTGACCAGCATGATTTTGGCAAAACCGATGGGATCGTCGCTGTCCAGGCCGTAATACCTCTGCAGCAGAATAGAAACAACAAAGGCGGAAATCATCGAGGAAATTTCCGACCAGGCGTTGATTCTCCACCAGAACCAGCGCAGGATCAGGACCGCTCCGGTTCCTGCGCCCGTCACGAGAAGCAGCTTCCACGCTCCCGCAATACTCTCCATGTAAAAAGTCACCACCGCCGACACGGCCATCAGAAAGAGCGTCGCCACCCGGGATGCGAACACATAGTGCCTCTCGCTTCCGTCCTTCTTAATAAAACGGCGGTAAAAGTCGTTGAGGATGTAAGAAGCGCCCCAATTCAGTTGCGTGGCCACGGTAGACATGTACGCAGCCGCAAACGCCGCGATCATCAGGCCGCGCAGGCTGGCGGGAAGGTAATCAATCATCACCCGAATGTAACCCGTCTCTGGGTCCTTCAGATTGGGATAAAGCACCAGCGATGCCAGCGCCACCAAAATCCAGGGCCATGGCCGCACAGCATAGTGGGCGATGTTGAACCACAGCGTCGCCAGCAACGAGTGGCGCTCGTCCTTGGCGCAAAAGATCCGCTGCGCGATGAAACCTCCGCCACCCGGCTCTGCTCCGGGATACCAGGTCGCCCACCAGGTCAAGCTGATATAGACCAGAAACGTCATCAGCGGCATCCATGCCGAATGCAGGTCCGGAACAAACGAAAGCACCGATCCGCTCCCGCCCGCGGCGACGTGCCTGGCGGCGTCCACAGCCGCTAACTTCTCCTTGAGCGCGTTAATTCCGCCCAAAGCGGCTACGGCGATTACGGCAAGCACAATGACCATTCCCATCTTGATGAAAAATTGTACGAAGTCAGTCACCAGTACCCCCCACAGACCGGAAAGCGTGGTGATAAACGCCGTCACTATCAAAACCGCCATGCAGATCATCAGCGCCCAAAACTTGGTGATGCCCAGAGCCAGCATCAGGATTTTAACGATGGCAAGGTTGACCCACGCCAGGATGATGCAGTTAATAGGAATTCCCAGGTAAAGGGCGCGAAATCCCCGCAAAAACGCGGCCGCGTTTCCCGAATAGCGGATCTCGGCAAATTCCACATCGGTGACGACGCCGGAACGGCGCCACAGTCGGGCGTAGACAAAGACGGTCAACATTCCACTGGCCACCATGTTCCACCAGAGCCAGTTTCCCGCTATCCCGCCCTTGGCGACCAGGCCGGTAACGGCCAGAGGCGTATCGGCGGCAAAGGTCGTGGCAACCATGGAAGTTCCAGCCAGCCACCAGGAGACGTCGCGGCCCCCGAGGAAGAATTCGCCGGTATTCTTCGCCGCACGCGCTCGATAATACAGACCGATGGCGAGATTGATCAGGAAGTATGCCGCGACGACACTCCAGTCCACCCAGCTTAATTTCATAGAATTCTCCGTAGATTCTACATTTCAGTGATACATCCGGACAGAGCCCGTCCCGCTGTGCGGAACGGGCGTCAGCCTCTGGCCCAGGGCGCAGCGCAAAGCGCGGAACCCTGGGTCTCGAGGAACGCTAAAGGGACGAGCCCGCCCGGATGGGGCGGGCGACAGCAAAGTGTGCAAACTCCGCCAGGCGGTCCGGCGCACCAAGGAGATGTATATGTTTCTGGAGTGAGGTGAAGCCCAGTTGGTAAAAGCCGTTCACTACTCTAGTCTTTAATAGTTTTGGAAAGTCTTTGCAACTTTGTTTTATGAAAGTCATCTTTTTGCAACATCGAACAGTTGCGAAGCACGTGAAAGCAAGGAATGGGAAGTGTTCTCCACTTCTTCTGATCCGCTGATGGCGCTAGCATGAAAAAAACAGTCTTTCAACTTTTGCTTATCACCCTGACTATGGCCTCCGCGCATGCACAAGAAATCAGGCCAGTCAATGGGGATGCCTTTTCTTCTCAGGCAGTTGTACTCAGCTTTAGCGATCAATTAGAGGGAGCGGAGATAGGCGATCTCTTCTCTAAGTGGGGGGTAAGCTTTAAAGGAGCTGGCACGGCCGTTCCTAGGATCAGGATCAGGAAAATCCAGGATCCAATTCTTCCTGAGCCTATACCGAGTCCCACTCCTGTGCTCCGAAACGAGGCAACTGTCAGCTTGTCTGGGAGTCTCCCTTTGATTGTAGATTTCAAAACCTCTGTTCGGCGTGTCGGCTTCGGACTCGCTAACGGAGACTCCTCGACTAAGGCTACTCTTAG
>DASXTB010000419.1:0-3884 GCA_036505615.1 Acidobacteriota bacterium
CGCCTACGGCGCCGTCATCGCCAGCAACCGCGCGGTCAATCGGCTGCTCGGCGAAATCGCCGAGTGGATCAAAGCCAACGCATCTCGCCAAAGCAGTTGAACGGGCCTTTATACCAATTGAATACCTACTTATCCCTAATACGTAAGGGATTCCGTCGTAACATATTTCTCAAAAGCATCAGGGATATATACGTTAGCGGGCTTAAGCCGATCTTCGTTAATTAATTAATGAAGAACGCGTACAAACAAGCCATCGTTGGCGTTGCCGTAGTTGCTCTGGCTGCAGCGATAGCCGTCCTGTTCTACGGTTCTCAGCTCGCAGCAATCGGCACGGCCTATGCGGCGAAGATTCTGTGCTCGGGTATCTTTGTGTCACAACGAGACGCCCAGTCGCTTCTTGGTACCGACGTTTCGGCCGACTATCTGTCCTTCTTGCGGCATATAGATGTGCAAGTAGATCGTGGCTCGCGCGAAGTCACGGCGACATTCTTCGGACTCGCCAAGCGAAAAGCCGTGTATCGAGAAGGGCGCGGCTGCGCCGTTATCCATGGGGAAGCTGCAGAACCACCTACACCACGGACTGACGGTTCCATAGACCGCTTGCGCGAGCAGCGAGCGGTGATGGATGAACTCGATACCGTCGATAGGCTGCCGCCCGAATTAGACCAGAGCCGCTTGGACGCTGCGTTGGAGTGGGCGTTTTTGGAGCCCGACCCGGCTCTTCCACGGCGTACGCGCGCCGTCGTGGTCGTCTACAGGGGTCGTTTGGTCGCCGAACGCTACGCGGATCCGTTTACGAAGGACACGCCGCTGAACGGCTGGTCGATGACCAAGAGCGTCGTCAACGCGCTAGTCGGCGTCCTAGTCAAAGAGGGAAAGGTTTCTCTGAGCGACTCAGTGGCGATACCAGAGTGGCGAGGATCGAGCGACCCACGCCGCAAGATCACCCTGGAGCAACTCTTGCGCATGAGCAGCGGGTTACAGTTTCACGAGGACTATAGCAACCTGTTTGCGGACATGACGTACATGCTGCTCGGTGTTCCAGATGTAGCGGCTTATGCCGCCGCCAAGCCCCTCGAAGCAGAGCCAGGTACGCGATGGAGCTATTCGAGCGGAACGACCAACATCATCGCCTACGCGATGCGTCAGATTGTCGGTGATTCAGACTACTTGGAGTTCCCGCGTCGCGCCCTTTTCGACCGGCTCGGCATGACCAGCGCGGTGATAGAAACTGACGCGGCTGGGACCTTCGTGGGATCCTCCTTCATGTACGCGACGGCGCGCGACTGGGCGCGTTTCGGTCTGTTGTATCTTCGCGACGGGGTATGGTCGGGCCAACGCATCCTGCCAGAGGGCTGGGTGGCGTACACGCGGACGCCGGCGCCGAATGCCCCCGATCAGCAGTACGGCGCGCATTTTTGGTTGCGTATTCCCAAAGGACTCCGGTGCGGCAACGAGAGCCGCCCGTTGCCCGCAGACGCCTTTCACGCCATCGGACACGAGGGGCAGTTCATCACCATCATCCCGTCTCGGGAGCTGGTACTCGTTCGACTGGGAATCACACGCTATCATTGCGCTTGGAACCAGCAGATGTTCGTTCATTTGGTGTTGGCAGCCCTGGCGAACGGAAAGCACGCTAACCCGGCGCTGCAGGGGACGCGCCAAGAGCCGGCGCACCCCTGAGCTTTGGCGTTGAACTACTCGCGCTGTCCAATGACCGCATCGTTAAAGTCGAGAACGGAGAAGTCACCTTTAGTTACCGAGATCGCAAAGATGGAGATCGAAAAAAGACTATCCCCCTGATGGCCCACGAATTCATCCGCCGCTTCCTGCTTCACGTACTGCCGGATGGCTTCATGCGCGTCCGTCACTTCGGCTACAAACCGCCCCTTATCTCCATTGCCTACATGAAGGCTCATCTTCAGTGAATTCCCCTTCAGGGCGGGAGCATGTGGCTTGCATGCGCCGCATCACTTGCTATCTGACCGTCTCGCAAGCGAATCCACCGGCGAGACCGCTCCATGACTTGAGGATCATGGGTGGAAAAGATGAAAGTCGTACCGTGATCACGATTGAGCTGTTCCATCACATCGATGAGAGACAAAGCAGTGGCAGAGTCAAGATTCGCCGTGGGCTCGTCCGCCAGTATCAGCGCAGGTTCGGTGACCATGGCCCGAGCCACAGCAACCCGCTGCTGTTGCCCGCCGGATAACTCTGCCGGACGACGATTTTCAAGGCCGGCGAGACCGATTTCCAAAAACAGTTTTTGCACCGTTTCTCTACGCCTCTCCACAGGGACACCCTGCAGGAGCAGAGTGAACTCGGCGTTCTCCATGGCCGTCAGGACTGGCAGCAGGTTGTAAGCTTGGAAGACGAAACCAAGGCGCTCCAGCCGCATACGGGCGAGCTCCCCTGAAGATAAGAGCTGAAGGTTATTTCCTTCCACCCACACTTCCCCGGCGTCCGCTCGGTCGAGTCCACCAATGATATTGAGCAACGTGGTTTTCCCGGAACCTGAAGGACCCGCAATAGCTAGAAATTCCCCAGGAGCAATCCCTAGACTCACCCCGCGCAGCGCCGGGATCTCGATGGGCCCCGTGCGGTAGGTCTTTTCCACGTTCTTCAGTTCCACCACCCACATACCCACATCGCACTCCAACCCGTGCTTGGCCGTATGCCTTCCAATCGCCACTTTTTCTTCCATGCTCTGCGCCCTGGTTAAATCTGCTCTGCTCCTCTGTGCCTGGAGAAGTTGTTTGATTTTCTCCCCAGCCCAAAACTAACCAAACAGATTTGAAATTCTGAATGAAATAAAACGTTGGAGAACCGTGTCTGGCGCAAAGAGGCTAAGGGCGCCAAAACAAAAATTCGAAGCACGAAATCCGAAATTCGAAACAATTTCAAATGACCAAAATAAGTCAAATTCCAAACAAGCTTCCTTGGGATTCGATGTTTTGGATTTTCCCGATTTTAGGTTCATCTGTTTCAGCGTTTATTTCGGATTTCGACATTCGGATTTCGGATTTATGTCGCCGAGGTACTGGCACGGTAAAGTTGTTGAAGACGTTCTGTTTAACATTTCAAAGGTAAGAATCTAATAGCTCGCTTTTCTAAAACACCTTCAATGCACCAGGCAGCTCGGTTCGCGCTGCCTTAAGCGCCGGATAAAAGGATATAACTGTCGCTGTCAGAAATACGATGCCTACCGACGAGGCGATTCGCGACGGGCTTAAGCGCGAGTAGATGATAGGGTCAAAAACGAGAGCCGCGGGAAGGTCGCTTTTGAAGACCCAGCGCATATCCAACCCGTGGCTAGCAAAAAAATAGTGGACACTCAAACCCAGCACCAAACCCAGAGCGAGGCTGATCGCCGTAAGAGCCAGAGATTCGCCAATGATCATTACTGCAAGCTGCAGAGGTCGAAGGCCAAGAGCCGTGCAGAGACCAAATTCGTAGCGGCGCTCTAGTACTCGCATGAGAATCGTATTGAGTATCCCTAAACCCACCATCGCCAGCACCACACCGTTCATGACATAGTTAAACGCCGAGTTCAGCCAAAAGATCTGCACCAGTGTCGGCATGGATTCCCGCCAGGGGAGAACTTCAACCGGAGCTCCCGCCAACTGCTTGCGCAAGCCCGTTGCCACCATCAGTGCGTCACCCTCCCGTTCAAGGAGGACGGCTACCTGAGTCACCCGGCCTGGCACCCCGAGCAGTGTTTGCGCCACGGGCAACGGCAAATGGATGACGTGGGCATCGATCGCCTGTATTCCCGTACGAAAGATCCCGCTCACCCGCAGAAGAGTGCTCTGCATTCCTCCGCCAACTGCGTCCGTAGCTTCGGTGCCAGGCTGTTGCACAGCTTGGGTCATGAGCACTACTTT
>DASXTB010000420.1:0-19634 GCA_036505615.1 Acidobacteriota bacterium
CGAAGCTTCGTTGAAGTATTTCCTGCTGGGAGCATTTTCCACCGGCGTGCTGCTCTATGGAATGTCGCTGCTTTATGGAATCAGCGGTTCCACCAATCTGCAGGTGATCGGGCAGGCGGTGAGCCAGAACGCCTCCAGCCCCATTGTAGTGCTTGGAATGGTAGGACTGCTGGCCGGCCTGTGCTTCAAGGTCGCAGCGGTGCCGTTTCATATGTGGGCGCCGGATGCTTATGAAGGCGCGCCCACGTCGGTGACTGCGTTTATGTCGGTGGCCGTCAAGGCCGCTGCTTTCGCCATCTTTTATCGCATCTTTATGGTTTCCATGGGAAGTCTGCGCGATCTGACCATGGTGCTGATCGCGGTTATCTCCATGCTTACCATGACGATTGGAAACTGGGCGGCCGTCACGCAGACCAATGTAAAAAGGTTGCTGGCCTATTCCAGCGTCTCCCATGCCGGCTACGTGCTGCTGGGGCTGGCCGCCGGGACGGAGCTGGGGGTGCGCGCCGGAGCGATTTATCTCTTCATTTACACCTTCATGAATCTGGGCGCATGGTCCGTGGTTCTGCTTCTGCGCCGGCGCAACATCGCAGGAGAAGAAGTTGAAGATTTCAACGGACTTTACTTTCGCAATCCGGGAGTGGCTATTCTGATGCTGCTCTTTATGCTCTCGCTGGGAGGCATTCCGCCGCTGGCCGGGTTCCTGGCCAAGTATTACGTGTTTTCCGCCGTGATCGACGTGTATCTGACTACCGGAAGCAGGTTGATGCTGGCGCTTGCGATCGTTGCCGTAGTCAATGCTGCGGTCGCTCTCTACTACTACATCCGGATCGTGGTTGCCATGTTCGTCAAAGAGCTGAGCGAACCTGCAGAGTTGAGCTTTTCTACGGGAATCAAAGTAGCACTCGCGGTCACGGCCGCAGCCACCGTGCTGATTGGCCTCTACCCGGACCCGCTCATTCAGCTTGCCGAGGTAGCCGCCTATCCACTCCTGTAAGGTTCGAAATGCAAGAATCCTTCGCGGCACAGTACATTCAAGAGGCTAAGGTTGAGTTTCGCAAACTTAAGTTGCTCGCCGAAAAGGCGCTGGCTCAGATTAGCGAGGCTCAGTTGTTCGCCACACTCGACAAGGAGTCTAACAGCATTGCAGTGATCATAAAGCACATGGCCGGCAATATGCGATCGCGCTGGACAGACTTCCTTACGTCGGACGGCGAGAAGCCCGATCGGCATCGGGACAGCGAGTTTGAGATCGACCAGGGAACCACAAGAGAATGGATAATGAAGAGTTGGGAAGATGGCTGGCGTTGCCTCATCGGTGCCATCGAGCAGCTCACCGCAGCCGATATTGGCAGAACTGTCCTGATTCGCGGCCAGCCTCACTCAGTGATGCAGGCTGTTAATCGCCAACTGACGCATTATGCATGTCACGTGGGGCAAATTGTGTTTCTGGCCAGGCATCACGCGGGGGAGAAATGGCAATCTTTGAGTATTCCGCGCGGGAAATCCGAGCAGGTCAACAAAGCAATGTGGAAAAAGCGGGAACGGGCTTAACTGGCTCGCGGCTGAGGACGTGTGAAAAAATCAGAACCGCGCCCGTGAGGGCGCGCGCGGAAAATATTTGTTAGTGCCCGGGAGGCTCAAAATCCTCTGAACGGCGGGCGTCTGTTTGTGTCGGCAGAATTTGTGGCAGCGGCCGATTCAGAACGCCAGCACGGGACACCGTCTGGGTGTCGTGATACCCACGTAACTTCTGCACACTCTGAGATCGTATGCTGAAATTCAAGAGGCTGTCGCGATCGAAGCACATTCCGATCCTTATCGTTGCGGCCTTCCTGGCGTTTGTGGTGTTCGGTGTGTCGGGCGGATGCGGTGCCTATCGGCGCCCGCCCGTCTTGAACGCGGAAGAGCGTGCGATGTTGCAGACCGGCCCACTGCCTTATTCGGTGACGGTGGCTTTGGTGGGACGAGACGAGGCAAGGGACACGGGCCAGAACCCGGAAGCCTATGGTGATGCGCTGGCCAAGCTCGTCACCGCCAGCGGCACATTCAAAACAATCCGGTACGAGCGGTCCTCGACGCCATCGGGGCAGGATCTCGTGGCCACCTCAACGGGTTTGTACTGCAATACGGCGGTGATTCCTGTGCTAAGCATCGTCTCGCTCGGCGTAATCCCCACCGTTTTTCAGGACGAGCAGTGCCAGGGGATGCTGCTCCGCAGGGCTGCGGGCCGGCCGAAGAGCGAAGGCGTGCAGGTTGAGGTGCGCTACAAAGGGCCGGTAATCATGGGTTGGATTGCTGTCGTGGTTGGCGCGCTACCGGGCTGGTCGCATGGCTCGGTGGACGGCGATTCACGATTCGCTGCGCGCTTCCGGCTCGCGGTGATTCGCCGCCACGCGGACATCGAGCGGCTAGTAGGGCGCTAGATTTGGACGACACAAGGCCGGACTGCAAGCGGGGCCACCTGGTCATCCGACGGGCGACATATTGCATTTGTGGCACATTCGCGCGGCCTATCCGATCAGGAAAGTGGCGTATACATCATGGACGAGAACGGAACCAATCAGAGACGGATCAGTAAACTGTGGGCAGGGAGTGTCTCATGGTCCCCCGACGGGAAGAACCTGTTGATTCGTGCATCCGATGGCGCCTACATCGTCAATGTTGAAGGGAACTACGGGAGGAAGCTTTCCTTGGGATCGGGGCGCGCGTTGGATGAAGTGTTTTCACCCGATGAGCGTGCCGTCGTCTATCGATCGAATGAAGAAGGCAAAGACAAGATCTACGCGATCAACGTCGATGGAACCGGGCGGCGCAGGCTCAGTGATGACGCTGGCGAGGACTCGCTGTTCGCCATATCGCCATTATTACGCCACTGACGGTGGTTAGAGCGGGGCGGTCTCGCAGGCCTGTAACATGAGTACGCCGCCGCTGCCTGAGTAATTTAAGATTGGAATGCGTGATTTAAAGGGAATTTTTGTTGTCACCTCCGCTTTCCGATTCTTGAGACAGAGAGGAGAGACATGAGACTTCAGATACTGGCACTGTTTCTGGTCCTCGGGACAACGCTCCGCGCGGCGCCGCAGGATGATCGCGCGGCCGACCGCGAGGCGATTCGCGCCCACATCGACCGCATTTTCCAGGCTTTTATCAAGAGGAACGCCGCTGAGCTGCGTGCCACGCACCAACAGAACTGGTTAGGCTACCTGGAGGGGTCGCGCACCATGATTCGCGGAGTCGACGGGTATATGAACAACATCTACGTCGACCCGGCAAGTCCATACGGCATGAAGAGCTATAAGATGCGCGAATTCGACATGATCTTCAAGGGGGATGCGGCCTTTGTCTGCTTCACCGCTGATGTCGAGTCGAACACTCCCAACGGTCCGATGAAGCGCGTTCTTCGCATCGCAGATTTTTACACAAAGCAAGATGGCCAGTGGATCCAGACCGGCAGCGATACAGAGCTTCATCCGGAAGCGGTGGCGGAGCAGTTCCAGACGTTGAGGCCCCTACCGGATCCCATGAAGAAGCAGTTACTCGATGTGCGAGAAGCCGTCTGGCGGGCGTATTTCTCGAACGATCGGGCGGTGCTCGAAAAGTTGATTCCGGAGGAGACGTTAGCCATTGAGGCAGGCAGCGACACCTGGGAAAATCGCGACGCGATCTTCGAAGGTTCGGCGCGGTTCGCAAAAGGCGGCGGAAAGCTTGTCAAGCTGGAATTTCCCAAGACCGAGATTCAAGTCTACGGCTACACCGCTGTGATCTACTCCAACTATCTGTATGAGGTGGAGACCGCCGGCCAGCGTTCCCAACAAACCGGCCGCGTCACCGAGGTATTCGTGTTGCGCAAGGGGCAGTGGGTCAATCCGGGCTGGCATATGGATAACGGGAAGTAACCCCGTGAAATCCCTTGGCGTTTAAGCCTGGATTATTCACAAACATTCAACACAAAAGGCTCAGCGCGGCGGAGCCCACAACCAATAAACGACCGATCACGTTCACGCTCCCGATCACGTCCACGCCGACGACCACGGCCACGTCCAGGACCACAAGATACAACACGGTGGACGTGGCCGTAGTCGTTGACGTGGACGTGATCGTGAGCGTGAACGTGATTGGCTCTTTTTTGGTTGCAGCTCTGCCGGCGCTGTACCTCTGTGTTGAATGTTTGTGAATGATCCGTCTTTAAGAGCCGGTACCTTGCGTGTGCGTTGTGGTTCGGCCGGGCGCGGCCTGCGCTGTAAGTTCTTCGGCGAGCTTGCCGGTTTGGATCTCAGGTTCTTTGACGCGCAGCAGCGTCAGCGCCGCAAGTGGGAAGATCAAGACGGAGAGCAGGCCGGCGGCGATCAGCGCTGCGGCTGTAGCCTGGCTAATCTTGCCCAGCGCTAAGCCGATGCGCGCCCCGGCAACGATGAATGGAAGCGACGTAGCTTGCAACAGTCCCGCGGCCACTGCACGACGCGTGCCTACCAGTGGCCGGTATACGAACGCAGGCGCCCCTCGGACCAACAGCAGCGCCACCAGAAGTACGGGCACGCTCACGGCAGCCGACCGGCTTGCAAACAGCGCACCAAGATTGAATTGCAGGCCGCTAGTTACGAAAAAGATGGGGATGAAGACACCGAAACCAACTGCCTGAAGTCTCATGTGGAACTGGGGATGGGTTTTCATCTGGTCTCGATCCAGAAAACCCAGCAACGCGCCGGCCGCAAAAGCACCCAGTATTACTTCCAGACCGAGTTTCTCGACTAAGGCGACGAAGGCCATCAACAAAAAAGCTGCGCCCCTGACGCGAATCATCGCCGTCGTCTCCTGGAGCCGGTAGAGAGTCGCCGTTAGACGTTCCCATCGGCCCAGTCCGGAGGAAGCGAGGGCGACAATCACGCACAGCAGAGCGATACTTCCGAGCAGCAAGAGGGTTTCACCGGCGCTGCTTGATTGGGCCGAGAAGAGCAGCGCCAGCAGGATAATTGTGCCAAAATCAGCAAGTGATAAGCCGATGATGACCAGCTGCCCGAATTTTGTCGAGCTCTCGCCCGCGTCCTTCAACATTGGAATCACGATTCCGAGCGCGCTCGATGCAAGCAGGATCGCCACAAAGAGAGGTGTCTCAACAACCCCAATCGCTCCCAGCCCGTAACTCACAGCCAGGGCCAGCCCAAGCGAGAGCAGAAATGCCCCCCCGGCTACTCTCAACAGATTACCCTTCAGCTGATCGAGCTCAATTTCCAGCCCGGCCAGGAAGAGCAGAGCGGCAAGCCCGATCTGTGAGAGTATTCGAATAGGCTCGTCGACCTGGACCCAGCCCAACACAGCCGGGCCGATAATGATGCCCATTATGATCTCGAGCACGACCGACGGCAGGCGGAGCCTGGGCATCAATCCCAGAAACAGCGGCACAAGAAAGGCAACGGCGGCAACAATTGCTAAACCTCTAAAGGAGCCTTCAGCCATTGATTCCTCACAGTCGTCGTTAGTCTTAAGTTGTTAGCGGGAACAAATATTCGTTAGAATGCTAACCCAAGTCTGACGTGCGGGCCATTTATCGAAAAATCACTTTAGCGCTTTTTGGTTCTGGAGTCTTCATTAATAAGGAAAAATATTCTGACTCTCCCTTTGTGCAACATTCGCGTGGTCGACAACGAAGGAGAGGATTAGTTATACGCCGCAGATCATTTTGTTTTTGTAGACTTTCCCGGGGCGGTAGAGCGGGTGCTTTTGCGTGCCTCTCGAGGATCTCGATGCACTGATCCTCCTCGCAACCTCAGTCGCGACGCGACCTAACTTCGGGTATGCAGCTAACTCCCGCCTGCGGCGACATCTCAGGGGATGGATACGTGTCACAAACGAGGAGGAGAAAATGAGAAGACGTGATTTTCTTAGGCCTTGGATTCTAGTGGTGCTAGCGGGCGCTTCGCTTTGCGCTATTTTCGGCGCCGATTCCGGCGAACCCCCGTTCAAAGCAACGGCCCAACGGATGGAGCGTGGACGATATCTGGTTGAAGGTCCAGCCCACTGTTTTGCCTGCCATTCGGAGCTCGATCCAAAAACGCGCCTGCCGCTTGCGGGTAGGAAAGGTGGCGGACGGATTGCAAAAGCGGGCCCAAACCGTCCGTGGGATCAGGTCATTCCTAATATCTCTCCGGATCTGGAAACGGGTGCCGGGCCCTGGAAAGACGAAGATTTCGTGCGCGCCCTGCGCCAGGGGATCGGACACGATGGTCGGACACTGTACACGATGATGCCTTACAGGTTCTTCCGACAGATTGCCGATGAAGACCTGGCGTCGATCATCGTTTATATACGATCGATCCCAGCGGTGAAGAATGCGCTGCCTAAGACAGTTCTCCCGGATCAAGTGAAAGCAAAGTTGAAGCCATTTCCCGATCCGGGCCATGTCCCGCCACCCGATTTGTCCACGCCCGCAAACCGGGGTAAATACCTCGTGACCGTAGCGCAGTGCTCAAGCTGTCATACACCCAGGAGGAATGGCGAACCGATTGCGGGGCTCGAATTTGCCGGGGGCGAGGTCTTTAGAGCCCTCTCCGGCGCGCACGCCGTCGCCAGCGCCAATCTCACCGTGGCAGCCGCCAATCCGAGCTTTGTGGCCAGCGCCAATCTGACAACCCATCCCTCGGGAATTCCCTACTACGACGCCGCTATGTTCGTTAAAACCATTCGCGGGGGCGCCGTCAATGGTGTGCGAAAACTCGATTCGGTAATGCCCTGGGCATCGTTCCGAAATATGACCGATGAAGATCTGAAATCCATTTTTGCATTTCTGCACACGCTCAAGCCCGTGATGCACCGTGTCGATAACGACGAGCCGCCGACCTATTGCCCGCTGTGCGGCCAAAAGCATGGCGCGGGTGAAATGAATGTCGATCCGACCAAGTAAGAACTTGAGAAAAAATCAGGATCGCGACCGGCTGCTACAGTCCGGCTATCTGATGGTACGATACGCAATGGGGAAATTCATTGGTTTGAGGCGCATGGAATCGGCAAGAGGAAATTCAGAGTCACTTTCAACAAGCTGGCCGAGCATGTGCTGAAAGACGCGGCGCAGTACGTGGACATCAGGTTTGTATAGAAAAGGAGCAATCATGGACCGCTCAAAACCTCTCAACCCGATTCCGTTTGTGGTCCTCTTCTTCATTGGAGTCGCTACCCTGTATCACTTTTCTCACCATGTGAGAACCGTCGATGCTGTCGGGT
The DNA here is from genome assembly GCA_036505615.1 of Acidobacteriota bacterium. GTDB lineage: Bacteria > Acidobacteriota > UBA6911 > JACQSX01 > JACQSX01 > DASXTB01. The sequence continues at coordinate 7,219 of DASXTB010000420.1, forward strand.
TATCCGGGAGTGGGTTCGCATTTGGGATTGCTGTGTCCGGCCTCATCACTGCACTCAGGGCGAGAATCAAGGCCTGATCTGAGCCGAAAGAGCAGGGAGGGATCCTCTCGCCCTCAGTGTCCGATGAAATCAGACCGAAAATGAGAAAACGTAATTTTTGTCAATTGGTAATCGCTTACTCCTCTGTTGCTCTCTTCATCGTTTGCCTCTGCTCTTTCGCACCTGCTCGCGCCGGCGCGCCAGTTTACGTGACCCTCTGGTTCGACACTGAAGATTATGTGTCGCCAAAACCGGATCAGGCCATCTTGAGGCTTTGTCAGATTCTGCAGAAGCACGGTGTTCGGGCAACTTTTAAACTGATTGCCGAGAAAGCCCGGGATCTGGAGCGCAAAGGGCAGTTTGACGTGATTCGCGCGCTGAAAAACCATGATCTCGGGTTTCACACTCAGACGCACAGCCAGCCCCCGCTGATTCCTCAATACCTTGAGTACGCAGGATGGGAAGGGGGAATCGAGGAGTTCGATGCGCGCGAACGCGGAGGGGTGGAAGACCTGAAGCGCATTTTCGGCACGCAGCCGCTCTGTTACGGACAGCCGGGCAACAGTTGGGCGCCTCAAACTTATCCCGTTCTGGTTCGATGGGGTATTCCACTTTACCTTGATGAGGGAGACCACGTCGGCATCAACGACCAGCCGTTTTGGTATGGCGGAGTGCTTAATGTTTTCAAAATGGGGCCGAACCTGACCCGAATGAATCTCGATGGAGGAGAGAAGGCACTGCAGGAAGGGAAGCAGGCATTCGACCAGATTTATGATCGGTTGACCAAACAGAGCGGCGGATTGATCAGCATCTATTACCACCCCAACGAATGGGATCATCTGGAATTTTGGGATGCGGTGAATTTCTTACATGGCGCCAATCCTCCCCCGCAAAGTTGGGTCACTCCGAAAAAGAAGAGCCGCGAGGCAACCGAAGAATCGTTTCTCTACTTCGATCGATACGTGGGCTACATGAAAAATAAGCCCGGCGTACGTTTTGTCGGCGCTCAGGAGATAGTGAGTCTCTATCCGGATCCCGCCAGGAATATGCGTTTTCGCCGGGACATAATTGTTGAGCTGGCAAGATCGGTGCAATCGGAGATCACGTTTAGAAACGCGCAGGATGTTTATCTTTCCAGCTCTGAGATTTTCTCGATGCTGCTCAATTTCTACTTGAACTCTGGGAAAGGCGAGCTGGTTCTGCCTTCCTACACCGTTTACGGACCCGCGGAGATGGTGAACTCCAGCGAGTTGGGGCCCGTCAGCCGATATGCCTTTGATAAGGCATGCAGGGAATTGAACGCGATCGTGACACAGACTCACAGAATTCCTAATGCCGTCTGGGTCGGCTCTTTGGCTGTCGGTCCCGCGGATTTTCTCGCGACGCTTGGCAAACAGATCGAAAATCCTCAAGATCCCATTCCGCTACTAAGAGGCAAGTTTACGGCATCGGCGTACGTGGCCGATGACTCGGCCAAGCTCTTCGACTGGGTTATTCTTCCACAAGGCTTCCACGCTCCTCGGATCATGGAGTTGGCGAAACTCCAGGCATGGACTTTGAAGCCGGCCGTGCTGGCGAAAGACTGGAAGGCAGAAGGCGGCAGGCGGTAGGCAGACACGGAGATCCCGCATCGCGGGATCGGAGGGTCCGCTCCCCCGCCGGGCAGGGTCGCGGCTTGGATTCTTGCTCACGTTCGAAACAGGAGAACGTGAGAAAAAATCAGAATCGCGACCAGCCCATGTCTCCGCGTCCCCGCGTCCTCGTCTCACCGCGTCCCCGCGTCACAGTGTCACCGCGTCACGGTGTCCCAGCTCTCCGCGTCCCCGCGCCTCTCCCCGTGTCGTCCTGTAGCCCAGCCTGCGGTACACTGTGGAAATGGACCAGGCCCCTGTCGCTCCGGAAAAAAGAAGGCTGGCGCGGACGCTGGCGAATTGGAGCTCGATCATTTTTATGTTGCCGGCCTGTCTGGGGATCGGCTTGCTTCTGGGTATTTGGCTTGATAAAAAATTTGGCGCGACTCCCTGGCTGACAATTGCTGGTTTCCTGCTGGGGACGGGAGCCGCTTTCTACCAGACGTTTCGTATCATTAACCGGAAAGACTAGGTTTTCTTGGTGCGCATAAGGTTCACATTTCGGTCAAGATTTGTAGTCGTTGGCATTTCGGAGAGACGGCCTGAGGTCCGTCTATTCTGAGTCACGAAACCCTTGGAAAAGAAAATTGATTCAATCTGTACGGGCGACCCTGTGTGTGTACTGTGCCAGGACATCCTTTACACTTAATGGATGCCTGGCTGGAAGCGAAGTTAGGACACGGAAGACACAGAGCACACGGAAACAAGCTGAATTCTAGAGCATGAAGGCACACCACTAAAGCTTTAGCTTCAAGCCTGAACGGGTGTGCCTTCATGCTCTAGAATTCAGCTTACTCCGTGTTTTCTGTATTTTCCGTGTCCCAATTTTTCCTTTTCAGCCAGGCACCCACCTAGTGTAAAGGATGTCCTGGCACAGTACACCTGTGTGGTCGCCCGCTGCAGAATCCAGCGCATCTTTGTTCGCTCCGCTCCGAAGGGCACCGCGGGAACCGTGCAATTTGTTTGGCTAATCGGTCAGCTGTTGCGGCGGGCGGCCACATAGGGCCGCCCGTACGATCAGATGGAAGACTCTCCTTCAAACACCCAACGCTCGGAACTTCGAATTCAGCGCTTCGCTTTGGGCATCGCCCTGCTCTGCGTCATCGGCTATTGGATCCTCCTTCGCAATTGGGTGGCGCCGCTTTCGGTGGTGCTGGGGGCGCTATTGGCATGGCTCAATTTTCGCTGGTTGAGCACCGCGATTGAAGGAGTCTTGCGCCCGGCTAATTCACGTAGAATCAAGTATTTAATTGCGAAATTCCTGCTCCGTTTGGTGTTGATCTTGATAGTGCTGTGTGTTATCATCCGCGTCTCTTTGAGCGCGACTGGAGGCGTTTTACTGGGCCTTTCTGTCTACATTCTGGCGATCATGGCGGAGGCGATTTCCTCTCTCTTTCAAGCAGCAAAAAGGTAAATGCCCGAAGAGCAATTTTTCATCAGCTCAGTACTCAATCGATACCTTTTTAATCCCGCAGCGCGCGCCTTGGGAATCCACTTTTCGGGGCAGGAATCGGTGCCCCCGCATATTTGCATGCTCGTCGTGATCTCGCTGCTTTTGATTATCTTCTCTATTTTCTTGCGAAGCCGGCTAAGCGTCGACAATCCGGGAAATCTGCAGCAAGGGTTCGAAGTTCTTCACGATGCTCTAACCGGCTTCATGCGCGATATCATCGGACCGGGCGCACCTCGCTTCTTTCCGCTGATCGGCAGTCTGTTTATTTTTATCTGGTTAAGCAATCTGTTCGGGCTGGTGCCTGGGTTGATGTCACCTACAAGCAACATCAATGTTACCGCGGGCTTGGGAATCATCGTCTTTCTTTATTACAACGCGCAGGGGTTTCGCGAACACGGATTCCTCAAGTACATGGCTCACTTTGCCGGTCCGTCGCTGTTGATTGCGCCGCTGTTGTTTGTCATTGAGATCATCAGCCACATGGCCCGGCCGTTTTCCTTGTCGGTGCGGCTTTTCGGCAACATCTTTGCAGAAGAATTGATTATCGACACGCTCAATCGCCTTTTTCCGTTTGTGATTTCCTTGCCGGTGATGGCACTGGCGCTCTTTGCCGGAACATTGCAGGCATTTATTTTTGTTGTGCTTACCATGGTGTATCTCGGGGGAGCCGTCGAGCATACGCACGCCGAGGAGGCACACCATGCGCTCCCCGAAGATACGGTTGAATCTTCGGGCTTTCATTCCCCAAAATAATTTAATCGCGTTTCTTAATTTGTTAAGAAAAGGAGACTTCGAATGAAGCAGCTTGCTGTGTTTATTCTTATGCTTGTCCTGGCTGTAATGATCTTTGGAACCGTCTCCGCTTTTGCCCAGGAAAAGGGAGGGGCGGCTCCGGCGGCGGGGGCGAATCCGTTTGCGCAAGGCGGTCAGAAGAATCCTTTGTTGCTGGTCACCGCCGGTTTTGCCATGGCCATCGCCGCCGCCGGCTGCGGCTACGCCCAAAGCCAGGCGCTGGCCGCCGGATGTGAGGGAGTTTCTCGAAATCCCGGCGCCACCGATACCATCCGCTTTTTTGTCATCCTGGGCTTGGCGTTTATCGAGTTTCTGGCGCTTTTGACATTCGTTGTCGCGGCCATCCTGTTGTTCACTCCCAAGTTCTGGCCAACCGCATAGGCGCTGTTCCTTGGTGTTCCTTAGTGTCCTTTGTGGTTAAAAAGCCTTACCACCAAGGACACTGCGGGCACAAAAGGGGCGATCGCTGATTTCCCCAATTTTGTGAAAACCTTGGCCGTAAGTTCAGCATCTTTATTGATAAGCCTCTTCACGATTGTGTGTTCGTGCTGGGTCTGTTAAAATTTCTCCATATCTCTCTGTGTAAAGGAGATTTAGGTGAGCCGAGGGCGTCTAAAGCTTTTCATCGCCGGAGCAATAATAATTGCCGGTGTCTCTTACCTGATGGTTAAGGGGATAAAAGGGACGACCGTCTACTACTACACGCTTTCCGAGCTGATGGCAAATCCCGCTTTGAACGCGGAAGGAGTTCGTGTCAGCGCGACGGTCGCCCCGGGCTCTATTAAGAAAGATCCCTCCACCATGAGCGTCGATTTCATCATGGTGGACGGCGCCGCCAGGATTCCCGTTCATTACGTTGGAATTATTCCTGATACCTTCAAGGATAAATCTCAGGTGGTGGTGGAAGGCAGCCTCAACCCGCAGCGTAGCGCTTTTCAAGCGCATACTCTTCTTGCCAAATGCCCTTCTAAATACGAGAGCCAATTCAATACCGAGACCGGGCGCGAGCACCAGAAAAAGTACGGAATTCAGACTGACTTTCGGGAAGCCACGCGGTAACTTCAACCATGAATGATTTTGGTTTCTACTGCCTCACGGGAGCTTTCCTGGTCAGTATTTACGCGCTGATCATCAGCATTGCCGCCGGAAGAAAAACAAACGGGGCCTTTGCGCAAAGCGGCGAGAATGCAATTATCGGCGTATTTGTGCTGGTCGCGCTGGCTTCCGCTTCACTGATTTCACTGCTGGTACACACCGATTTCAACAACGAGTACGTCGCCAATTACACCAGTCTGGATCTGCCGATGTATTACCGCGTCACGTCTTTCTGGGCGGGCCAGAAGGGATCTTTGCTTTTCTGGACGTTGATCCTGTCGATTTTCTCCACGCTGGTAGTGTTTCAGAACCAGACAAAGAACAGGGAACTGATGCCCTGGGTTTGCGCCACCCTGGCCGGAGTCGAGCTTTTCTTTCTAAGCGTGCTTACGTTTGTGACGCCTCCGTTTCAGACTTTGGGGGCGATGCGCCCGGCCGACGGCACGGGGCTCAATCCGCTGCTGCAAAATTGGTGGATGATCATCCACCCGCCGCACCTATATCTGGGCTTCGTGGGATTCACCGTTCCCTTTGCATTCGGGCTGGCTGCCTTGATCAGCAATAACTTGAACCCAGTTTGGATCAAGACGACGCGTCGGTGGACACTGGTTGCGTGGATGTTCCTCACCATCGGAATCTTCATGGGCGCGCACTGGGCGTATCTGGAGCTCGGCTGGGGAGGCTTCTGGGCGTGGGATCCGGTAGAGAACGCCAGTTTCATGCCCTGGCTTTTAGGCACCGCCTTCTTGCACTCGGTGATGATTCAGGAAAAGAAGGGAATGTTGAAGGTCTGGAACCTGGTTCTGATCGTGATGACGTTCGAGATGTGCCTGTTCGGAACTTTCTTGACTCGCAGCGGCGTCGTCTCTTCGGTGCACTCCTTCACTCAGTCCAATATCGGCGGCTTCTTCATTACGTTTATCGCCCTCTCTCTGTCTGTCTCGCTCTATTTCCTTTTCAAGAGGCTGCGCCATCGCCAATTGGAGCCCGAAGAACGCCTTACTTCGTTTTTCTCGCGTGAGAGTTCCTTTCTCTTGAACAATCTGCTCTTCCTGGGAATTGCTTTCGCGGTTTTTTGGGGGACTATTTTTCCGGTTGTCTCTGAAGCGGTGCGTGGCGTGAAGATTTCTGTTTCAATTCCATTCTTCAATAATGTCACTCTGCCTCTCGCTTTTGTTCTTCTGACGCTCACCGGAGTTTGTCCCTTGATTGCGTGGCGCAAGGCGAGCGTGAAGAACTTCAAAAGAAATTTTCTTTATCCGCTGGTGGTTGGTCTGATTTCGATTCCGGTGTTGATTTTATTTGGCGTGCGGACGCTGGCTCCGGTGGCTTTTTTTTCGGCCTCTGCCTTTGTTCTTACCACAGTGGTTTGGGAGTTTTGGAAAGGAGCGCGGGCGCGGCAGGCGGGAAAAGCGGAAAGCGATCAGGAGGAACCCTTCTACCGCTCCCTGTACATGCTGGCGTCCACCAATAAGAGGCGCTATGGAGGTTTCATCATTCACGCCGGTGTAACGCTTGTTTTCATCGGAATTATCGGTTCCACTTTCTTCGGGACGGAACAGGATTTCACGCTGAAGCAGGGGGAGACCGGCAAGATGAAGAACTACACGTTCACCTACCAAAGCTTTGGCCAGCGGCGTGAGGTGAATAAAGACGTCGCCTTGGCGCGCGTCGATCTTTTTAAGAATGGAACCAAGCTGGCCACGATGCGGCCGGAGAAGCATTTTCACTTCAAAGGCGAACAGCCGCAAAGCGAGGTCGATATTCTTTCTCAGTTCGACGAGGATTTTTATATCGTGCTGGTGGGCTGGGATGACAAAGGAACGGCGAGCTTCAAGATTTACATCCGGCCGCTGGTCGGTTGGATTTGGTTTGGCGGATTCATCATGGCTCTGGGAACTCTGTTTGTGATGTTGCCAAATCACCAGCGCCGAGCCCTGGCACGGACAGTACGGTCCGGTGCGCCGGTGAGCGCTATTCCGGCCACGCGTCCCGAGTCAGTGTGACCTAATTCAAGTATGCGACTTAGATTGCTTATTGCCGCAGTCTGTTTCTTGTTGGCGGGATTGCCACTGAAGGCACAGCAGCGTCAAGTCAGCAAAGACGAAGTGGTGGAGATCACTTCCAACCTGGTATGCCAGTGCGGATGCGGCAACAAGACGGTTTCGGTGTGTGGTTGCGGCACGGCGGATCAGGTCACGAAGGAAGTGGAAAAAATGCTGCGCGAGGGTAAGACCAAAGACGAGATCTTCGCCAAGTACGTGAATGCAGAGGGAGTGGCGGTGCTGGCGACTCCGCCCAAGCGGGGGTTTAATCTCGCTGCCTGGCTGCTGCCGTTTTCCGGAATCCTGGTGGCGGCAATATTCCTCTTTGCCAAAGCGCGGAATTGGCAAAGAAGCACGGAAAAGAAAGAAGCCGCTCTGGAGAAGGAGCTTTCCCGCCAGCAGGAGTCGCCGTCCAAGGACCCTTACTTGGAGCGCTTGAACAAGGAGCTGGAGAAAATAGATTGACCGAGATTGTCGTCATCCTTCTTTTTTTGAGTCTGCTGGCTTTTATCGCTTATCCTCTTTTTCGCCCGCCCGCTGCGTCCACTGCCTCTGTGCGGGTCCAGACGCGCTTGGATGAGTTGCTGAATGAGAAGGAAGAAGCCTATCTTGCGCTGAAAGACATCGACCTGGATTACCGAATGGGAAAGCTCTCCAAGCATGATTATGAACTGCTCAGGGTTGAATCTGAGAATCGGGCTGTCCAGATTTTAAAGGAAATCGAAGCCACGCGGGCGTCGCTAGACCGGCCATCCAGGAAATCGAAAAAGGCTTGAAGAGAGGGGGCGAGAAAGAATCGGTACTGCGAGCGTGAGAGCGGGTGAAAAAATTAACCACCACGGCCCAGAGTGGCAGGACCACAGCCAAAGAAGAGCCGTCTACGGCCACGTTCACGTGCACGTCAACGATCACGGCTACGTCCACGGTAACGAAAAACAATCCTAAAAGAGCAGTGATCAGTGAACGTTGTCGTGGACGTTGACGTGGTCGTGAACGGTGGTTTCCATTCGGCGCTCGTAGTGCCAGATTTGCTCAACGCTTAACAAATCCTGGAATGAACCTTCCAATTGTCCGGCTCCTTGGAGTTGACAAGGTTTACGGGACAGATCGGGTCCTGCGCGATATCCAGTTTTCTTTAAATCCCAAAGACAGAATTCTGATCCATGGTCCAAATGGCGCCGGAAAAACCACGCTTCTAAAAATTGTGGCTTCTCTTACCTCGCCCACCTCGGGATCTATTTATTTTTACGGAGAAAACGATGGGCTGGCTCGTTACCGCAAAGAGATGGGCTACCTGGGGCACGACACGCTGCTTTACCCGGATTTGACAGGAGAGGAGAACCTGCAATTCTTCGGAGCGCTTCGGGGTATCTCCCGGGATCGTTGCGATCATTGGTTGGAAAAGGTGGGACTGGATCGCTGGGCTTCCCGGCGGCGAGTTCGGTTCTACTCTGCCGGGATGAAACAGCGGCTGGCGATTGCCCGCCTGCTGCTGCACGATCCTGAGATCGTCTTGCTGGACGAACCCTTCAATGCGCTGGACGGTTCGTTTGTGGAGTTGTTTGTCCATTGGGTCCGACAGAAAACGGTGTTGCTTGTTACGCACCAGTTGGACATAGGGCGATCGCTCGCGACACGTGCTTTTGAACTCCGAAACGGTCAAATCAACGAACAGGTGCTTTCTTTGCTGCAGCACGGAAATGGACGCGATGCAGGCAACGCCACCGGCGGCTCCACCGTCTCAACGTGATATGCGCATCGGCCCTCAGACTGCGTTTGCCATTTTGAAAAAGGACCTGCTGCTGGAATTCCGGGGGAAAGAAGGGTTTCTCTCCAACCTTTTCTTTGGCCTGCTGGTTCTGCTCCTTTTCGTCTTCACATTCGACCCAGGGTCTGAGGCGTTGCGTCAGGGAAGTGCCGCGGTGTTTTGGATCGCTGTGGCGTTTGCTGCCGTGTTGACCCTGGGCCGAACGTTCCAGCGCGAGACTGAAGATAGAGCTGTCGATGTGCTGAGCCTGTTGCCTCTGGATCCGGCGTGGATCTTTCTGGGAAAACTGCTGACGAACTTCCTGGTGATTCTGATGCTGATGTTGTTGATCTTCCCGCTGTTTGTTGTTTTCTTTGACGTGACACTGACCTGGCGATGCTGGCTGCTGGCGGCCATCTGCCCGCTGGCCGCGGTCGGTCTCTCCTCGGTCGGCACGCTCTTTGCGGCGGTTGCCGAAAGTTCGCGGTTGCGCCAGTTGGCCCTCTCAATCATGATGTATCCGATTAGCATCCCGGTCTTGATCGCGGCCGTCCAATTGACCCAGCAATCCATCAAGCCGGGTGGCCAGATAGAAAATTGGCACTGGCTGACTCTGCTGTTCATTTTTGACGCCGTTTTTCTGGCAGCTGCGTTGATTATTTTTGATTATGTCTTGGGGGACTAGATGCGTTTCGTGCTGCTTGTCCTGCTGTATCCGGCAATGATTCTCACTCTTTACTGCGCATTTATATTTGCGCCTACAGAGGCAGTGATGGGAGAGGTGCAGAGGATATTCTATTTCCACTTCTCTGTGGACCTGGTCTGCTTTCTGGCGTTCTTCGTGCTGTTCATCTTCAGCATCGCTTACCTGGCAACAGGAAACCGGAAGTTTGATATTTGGGCGTCAAGTAGCGGCGAAATCGGCGTGCTATTCGGAACCCTGGCCATGGTCACCGGTTCTATCTGGGCAAAACCGGTGTGGAATACCTGGTGGACCTGGGACCCGCGGCTCACCACGTTTCTGATCCTGTGGTTGATCTATGTCGCCTATCTGCTGCTGCGGGCAAATATGGCAGAGAGCGACAAGAAGTATAAGTTGTCCGCCGTATTTGGAATTCTGGGTTTTATTGATGTTCCGATAGTGTGGATGTCGATCCGCTGGTGGCGGACGATCCATCCGGTCGTAATTACCTCCAAGTCGATCAATCTCGATCCGGATATGAAAACCACCATGTTTGTAGCGCTGGGAACCTTTACACTGCTATACGCTGTTTTACTGAATTTTCGAGTGCGGCAAAGAAAGCTCGACTACGAAATCACCGCCAAATGGATGGAAGCATGAACTACTATCTATTCGCAGCTTATTCGCTGGTGTGGACCGCTTTGTTCGCCTACATCGTTGCGTTGCATCTCAAGCAAAGAACAATTGAGAGAAAACTGCAGAATCTCAGTGCGGGCCCGACCCATCAAAGGTAGACGAGGATAAAGCCTGCGCTATTGCCTGCCCGCCGGCTGGGGTCCGTTGTGTGCGTGGTGTCCTTGGCGGTGAAAAAAGCATTGACCACAAAGGACACCAAGGACACGGCGGTACGCGGTTATCGCTATATTACTATTTGGTGAAATCTTGTGCTTTCGACAAGAGTTAGCGATGAACAGCCGACCACGTTCACGGTCACGAGCTTACAGTGGCAGGGCCACAACCGAAACAAAAGCCGATCACGGCTAGATGAACGGTGAACCCGCAGCCAAGGATGTAAGAGGCCGTCGGTGAAACCCGAAGGGTTTACAGAGTATAGCTGGCGGCAAAGCCCGCGCTTTTTGCGGGGCGTCGCCGCCGGTTGGCCATCCCGCCAGAACAATCCGCCCTGAAGGGGCGCAAGAATCTTTCGCAAATTTGAAGGCGAGCCCATTTGCAGCGACCTAGCGTTTCGTTCTATTCACGCTATCTCTGGCACTGAGATTCTGTGACGCTTTCAGCGTCGGACGGTTTTTGGGGCGGTCACCCGGCGGCGTCGCCCGCAAAAAGCGCGGGCTTTGCCGCCGGCTATACTCTGTAAACCCTTCGGGTTTTACCGCCGCCTTCTTACATTTTTGCTTGCGAATTCACTGCTCTGTTCGTGTACCTGTGATCGTTATTGTTTCGGTTGTGGCCTTACGGCCACTGTAGGCTCGTGATCGTGCACGTGGTCGTGATCGGCTTTTTATTGGATTGCGGTTTTGTGGCGCTATGTACTTGTGGCTCTATGTTGACTTCTAGGGTCCATGAACGGATTGGCGGCCGTTCGTGTTAACCTAGTATTATGCGTTGGATTGTTTCTGTCTTGCTGTTCCTCGCTCCCATTCATGCAACAACGTACTATGTAAACTTTCAGGTAAGGGATTCGACCGGGCTTTACCTGCCGAAGCTCGACTTGGATGAGATAAAAGTCTTCGTCGACGACGTTGAGCAAAAACCGGAACACATCTTCGGATTGGATCTGCCGGCGGCGGTTGCTATTTTTTATGACGTTGGGCCGCAAATGGCGCCCGACGACGTAATTCTCAATCCTCTGTATCGGACTCCGCTGCAGCGCTCGCAGGCTGTTACGCTGGAAATCCTGGATCGATTGCAGACCGATTATTCGATGACGTTGTACAGCTATTATGACGAGCCGGTGCGTCTGATCGACTTCACCGGCGACAAGCAATTCTTGGAGAATGCTCTGCGGAAACTTCAGCCCGGCAAGCGGGGAGAAATTACACAACGCGAGGCCCGGGCTTCGATCGCACTGGATCGGGGAATTGAACTGCTGAAAAATCGAGATGAGAAGCGTAAGATCCTGGTGCTCTTTACCTATGTGATGGATATGGCCACGTCGCGGGCGCTAGAATCCATTGCCCGGCGTCTGGAACGCCATAACATCCAGCTTTATGTGATTTCCTTTGGCCCGCGCAGCGCCACCGGTCCTGGTTTCACGCCTCAGGAGCGCCTCAACTCGTATTGGTTCAAGAAGCTTACCGACAGCCCGGGCGGCGGTTTTTATCTCACCGACTTGTATCGCGAAGACCTGCGGGAGCTGGCTTTTGAAATTGCCAGCCGGTGGAATTCCACGCTGACCGTGGCGTTTGAGTCTCCGGAAGACCTGTCGGGAAAGCCGCTGCGCATCGAGGTCGGCAGGCCCCACGCCAAAGTACTTACCCGCAGCCGGGCGCCCTTCAAGTGAACAGGGGCATGAATTCCAAGCTTGGAATTATTCACAAACACTCAACGGCGCCTGCACCAACAACGGCATGCCGTGCACCTTCACCGTCAACGTGACGGACAACGGCGAAACCGGGCACCAATGACTCCTTCAACATTACTGTCGACCCTGGACCAACAGAGGGTGCGGCCGAGAACTTGCGCAGCGGCAACATTCAGATCCAGTAGTAAAGGACAAAGTTTTCAAGAAGAATTTCGGGAGTTTCTGGAGCAGGCCGTTATAGCGTTTGATGAACGGTATTTAGGGTGAGCGTCTTCCCGGCGCCCCTGTCCGGGGGTGCCACCATTTTAATTGGGATTATAAAACCTGGGGCAGCCCGCCTCTGGCGGGCCCAGCCCCAGGCTACGGGCTCAGCGCGCCTCCGGCGCGCCA
>DASXTB010000421.1:0-45886 GCA_036505615.1 Acidobacteriota bacterium
GAGGGAGTGAACGTGCCGGTCAGCATGATGCCCTTGGCGTGGGCCGGGCGAAAGCCGGGGTGCAGGCCAAAGATGGCGTCGAATTGTCTGAGCAAATCGTTGGCGAGCTGAATGATCTTATCGTCTGATGGAAGCGGCATATGCTCCTCCTTGGTCGTTGAAATTCGTCAAAGTAAGAACCTCGGTCGAACAGGAACAGGTCAGGCGACCTAACTCAGCGTCTCCATCCCCCCATCGACAATCAGATCCGCGCCGATCACATACGCCGATTCCGGTGAGGTGAGATAGAGTACGGCGGCGGCGACGTCTTCCGGCTGCCCGAAGCGTTTCATCGGGACCTTGGAAACAATCCAGTCTTTTGTCTGTTGAAGCTCTTCGGGAGAGAGGCTCCGCGAGAGGATGGCGGTTTCGATCGGACCTGGACTGATGCTGTTGACTCGGATGCCACGATCCACGAGTTCGATCGAGAGGTTCTTGGTCAAGTTGAGGACCGCGGCCTTGGACGCGGCGTAGACGGAGGAGTTGAGCATCGCTTTATGGCCGTTGATCGAGGCATTCAATACGATGGCCGACCCGGACCTCATCAGCGGCAACGCTTTTTGCACTGTGAATAGGACGCCTTTGACATTCACGTTGAAAATTTCATCGAAGAACGCTTCAGTCACCTGCTCGAGGGGCATGAACTTCCCACCGCCGGCGTTGACAAACAGCGCGTCGATTCTGCCGAATTTCTCGCGAATCGTGGCCATAGCGTTTTCAATGTCCGAGATTCTACCGGCGTCCGACTTGATCGCCAGTGTACCCGGCCCGATCTCTTTCGCCGCGGCCTGCAGCGTCTTTTGGTCCCGCCCCGTGATCACCACCGAAGCGCCTTCCCGCGCATAACCTTTCGCGGCCGCTAGCCCGATCCCGCTGTTGCCGCCTGTTACAACCGCTACTTTTTCTTTAAACCGCTGTCCGTTCATACGACCTCTGTATGCCCAGACTCTCAAAGAAGGTTCTCGATTTTCGAAGCACACGCGGCGGGGCGGTATGGATTGCTCGACATCCGAAATGAAACTAGGCGACCGTTCCGGCCGGCTGGTCAGCTCCATCGAAGGACCTCAAGAGGCCCGGGTGCCTGCGGAGCATCCGGATTGTAGAAGCGCTTTCCGTCAAAGTGCTTCGGAAATCTCGAGTCGCCTGTACCCTCCTGCATGAATCACCGTTTATTTACTCTGACACGACTGTCACTAATTCTGAAAACCTACGTGCTTGACTATTCGGCCTGATTGGTCTACAAGGCGTGTCAGCGCTTCTTTTGCGACGTTCCTGGAATCTGTGGTTTGTAAGGTCGCGTTTCGCAACGCGTCAGCCCTCGACCAATATCCAGAACCTGGAGGGAATACAATGAATAGTTCTCGACGGCTCGCATCTTTCCTCTCTTTTCTGCTGGTACTCTCGGTTCCAAGTTTTGCGCAGTTGAGCACCGGTTCCATGTCGGGAACGGTGACCGACAGCAGCGCGGCAGCCGTCGCGGGAGCGACGGTCACCGCCACGCAGACCAATACCGGACGGACGCTGGTGACCGTGAGCACCGAGGCCGGCTTGTACGCGTTCCCAAATCTCGATGTGGGTCCGTACACGCTCTCCGTCGAGAAAGCCGGTTTCAGAAAGTACTCGCATGCCAACATCGTCATCTCCATTTCGACCAAGACGGTAGTGGACGCCGTGCTCGAAATCGGCGACGTGGCCGAGAGCGTGATGGTCACCGGCGACGCGCCACTGCTGGAGAAAGCATCGAGCGAGATCGGCACAAGCTTCCCCCCCAAGCTGTTCAGGGAGGCCCCGATCTATGCCGGCGGACTTCGCAATCCTGAGGCGTTCATCGGGTTCCAAGCCGGCGTCGTCAATGGCGCGGGGGCCGAGGGAGGTATTTCCGGCGGCGCGCGCCGATCGAAGGAGATCCTGATCGATGGCGCGAACGCGACCAATCCCGAATCGGGCGGCGTGGCTTTCAACGGTCTGCCATCGGTCGAGGCTCTGGGCGAGTTCAAGCTCATCAACAATACCTTCGCGGCAGAGTACGGGCGCACCGGTGGTGGCATCGAATCGTTCGTGACCGCCTCGGGCGGCAACCGGTTCCACGGCAACGTCTTTGACTACCACACCTCGAGCGCCCTGAGCGCGAACTCCTGGGCCAACAACGCGTCCAGAGTCCGCAAACCGCCCTATCACGGCAATGAGTACGGATTTGCGCTCGGCGGTCCGATCTGGGTGCCGAAAGTGTACGATGGCAAGGATAGGACATTCTTCTTCTTCGCCCTGGACGACTACCGCCGGACCGACTCATCCTCACGGTTCCTCAATCTGCCCACCGCGAAGCAGCGAACGGGGGATTTTTCGGAATTGCTCCCGGGCCGCGTCATCTACGATCCTTTGACGGGCGAGCCGTTCCCTGGCAATATCATTCCGCCAAACCGGTTGAGTGCAGTCAGCAAGAACGTGGTGGCGGTTGTTCCGCAGCCGACAAACGGCGGTCTGCAGCAGAATTACCTGGCGACCACGTCGTCCCGCAACGAGTTCGATTCGTGGAGCCTCAAGGTCAGCCACAACTTCACGAGCAAGCACTTGCTCAACGTCTACTACACGAGCCAGGATCTCTCGAGCCTCGCAGACGGCCCCTTGCCCGACCCGCTCCTGGGCGCGAACAACAACGCGGTCAGCGCCAACAGGCCGATCTTCGCCCGCTTCAACTATGACTGGATCTTCACGCCGACGCTGGGGCTCCACATGACTTACGGCATAACAAGGCTGCGGCAGTACTTCGACAACCAGAGCGTCGGCAAGGGTTGGCCCCAAAAACTCGGACTGAAAGGCGTGGCCGATGGCGAAACCAGCGCCTTTCCCGTCGTTCAGTTCACCGACGGCAGGTATGCGAACTACGCCGACACGAACGGAACCAAGACCAAGGGCACTCAGTTCAACTACACCGACCACGTCCGCGGCGATCTGAGCTGGATCCGGGGCAACTTCAGCTGGAAGTTCGGGGTAGACCATCGCTGGATGCGGACAACGGGAATCAAGCTTCCGACCGGCGGCGCCGATGATGCCGGCGTCCAGGGAGTTTTCAACTTCGCCAACCTCCAGACGGCATCCCCGACTGCCACCAGCGCCACTGGAGATTCGTACGCCAGCTTCCTTCTGGGCCTTGTCGATAACGCCTCGCGCACATTCAACGCGAGCTTCGCGGCAGCAAAGTTCGGTTATCATGCCTGGTACGCCATGACCGATTGGAAGGTTCGTCCCAACCTGACGCTAAACCTCGGGTTGCGATACGAGATCCCTGTCCCGCGTTCCACCGAGCCGGACTCCTTCACGTCGTTCGATCCGAACCTGACCGATCCCCACTCCGGGCTGAAAGGCGCGCTTGCCTACGCCGGGAAATGCGCGGGCTGCACTGGCAAGAGCCGTTTCGGAAACATCGATTACTCGTCGTGGGGACCGCGCTTGGGATTGGCCTGGTCGCCGACTCAGAGGACTGTAGTGCGTGCGGGATATGGAATTTATTACGCGGCAGGCAACGGCCTCACTGGTGGATTCTGCATTCGTTGCCAGAACGGGTACTCGACCACGGCGGGGCTGTCACGCCCCTCGACGACCGGTGCTGCATTTCAGTGGGACAACGGCTTCGTGCCTCCCGCGGGCTTCCTGGCACCTCCGATCATCAGCCCCTCGGCAGGGAACACTGCCGACGACATCTGGTATATCACTCCGGACTCCGGCAAAGCGCCGCGGCTGCACAACTGGAGCCTGAGCGTTCAACGCGAGCTACCTTGGAAGCTCGTGGGTGAGGTCGCCTACATCGGCAATCGCGGCACGCGCCTCTCGGTCAACCATCGGCCGCTGAACCATCTCGATCCGAAGTACTATGCGCTCGGCGACCTGCTAAACAAACGGATTGATGACCCGGCGATCGTGGCGGCAGGTTACAAGTCGCCGTATCCGAGCTTCATCGCGGACTGGGGCTCCGGTGCGACGCTGGCGCGCGCGCTGCGTCCCTATCCCCATATCAACGGGCCGGTCAACAACGAGTACAACCCAATCGGCAGCTCCTGGTACGATTCGCTTCAGATCAAACTGGATCGCCGCTTCGGCAGCGTGGTCTCCGAGTTGAACTACACCTGGTCGAAGGCGCTCACCAACGCGTCCGGTTCTCAGACGAGCGGTGACTATAACAACCGCAATCCGAAGACCGACAACCCCTTTGCACCGGATGTACTGACTCGAGAAAAGAGCTTCCAGTACACGGATTATCCGCACGTTTTAAACGTCGTGGCGGCCTGGGATTTGCCCTTCGGGAGAGGCAAGCGACTCCTGAATGGAAGCGCCACCCTTGATCGGGTCGTCGGCGGATGGACGATGACATTCTCTGGTAGCTACACCTCGGGCGCGCTGATTCTGCTGAACGCTCCGCTGACCTATCCCAACTGGGGAGGCTTCCTCTACGGTCGCAAGAAGGTCAACCTGACGGGCCAGCCGATCCGCACGAACGTCAGCCGCGGGGATCTCGACCCGCGCAATACGAGTATCCGTTGGCTCAACCCCGGTCTGTTCAGTATCCCGGGAACGTACGAACTGGGGAGTGCGCCGGTCTATATCAACGATCTGCGAGACCCGAACGCCTACAACGACAACATGGGATTCATCAAGCGCACGACTATCACCGAGAGCGTGAACTTAGAGATTCGCGGTGAATTCTTCAATGTCTTCAACCGCACCAACTTCGGGATCGGCGGCACGCCGCCCAGACCGAACGTACTCGATCTCACCCGATTCGGTGTCCCGGGCGGGCCGCGCACGGGAGCGCGCCTGGGCCAGATTGCGGCGAAGATCAATTTTTAAGATTTCTCGAATTGCGGGTTTCGCGAATTTGACCACCAAGGACACAACGGACACAGAGGGGGTTAGCACCGAAAACGGACCGGTAGGGGAGAAGTCCTCACGATTTTACCGCCAGCATTTCACTCTCGCGTGTCAGTCGCTGTTGCAGAAAAGCCAGCACGGCCGCCTCTTCGGGACGAAGCTCGCGTAGCGACTTCTTCAGCACAGACTCGGTCCTTGTCTTGAGCGTCTCCAAAATGGAACCGTCCAAGTACGCCTCAATAATGTCCGGATGGATGTAACATTTCCGGCAAATGTTGGGTGTGTTGCCCAGTTTTTCGGCGACTTGTTCAATAGCGCGCAAGACGTTCTTCTTTGCCTGAGTCTTTGAGTCAAAGCTTTCAAATTCCTGAAGTGCAAGCGCAAAGAGCACTGTTCCCGCCCATGTTCTAAAATCCTTCGCCGTGAAATCGTTCCCAGTGATCTGCCGCAAGTACTCGTTGACATCGGCCGAATCAATACTTTGACGCTTACCTTCCTCATCCAAATACTGAAAGAGCTCGTGGCCCGGAATCTCCCGGCAGCGTTTCACGATCTTGGCCAGGCGCCGATCGGTGACGCTGACGGTATGTTCTTTTCCGCTCTTTCCCTGAAAATGGAAGCGCAACTTCGATCCTGCGATATCCACATGCTGGTCGCGCATTGTAGTCAGGCCGAAGGAGCGATTGGCGCGCGCGTATTCTTCATTGCCAACTCGGATCAGAGTTGTTTCCAGCAGACGGACCACTGTGGCCAGCACGTTTTCACGCGACAAATCAGGTTTGGCCATATCCTCGGCCACCCGTCGGCGAATCCTCGGGAGCGCCTCGCCGAAAACGAGCATCCGGTTGTACTTGGTCTCGTCCCGTAACTTTCTCCATTTGGAATGATAGCGATACTGTTTTCTTCCTCGGGCATCACGGCCGGTGGCCTGAATATGGCCGTACGGGACGGGACAGATCCAAACAAGGGTCCACGCAGGAGGAATGGCCAAAGACTTTATCCTATTCAATTGAACGGGATCGCGCAGCCGCTTGCCATCAACATCGATGTAGGTAAAGCCCTTGCCTGTGCTCTTTCTGCGAATGCCTGGTCTGGCATCCGAAACGTAGCGCAAACCAGCAGCTTGCGCCGTCGCGAGCGGATCGGCGAGCTGCGCCACTTCGTCTCGTGCTTTTTTGATACTCCTTCGTTTCATACTAGATATAGGAATTATAACGAAACTTGCAGCGCTTGCTAACGCAAGGCACACAAACACGCACCGCACAGGCGCAGTGCGGCCGCAGGCCGCAACCCAAAGCGTCGATCCGAGCGAAGGAGTCGGCGACCGTCGAGATCCTCGTGGTTGTCTGGGGTTAGTGTCGGATATCAGCTGTCGGAACATCTTTTTGCGGGTGGATCGAAAGATTCAATTTTGACACACAGACCCCCGAAACTTGACACCTGAAAGCCCAACACCCGACACGTAACACCCGACACCTGACCGCGATACACGACTCGCTTCTCTGTGTGAACTCTGCGTTCTCGGCGCCTCTGCGGTGAATACAAAATAGCGATTCTGCGATTTGCATAGCTCACGCTGTTTGGCAGAAATTGAGCAGCTCCGATGGTTTTTTGGTCCGCCTGTCGCCAGTTGCAGGTAATCGCGCGCGCTCCAATAGGGCCGGCTTAAATGCCTGCCACCGACGAAAAGGCCGGGTTTAACAAGGTTTAATGCCTGCCACCGACGGATAGTCTAAGCGCCTGAAAACATTGACATCTTTTCGTCGGCAGTGCCGTTTTGATTGATCTTGATCTACTCACCTGGCAGGTCGCTCAGTCATGAGGCCCCTAGGCACACTCGTCGATGGTAGAGATTCTTCGTGCTTCTTATGAGCAAACACTTTGATAGTCCACTGCGGCCGCACGACGCGCGAAAGGTATCGCTCGCCGCGGTCGGAATCAGGCCTCTCCGCTCAACTGGTACGCTACCCAGAAGCAGGCGACCCCGAGGCCGAGGATTCCGATGATACCCAGCGCGAGGACCGGCGCCAGGCGGCGGTCGAGCTCGGGGATTTCCTCGCGAGGATAGTTACACAGGAACACGACATAGGCCACGCAGGCCAGGAATATCCCAGCGATGACGTCGAGAATGTAGTGCTGCTTGGTGTACAGAGTGGAGACTCCGATCAGTGAGGCACAGAGCGCTGCGGCGATTCCAACCCAGCGGTTCACGCGATAGCAGGTCAGCGCCGACACGAATGAGTGCGCGACGTGGATCGAAGGAAAGCAGTTATACGGCGGGTCGGCCGAGTAGAGGAACCGCAGCCCCCAGACGACAAATCCTTCTCCGATCACCTTGGCCGGGCGCGGGGCTATGCTTGGGTATACCAGAAAGCAGACATACGCAGCAATCCATATCGTCAGATAAGCCAGGAAGGTGCGGCGGATCTGCTCTTCCTGGCGTACAACGAACATCGGCAGCAGGATCATGAACAGATAGAGCGATCCATAGATCAGCGCCCAGGTGGGTTGAAGGGGCACGACACGGTCCCAAGCGAGTTCGGGGGCGTGCAGCGTTCGGCCGGGCGTCAGCTCGGCAATGAAGATGTAGAAGGGGACCAGCAAAAAAAGCACGATCATGGGCATGGTCACCGGGTAAGGTCGAGTCAGCGACTGCACGACCATGCTCCATCTGAAGGGGATTGCATCGGGAGCGCTCATCAAAGGATCGTCTGTCACGGCGGTGATGATCTCATTGGTCCGAGTGTCGGCCTAACGGATTCTGCCGCTCAGCTACGCGGCACCTTCACGAGCTTACCTTTTTGCCACGCGCAATCGCAAAGCACGAGGCGCGAAAGCGCTGAGCCACCGTAACGGCGTCCCGTCGGCTGCGGCGGCGAGTTAGGCCACCGAGTTCGAAGGACGCCCTGCTGTCAGAGTTCGAAGGGACGGGCTTAAGACGGGCTTAATGCCTGTCACCGCCGGGTAGTCTAAGCGCCTGAAAACATTGATAATTCTTCGTCGGCAGCGCTGTTTTGGTTGACGCTTGATCCACTCACCTGGGCGCCGGTCGTTTGTCGTGAGGCCCGTTGGCAAACTCGTCGAGAGCAGAATCGGGGGGGAGTGCGTTGGGCAGGAACCGAGAAGCCCAACTTCCAGGCTGAAGCAAAGTGTTGAAAACGGTCTGCCTCGTACTGAATCTCAAATCTATCGGCCACTTAAGTGCGTTCGTGGTGAGAGGCATCCATGAGTGAGTGGTGGTGAGAGGCATCCATGAGTGAGTGAGAGGCATCCATGGCGGGTGGTCTAAGCGCCCGAAACATTGATAATTCTTCGTCGGCAGCGCTGTTTGGTTGATGCTTGATCCACTCACGTGGGCGCCGGTCGTTTGTCATGAGGCCCGTTGGCAAACTCGTCGAGAGCAAAATCGGGGGAGAGTGCGTTGGGTAGGAACCGAGAAGCCCAACTTCCGGGCTGAATCAAAGTGTTGAAAACGGTTTGCCGCACACTAAATCTCAAATCTATCAGCCACTTAAGTGCACTCGTGGTGAGAGGCATCCATGGCGCTTATCCCAATTTCCGGGCTGAATCAAAGTGTTGAAAACGGTCTGCCTCACACTAAATCTCAAATCTGTCGGCCACTTAAGTGCACTCGTGGTGAGAGGCATCCATCATGGCGCATCCATCATGGCGCATCGGCCACTTAAGTGCGCTCGTGGTGAGAGGCACCCATCATGGCGCTCCTGACCGGAAAAATACGTCACCGTAATTGTGAAACACAGCACTAAGTGACTGGAAAAATTGAAGTAGAGCTCACCTGAGGCGACCCAAGCAGAGCATTGGCGTAAGGGTTTTCAGTAAGCAGGCTCTCAAATATCACCGAAAACCAGAACCCTGCGCACAAGCTGAAATGTTTTTCCAGATTCGTCTTATCAAGGTAAGCGACTAATTCGCGACAGATAGGGTCGAGGTTTCGGCAACTCCCAAAGGGATGGGGGTGGCCGAAGGCCGCATTCGTCGGCGGCGACTTGGCTTACGTCTACTATCATGAAGTTACAACCGCCCGCGAAAACCGACGAGGCAAAGGACCCACGTTTTTCACCGCCGGCAGTGTCGCTGCCGAAAGGCGGCGGAGCGATCAAGGGAATCGGCGAGAAGTTCGCGGCAAACCCGGTTACCGGAACCGGTTCGCTCACTATCCCTCTTCCGCTCAGCCCCGGTCGATCTGGGTTTACTCCCGCCCTTACCCTCTCCTACGACTCCGGTGCCGGGAACGGGCCTTATGGCTTCGGCTGGAGCGTCGGATATCCAAGCATCACTCGCCGCACGGACCGAGGGCTGCCGAGGTATCTCGACAACCAGGAATCCGATGTCTTCATCCTTTCAGGCGCCGAAGACCTGGTTCCCATCCTAAATCCGGATGGCTCCCGCTTCGAGCAGCAGCGGAATGGCTTTCGCATCACCCGCTACCGGCCGCGGATCGAAGGCCTCTTTGCCCGCATCGAGCGCTGGACCAAATTGAAGGACCCCTCTGATACATTCTGGCGCGCGATTTCCCGCGACAACGTTACCACATTCTACGGCAAGACCCCGGCAAGCCGAATTACCGATCCCGCCGATCCAACACGAATCTTCACCTGGCTGCTCTGCGAGTCTTTTGATGATAAGGGCAACGCGGCCGTTTATGAATACATTGCCGAAGATGGCCGCAACGTGGACACAAGCCTGGCGAGCGAGTTCAACCGCACCGAGGCGAGCCGCTCGGCTAACCGCTACCTGAAAAAAGTCAAGTACGCCAACCGCACTTCAAGGTTGATACAGGGCGATCTGGCGCAAGCGGAGTGGTTGTTCGAACTGGTCATGGACTATGGCGATCATGAGGGCGATATCCCAAGCATTGATCCGACTACGAGCTGGCCCGTCCGGCCTGATCCTTTTTCCACCTGCCGAGCCGGCTTCGAAGTCCGGACGTACCGCCGCTGCCAACGCGTCCTTATGTTCCACCGATTCGAGGAACTGGGGCCAAATCCAAAGCTGGTTCGTTCGCTCGAGCTTGACTACGACGACTTCGCCTATGCGCAAGGTTTCGACACCCGGGCCGAGCTTGAGCATTTAGGAAGCACGCGCATCGGTTCTCTCCTCCGCCGCGCAACAGTCACCGGCTATGCCGACAACGGCTTTCGGAAGTCGATGCCGCCTCTTGAACTCACTTACTCTCGGCCGCAGATCAGCGAAGAAGTCCGCACGCTCGATCATGCGAGCTATGAGAATCTTCCGGGAGGCGTTGACGGCGTTCGGAATCAGTGGCTCGATCTGAACAGCGAAGGGATCTCGGGGGTTCTCGCCGAACAGGGCGGTGCCTGGTGGTACAAGCCGAACCTCGGAGAAGGCCAACTCGGGCCGCAGCAACTGGTCGCGCAGCAGCCATCCATCGCGGTTGAAACTCGCGTCCAATTCCTCGACCTCGCCGGTGATGGCCAGCTCGACCTGGTCCAACTTAACCGGCCAGACGCGGGATTCTTCGAACGCGACGAGGAAAACGGCTGGTCTCAGTTCACTCCGTTCGCGAGCCAGCCCAATATCGAATGGGATAACCCCAACCTGCGACTCGTCGACCTCACCGGCGACGGACACGCGGACGTTCTGATAACAGAAGACGATATCATCTGCTGGCACCCATCGCTTGCCGAAGAAGGTTTCGGCCCGCGCGAATCTCTGAAGATGGCTTCGGATGAATCGCTGGGACCCAAACTCGTCTTCCACGACACCACGGACACAATCTTCCTGGCTGACATGTCCGGAGACGGCCTCTCCGACCTGGTGCGAGTGCGCAACGGTGAAGTCTGCTATTGGCCCAACCTCGGGTACGGACGCTTCGGGGGGAAAGTCACCATGGATAACGCGCCGGTCCTGGATGCACCCGAACTGTTCGAGCCCCGCCGCATTCGTTTAGCTGATATAGATGGGTCGGGCGTTGTCGATATCATCTATCTCGCCGCCGACGGGGTTCGGCTCTACTTTAACCGATCGGGTAATAGCTGGACCGCGCCGCGCAAACTGAACAGCTTTCCACCGATCGACAGCGTGGCCAGCGTCAGCGTGACGGATTTACTGGGAAACGGAACCGCTTGCCTCGTTTGGTCGACTCCCCTGCCGAGCGAGAGCCTGGCTCCTCTGCACTACGTTGACTTGATGGGCAATCAGAAACCCCACCTGCTGGTCGGCGTGGAGAACAGTTTGGGTGCCAGGACCCGAATCGAATATACCACTTCCACTCGCTTTTACCTGGAGGACCAGCTTGCGGGACGGCCGTGGATCACCCGGCTTCCATTTCCGGTCCATGTCGTCGAGCGAACGGAGACTTTCGATGACATCAGCCGCAATCGCTTCGTCACGCGATTCGCTTATCACCACGGCTACTTCGACGGAGTCGAGCGCGAGTTCCGCGGCTTCGGCATGGTGGAACAGTTTGACACCGAAGAATTCGCCGCCCTCAACGCGGATCAACAGCTCTCTCCCGCGACGAACATCGATGCGTCGTCGCATGTTCCGCCAGTGCTCAGGCGCACGTGGTTCCACACCGGCGTCTACATCGACTGCGATCGGGTATCAAACTTCTTCGCCGGACTCCTGGATGAGAAAGACATCGGCGAATACTACCGCGAACCTGGATTAAATGATGAGCAGGCGCGACGGCTCTTGCTCGACGACACGGTTCTCCCCCCGGGTCTGACCCCGGACGAGGAACGTGAGGCTTGCCGCGCATTGAAGGGCGCAATGCTTCGACAGGAGGTCTATGCTCTCGACGGCACAGAAAAGCAACCGCATCCGTATTCGGTTACAGAGCAAAACTTCACGATTCGGCTCTTGCAGCGGCAAGGGGAAAACCATCACGCGGTGTTCTTCTCACATCCTCGCGAGTCGATTAGATATCACTATGAGCGGAATCCTATCGATCCTCGAATCGCTCACAGCTTGACGCTTGAGGTGGACGATTTCGGAAATGTTTTGAAATCGGCTTCGGTCGCTTACGGCCGGCGTCAACCGGACCAGGCGCTTGAAGCGCGCGACCAGCAAAAGCAAGGCGAGCTACACGTCACCTATGCAGAGAACCGCGTCACGAACTTTGTTGAGACCGGCGACGAGTATCGCACGCCGCTTTCGTGCGAGTCGCGCAGCTACGAGGTCACGGGCCTGACGCTACCGTCGGGGAGCAGCCGCTTCGCGCTCGACGAGTTGCTGAATGCCGGATCGGGCGCCGCGGAGATCGCCTATGAACAGTCTCCCACTTCAGGTGTATTGCAAAAGCGTTTGATCGAGCACGTGCGCACGTATTACCGCCGCGACAATCTTGAGGGGCCGCTACCGCTGGGCGTGCTGGAGTCATTGGCGATCCCATTCGAAAGCTACAGACTGGCTTTCACTCCGAATCTCGTCACCCAAGTCTATGGCACGAGGGTCACGGACTTGATGTTGCTTGACGATGGGCGGTACGTTCACAGTGAAAATGATAACCAATCCTGGATTCCCTCGGGCCGCGTCTTCCTTTCTCCCAGCGCCAACGACGACGCGGCGGTGGAGCTCGCAAAGGGTCGACAACACTTCTTTCTACCGCGCCGCTACCGGGATCCATTCGGCGAGAACACGTTCGTTGAATACGACAAAGATTCGCACGACGTCGCCTACGACCTGCTGCTGGTCTCAACGCGAGACGCATTGGACAACGAAGTAAGAGCAGTTAATGACTATCGCGTCCTGCAACCGCAGCTGACCTTCGACCCGAATGGGAACCGCTCGCAAGTAGCTTTCGACGCGCTAGGGTTGGTGGCTGGCGCCGCGGTGTTGGGTAAGACGACCGAAAGCCTGGGTGACTCTCTGGCTGATTTCATCACCAACCTCACCCCACAGCAAATCGATGATTTCTTTGGCGCCGATGATCCCCATGCCGTCGCGCGAACGCTGCTTGGCAACGCCAGTACGCGAATAGTCTACGACATAGACCACTTTCGCCGCTCCCGCGATAACAATCCTACTGATCCTGCCCAATGGGCACCGGCTTTCGCGGCGACTATCGCACGAGAAACGCATATCAGCGATCTTCAACCGGGTCAGCAGAGTAAAGTGCAGATTAGCTTCGGCTACTCCGACGGGTTTGGCCGAGAGATTCAGAAGAAAGTACAGGCCGAGAAGGGCCCGGTACCCGAGCGTGACGCGAATGGAAGAGTGATCGTCGCGCTGGATGGCCAGCCGGAAATGACGCCGACCAGTGCCAGCCCGCGCTGGGTCGGAAGCGGGTGGATCGTTTTCAACAACAAAGGCAAACCTGTTCGCCAGTTTGAACCATTCTTCACAGACACTCACCGCTTCGAGCTCGACGTCCGCATCGGCGTGAGCTCCGTCGTCTTCTACGATCCCGCTGAACGT
Organism: Acidobacteriota bacterium; assembly: GCA_036505615.1. Lineage (GTDB taxonomy): Bacteria > Acidobacteriota > UBA6911 > JACQSX01 > JACQSX01 > DASXTB01. The sequence continues at coordinate 13,309 of DASXTB010000421.1, forward strand.
GCAATCGCTACTCTTCATGCGAATCATACTTGGGGAAAAGTCATTTTTGATCCGTGGCGGCAAGAGAGTTGGGACGTCAATGACACGACACTCATATTGAATCCCAAGCAAGACACTGACGTTGGAGATTTCTTCAAGCGTTTGCCAGGAAGCGAATTCCTGCCCACCTGGTTTAGCCAGCGGCAAGCCGGAGCGCTCGGACCAGAGGAACAGGCAGCCGCCGAGAAGACAGCGATCCATGCTGGGACGCCCTCGGTCGGACACGCCGACTCGCTCGGGCGCACCGTCCTCACGATCGCACATAACCGATTCAAGCGTAGCGACATGCCGCCGGTCAATCCTCCGACCGAAGAGTTTTACGCAACGCGAGGAGTATTCGACATCGAAGGCAATGAGCGCGAATTGATCGATGCCAAGGACCGCGTGGTCATGCGGTACGACTACGACATGCTCGGCAACCGGATCCACCAGGCCAGCATGGAGGCCGGCGAACGTTGGGTCCTGTCGGACATCGCGGGGAAACCTATCTACGCCTGGGACAGTCGAGATCACCAGGTCCGCACTGAATACGATCCACTGCGCCGCCCAGTAGCCTCCTTCGTTAAGGGCGCAGACCCGCAAGACTCGGCACGCGAGATTCAATTCGAGAAAGTGATTTACGGCGATGCGCCGGACAATGGTTTGACCGATACTCAGAAGCGCCAATTGAATCTGCGTGGCAACATTTACAAGCATCATGACACCGCGGGGATGGCCATTAACCTCGGACAAGATCCTGCGACAAATGAGGATGAGGCATTCGATTTCAAAGGCAATTTGCTCCGCAGCACGCGACAGCTAACGGAGGATTACCGAAACACTCCCAATTGGTCACAAAGTCCATTGCCGGCGCTTGAACCAGAGATCTTCAGCACCAGCACACGCTACGATGCGTTTAACCGCCCAACGGAGCAGGTCGCGCCAGACGGGAGCCGCATCCGTCACACGTTCAACGAGGCAAATCTTCTCGACAGGATCGAGGCCAATTTACGTGGCGAACCGACGGTCACGATCTTTGTCAACCACATCGACTATGATTCCAAAGGTCGCCGCACTCTGATTGAGTATGGGAACGGAGTCAAGACGACTTACGATTACGACAGGCTGACCCTTCGTCTGACTCGCCTGTTTACGCGGCGCAATCCCGCGCTCTTCCCAGACGACTGTCCTCAGCCACCGCCGGTGGGATCGCCAGGATGCAGCGTGCAGAATCTGCACTACACATATGACCCGGCTGGAAATATCACTCGGATACGAGACGATGCGCAGCAAACCATATATTTCCGTAATCGCCGCGTCGAACCTAGTAACGAGTACACCTACGACGCGGTCTACCGACTGATCGAAGCCACGGGGCGCGAGCATCTTGGCCAGAGCGGCCAGCCTGACGCGCCAGACCCATTCGACACATTTCGAACTAAGCTCGATCATCCGAGCGACGGCAATGCGATGGGTACTTACATCGAACGATATTTATATGATGGCGTCGGTAATTTCCTGAACCTGCAGCATCGCGGAAGCGACTCGGCGCATCCGGGTTGGACGCGCAGCTACAACTACAACGAACCAAGTCAAATTGCGCCCGGCAATCAGAACAATCGCTTGAGTTCAACTGTGATCGATGGAATAACGGAGGTGTGCCGTTATGACGGGTCAGCCGGGCTGCACGGCGATGTTACAGCCATGTCGCACCTGCCTTTGATGCAGTGGGATTTCCAGGATCAGCTCCATGCCACCGCACGGCAAATCGTGAATGGTGGTACGCCGGCGACGACCTGGTACGTTTACGATGCAGGCGGCCAGCGCGTGCGCAAAGTCACTGACCGGCAATCGAGCACCCAGCAGACGACTCGTGCGACAGAACGCACCTATCTTGGCGGCTTCGAACTCTACCGTGAGTACAGCGCGGACGGTGCTGCTGTGACGTTTGAACGCCAGACGCTGCACGTTATGGACGATAGACAGCGCATTGCTTTGATCGAGACCAAAACGAAAGACACGAGCCAACCTTCAACCCCTAACGTCCAGCCCCTGATCCGCAACCAATTCAGCAATCACCTGGGCTCTGCAAGCTTGGAGTTGGATGACCGTACGCAGATCATCTCCTACGAGGAGTATTACCCCTACGGCAGCACATCGTATCAAGCGGTGAACAGCCAAACTCAAGCCTCCAAACGCTACCGTTACACGGGCATGGAGCGCGATGACGAAAGCGGTCTGGCGTACCATTCGGCCAGGTACTATTTACCCTGGCTGGGAAGATGGGCAAGTGCAGATCCGCTTGGAATTCAAGATGATCTGAATTCCTATGCTTACGTGCATGGCCGCCCCCTCACTCTTTCCGATTCATCAGGCACCGACGGAAAGGCTCCGTTGCCGCCCGCTGAAAACTGGAACGACGGCTATGACTTTGGCGAATACATCCCGCCGACCCAACCATTCGAGTCAGCTGTCGCGACACCTGAGCCTGGATGCGTGAAGGGGGAATTGGGCCCGAGGGGCGAAATGATTCGGGCCAAGGGCGAAAATCGCGCGCCAGGGACCAAATACACAAAGCCATATGCGATTGATGCGGCAGCAAAAGGGAAATACGACGCTGCTGAGTTGTTCGAGCACTACATGTGCCCTACGTGCCACGTAATTGGCCAAGTTGGCCACGTTCCTTATGATTACGAGTTCAGTTTGAAGGGCTACGTGAAAGCTTACCAGGACAATTACAAGGAAGGCGCGAAGTTGCTGGCTTTAGCAGCTTTCGAAGGCGCCATGTTGCTAAAGGTTCCGCGGCTCTTCGCGCTCTATAGTTCCTACGAAGCGGGTGTTAACGTCGTAGAGGCTTCTACAGGTCGAACTTCAGGCGCACACCTTTTCGATCTGGCGCAAGCGACAGTAACTCACAAACTCGATAGCGGCAGGCTCATGTCGACTCCAGAGCGCGGTGGTGCCGCAGTTTCGGCGGTCTTAGCCGCGATACCCGCGGTGAGGCGATTGATCGACCGGTCCTACGGATACTATGGATACCTTTTACTCGATGATGAATTCCAACCCATAAAAGCGGGAATATCCAGTCAACGCTTTTCACAACGCTTCGCTGGCTATGGGCGGGCGACTGGGGATTGGGCTGCCGAAGCTCGCGACCGTGTTTTTTGGGGTGTAGTTGCCACGCGCAAAACTTCGAGATATCAAGCTCACCTTTGGGAGACGGAAATGAATTTCCGGAATAGGGACAATCCTCTGTGGATAAATCGCCGACTGAATACAACGGCGGAAATGAAAGGCGGCCGAGATTTCTATGGCGTGGCAGGGTCTGAACCAATCGGGATTATGCCCGGCCGGCTACATTTTGCGCCATGGCGACGCTAGAGGAATCTAGATGACTACAGGAATCTAGATGACCGACAGGCGGTATTCCGTGAGAGTTCCGCCACTGTGATGAAAAGGAGACATGAACCGTGAACCCCATTACCTTTCCACTACAACCCGGACAACAAGGTCCTCCAGTTGCCGACCTACAAGACGCGCTTCTGTTCTTGATCAGCCATCAAGTCATCAAGACTTTCCCAGCGCCCAATCGGCCAACTGTCGAAGAACTGCAAGCGCTTACCGAAGGGCTCAAACTCGAGCGAACGCGATCAAACTTTGGTAATGCAACGGCGCGACTCGTACGTCACTTCCAGAATCAGCAAGCGCTTGGTGACCATCTCGCCGTGGTCGAGGCTACGACCGCAGCGGCGATCAACAAGCTGCTCACTGACCTTGGAGTGCTCACCCCAAGTCCTACGTTTGAGGTCTCCGGCCGCGTGTATACCGGCGACCGAGCCGGCGTGGACGGCCTGCGCGTTCAAGTCGTCGATAAGAACGCCGGTCCCGACGTCGTGCTCGCCGAAGGCGCAACCGACAATGCCCGCAATTTCACCCTCAGCTTTACCACGACGGCGCTCCCCCAAGGCAAGAGCGTCCCCGACCTCCAAGTGCGTGTGTTGAACGGCGATGTTTTGCTGGGCGCGTCTGACGTGCGTTACAACGCGACTCCAAGCGAGACGCTCGATGTGATCCTGCCAGCGGCGGCTGCCGATGCGCTTCCATCTGAGCATACAGCGCTGACCGGGGCGATCGCCGCCCACTTCAACGGCAAATTAGCAGACCTGCAGGAATCCGATAATCCTGGCGAGCGTCAGGACATTACTTATCTCGCCAACAAGACCGGTTGGGACGCGCGCGCAGTCGCGCTCGCCGCACTGGCCGATCAATTCAGCGCCACTACGGCATTGCCAACCGCACCCGCTTCGGCAATTCCCGCCAGCTTCTTCTATGCACTGTTCCGCGCGGGACTGCCGGCCAACGAGGACATCCTTTATCGTACCGATGCAAAGTCGCTGGAGACGATCTGGAACAAAGCCGCTGAGCAAGGGGTGATTCCGAGCTCCATCACGAACACGATTCCAGCAATGGTTCGGCAGTTCCAATCCCTCAACTCGACGAAACTGTTGACTGGCCCTGCACTGACGGGTGTGTCCTCGCTCCAAGAGCTGCTTGCTTCCTCCAACCTCAACGATGCGCAGCAGCAGCAGTTCGCGTCAATCTACGCGGCCAACCGCACAGATGTGCGGGCGTTGTGGAGTGCCGTGGGCACGGCCTTGGGCCAGGGCACTGCGGCGCGTTTGCAATTGGACGGCAAACTGGCTTTTCTCACAATGAACAATGCCCCGCTGATGCAGGCGTTGCACGGAGTGGCTGGTGCTCAGGGCCTGTCTGACCCCGTCCAGCTTGCACGTGCGGGCTTTCATCGCGCCGAAAAATGGGGCGCGTTGCTGAACGCCAACATTCCACTTCCGAATGAAATCCCGGGCGACACACCGGAGGCTAAGCGAACCAACTATGCGGAGTTGCTCGCGGCGCAGGTGCGCCTGAGCTATCCGACCGCCGCGGTGGCGGAGATGGTTAAGAGTGGCGACTTGCCGGTGGACGCGCCAGCACAAGTCAACGCTTTCCTGACCAAACACCAGGGAAAGTTCGAGATCGGCGTGCACCCGGTGGAACAGTTCATCGCCCGCAACAATATTCAGGTTGCGCCGGAAACGGTGGACCAAATCAAGCGGCTGCAACGGGTCTATCAGATTACGCCAAGCGACCAGGCGATGGCCGGCCTACTGAAGCGGGGCATCGATGCGGCCTATCACGTGGTCCGGTTCGAGAAAGAAACATTCGTCGAGCGTTTCGCGCCAGACCTCGGGGGCGCGCACCAGGCCGCGCTTGTCTACGATAAGTCCCAGCAGGTGCACAACGCCACGCTCAACATTGCGATCAGTTATCTGACCGCGAAAAATGGCGTCGCGTTGGGAACTTCCCCGATGGTGCTGGGCACCGCAGGTTTATCGAATGGCGGCCAGGTGCTCCGGCCCGCGCCCAGCGGGCCAACCGCTGACAACCCCGATGTGATCGCGTATCCCACGCTGGAGAGCTTGTTTGGCTCGATGGATTTCTGCGCTTGCGACCACTGCCGCTCGGTCTTGTCGCCGGCCGCGTATCTGGTTGACTTACTGCATTTCATCGATCGGGATCCGGCCGAAACCGGCAAGGAGAACCCGCAAGCGGTGCTGCTGGAACGCCGGCCGGATATTCAGCATCTGCCATTGACTTGCGAGAACACCAACACGCCGCTGCCTTACATCGACGTCGTTAACGAGACGTTGGAGTACTTCATCGCAAACAGCGTCCAGGAACTCTCGCTCAAGGAATACACCGGTCACGACACCAGCGGAGTGGCGTCGGAGGATTTGATGGCCAGCCCGCAGTTCGTCATGGACACTGCATACACGATTCTGCGCAACCAGCGCTTCCCAACGCCGCTGCCTTTCCATCAACCGCTTGAAAATCTTCGGCGCTATTTCGACAAGCTTGAGGCGCCGTTGCCCTGGGCAATGGAGCGACTGCGCAAAACGGACGACCTCGAGCGCGGCACGAACCCTTACGGTTGGCGCGACATCCTGATGGAAAACATCGGCCTGTCGCGAGAGGAGCATGAAATCCTGACAGATTCTGCAGCGGTTCCGCTCCGGCGTATGTATGGTTTTGCAACTGGAACAGCGGACGCGGACGTGATCGCCGCCCTTTCGAACGCCAAGCTGTTCGCGCGTCGCGCCGGCATTTCGAATGACGAGCTGGTGTCGCTCCTTCGAACTCGCTTCATCAATCCCAACGGCGATCTGATTCCGAAGCTGGAACGACTCGGCGTTCCATTCGCCACGCTTAAAGGCCTGCACGACGGAACGATCACCGACGCCGAGTTCGATGCGCTGCTTCCAACCGGGGCTGGTACGCTCGATCCAGCCCAGTACGGCGGTGACATAAAGGCGTGGGTGAAAAAACCGGACAACTTCAGCCGCATAATGGCGATCATCACACTTGCGGATCCAAGCAGCGGCTCCGAACCATATGATTTCGACAGACTCGAGTTGCGCCACGCAAGGCCATCGGAGGATCCTGCTGACACATCCACGCGGCTTAACTCGGTCGAATACGTTCGTCTCCTCAGATTCATTCGCCTTTGGAGAAAGACCGGGTGGACCATCGAGCAAACCGACGCTGCGATCTGCGCGTTGTATCGGCAGGACCTGGCGCCGCTGGCGCCCCAGGGTATCGATACAATCGCCAAGCTGGATGCAGGTTTTTTGACCTTAGTTCCTCGCCTCGGCATCGTCGTCCGCGTAATCAAGGCGCTGAACCTGAAGCCTGATCGCGACCTCTTACCGCTGCTTGCGTGTTGGTCCAACATCTGCACGTACGGTGATCATTCACTTTATGGGCGGATGTTCCTGAACCCATCCATTCTCAAACAGGACTCCGTATTCGCGGATGACGGCTTCGGCAACTTCCTGAAAGACCCGACCAAGAGACTCGCCGACCACGCGGACGCGTTGCGGGCTGCCTTCCACATTAGCGCGGAGGAATTTGATCGCATTTTCGCTGCGCTTGGTTTTGGCGGCGCCACGCCGTTGACTCTCTCCAACATCACCGCGATCTATCGCCGCGGTTGGCTGGCGCGCAAGCTGCGCCTCAGCGTCCGCGAGTTGTTGCTGCTGGCTTCGCTGACCGGCCTCGACCCATTCGGCTTGCCTGACCCCACGCATCCGGCGATGTTGCGGTTGATTGAACTGGTGCAGGCGATGAAAGACCGATCGCTTAAGTCTGCCGCCGCGCTCTATCTCATCTGGAACCAGGACCTGAGCGGCAAATCCCGGCCTGACGCGGTTCGCGTGTCGGAGTTCGCCCGCACGCTGCGAGGTGACTTCGCAAGCATCGACGACCAGTTCGCCGTCACCGAAGATCCAGCGGGCGACATCGCGCGCACGCGCATGGCACTTGTCTATGGTCGGGAAACTGCCGACGCATTCTTCGTGTTGCTGGAGAACGCCGTCGTGCTCGATATTCCCTACACACATACAACATCAGCGCTCAAACCGGCGATAGCCGCGATCGATGCAAATCTCGTATATGACGACTTCCGCCATCGGCTCTCGCACATGGGTCTGCTCCCCGCCACGAGTCGCGATGCACTGAAGGCAGTCTCCGGGGTCACCGCCGCATTCCGTAGCGCGGTGGATACTCTGTTCGCACGCGGCGAGGATCTCCGCGGATCGTTCTTGGCCCGACATCCGGAGTTGGAGCCGCTCTACGACGCTTTCGTCGCATCCACTGACCCACCCGAGAAGAAACGAAGCGCGCTCTTAGCCGCGTTCCGACCCGAACTGGCTGGACGCCGCAAGCGCGAGCAAGCGCTGCAGCGATTGAGCGCGTCTGCATCTGTTGACATAAGCCTCGCCCAGAATCTGCTCGACCCTGAAATGGCCCCCTATCCACTCCACGCCGCCGAGCATACCGACCAGCCCGCGCTGAACGACGTGATTGCGCTTGAGACTCCAGGTCTTGCCGCACAGTTTTTTTTCCGGGATACGGCGACCGGCGTCGCGGACGTTACGGTTCCGGCCGCGGCGAATCTGGACTACTCGAAGGCCGGTCCCGATTCACTGCCAAAGAATCCCACACCGGGCGGGGCGATTTCCGGCATATGGCAAGGCCGTGTCGAGACCCCGGAAGCCGGCTACTACAACATCGTCATCGAGGCGGATGCAGGCGCGACCGTATCGCTGACTTTTGCCGGCGCAGCGCAAACGCTGACACAGAATGGCGCCATCCGGCGCAACGCCAACCCGCTGCAATTGAAAGGGGGCACCCTCTACGACATCAAGCTAACCGTCGAGAAAGTAAAAGAGAGACTCAGCATCCAATGGGAGACGCCGAAGCGCCCTCGAGAAGTAATTCCCGGCCGTTACTTGTATCCGCCCACAATCCTCGCGCCGTTCAACGATGCCTACATTCGTTTCCTGAAAACGACATCGCTCGCAGCGGCGCTGCGGTTGACTGGTAATGAGATCGCACATTTTGCAACTGACTCTGACTACCAGGTCAACGGCGACGGCTGGCTCAATGCCTTGGCCGTGAGCGGCGACCCAATGCCGTCCACTGCGGCCGCGCTCCTGAGACCATTCGAGGCTCTCCTGGAGTTCGCTCGCATCAATGCCCATCTGTCCCCGGACGACGAACAGCTGCTGGGCATCTTGCAAGACCCGACGGCGGCCACGGCTACAGCTGAAAGCCAGTTGTTCACGCTCACGCGGTGGGACAGGGCGTCATTGGATGACGTGCTGACGCAGTTCGGCAGCACGATCGCGGGACTGTCGCACTTCGATTTGTTCCGTCGGGTGCACGACGCCTTCGCAGTGATACGGCGGATGGGTGTTTCCGGCGCGGCGCTGATTCGAGCAACGACCAATGCCCCAGACGGCGGAATTGTCCGAGACTTTCAGGCGGCGCTGCGCGCACGCTTTGCTGACTCTGATTGGCGCGATCTCATTCAGCCAATAAACGACACGATGCGCAGCCTTCAGCGTGATGCGCTTGTCGCCAGCATCCTCCACCAGATGCGCGAGAGTCCCGCGACGTCGCAGATCGACACGCCCGACAAGTTGTTCGAGTACTTCCTAATGGATGTGCAGATGGAGCCCTGCATGCTGACGTCCCGCATCCGGCACGCGCTTTCATCGGTACAACTGTTTGCCGAGCGTTGCCTGATGAATCTCGAAACGCGCGTCTCTCCATCATCTATAAACGCCAATCAGTGGACGTGGATGAAGCGCTACCGCGTCTGGGAAGCAAACCGCAAAGTCTTTCTCTGGCCCGAGAACTGGCTGGAGCCCGAGTTGCGCGATGACAAGACGCCATTCTTCAAGGAGATTGAGAGCGAACTGCTGCAAAGCGATATCACTGAGGACTTGGCCGCCGGCGCAATGCTCAATTACCTGGCGAAGCTCGAGGAAGTCGCCAAATTGGAGCCCTGCGGCCTGCACTACGAGGAGCCGACGGACACTCGGGGCGAGGTCCTTCACCTGGTAGCCCGCACAGCCGGCGCGCACCGTAAGTACTACTATCGCCGCTACCAGTCCGGCTACTGGACGCCGTTGGAACAGATCAAGTTGGATATCGAGGACAACCCGGTGATTCCTTATGTCTGGAACGACCGGCTGCTGCTGTTCTGGTTGCGACTCCTGAAGAAAGGCCCGGACCTGGCCGCCAAGCCGGCTGGAGGCAGGAGCCTCACGACCATTACCACGAATGATCTGCCGCCTGATCCGCCGGTCAGGACGCAGGCCGTGTTGTGCTGGAGCGAGTACTACAACGGTCAGTGGCAGGCCGCGAAAACGTCCGATCTAAACCTGCCGACTACCTTAGACACATCCTCACCCGGCGTTTTCGATCGCGCGAAAATACGCCTCGGCGTCGCGGTCGAAGGGGATGCCCTCCGCCTCTACATCAAAGATACTCCCATAAGACCCTTAATAGCGGGTGTAGATATTGAAACATGGCCTGGTTCCTTTCTCTTCTATAACACGCATAGCCTCCCTGTTTGCGGGGAGACCGCTCCGGTGGCGCAGGCTGCGTCAGCCTCTATGAGGCGAAGAGAACTGACAGGGGCCAAGCAAGAATTCGCCTTCAGGTACCGTGATCCCACAGGTGCGGACTCAACGCGATCGATCCTCAGGACGCAGTTACCTTTTGACTTTGTAGGTCCAAGACACGAATTGAAGGACATCTGGCGCGCGCCTGTTTTCATTGCCGACAGCCGACATGTTTTCCTGGTATCAAGTGAAGAACAACCGGTGAGGGTTCACGATTTCGGGGGCTACGGGACCTTCGTCAATCCGGACACCGTCAAAGAGGCGCAGATTCCCACACTGGTTGTGCCTGCCGCACCGCCCCAGAAACCGACCTTGTGGACTGATGGCTCTGCGATAGCTCCGGATCGGAACGTCGTGGACACTGAATCTATCAGGCGATTTGTCACCGAGGACGCCTACATACGCCAGGGCCTGGGCAGCACCCTCACCGTCATCTACCGCAACCTCAAGATTGGGCCTTCGGGTTCCAATGGCAGCCTCGAAAGGTAAAGGGAGGAGACAAATGCCAAGCATGAAAGATCTCGTCGGATTCCATGATCAGTTGGTAGCGAGCGACTGGGACACAGTGCAGGTGGGCAGTTTGGACACGCCGTTCACGTATAGGTTCCAAAACTTCTTCCATCCTTTTGTCGGTGAGTTTATCGCGAAACTGAACCAAGACTCTTTGTCCGGGATGCTAGACCCCACGTGGCAAGACAGCCTAACGACGCCGGACCCGAACGTCGATCCTACACACGATTTTTTCCACGTGCTCTACCAGCCGCAGAGCAGCAATCTCATCCATGTAGAATCGTCTCGCAAGGAAATGGATTTTACTGCCCATGGATTGTATGCGAATTACAATTGGGAGCTGTTCTTCCACATCCCGGTTACAATCGCGGTGCATCTGAGCAAGACCCGCAGGTTCGCCGAAGCGCAGCGCTGGTTCCACTACGTCTTCGATCCTACCTCGAACGACACGACCCCTGAGCCTCCCAGGCGCTTTTGGAGGTTCCTCGCCTTTCGGCAAAACAGAGATCCCAAACAGATCGATGCTTTGCTTGCGCTGTTGAGCAAAGCGCCGGGGGAATTATCAGCTCAAGATCGGCAATTGCAGGCCGATATTCTGAACGGCTATCAGGCAATTCTCAACAAGCCCTTCCAGCCTCACGCCGTCGCGCGGACGCGGCATCTGGCCTACCAATACTGTGTGGTAATGAAGTATCTGGACAACCTGATCGCTTGGGGAGACGACTTATTCCAGCGGGACACGATCGAGTCCGTCAACGAGGCGACGCAGTTATACGTGCTGGCCGCCAATCTGCTTGGACCGCGTCCGCAGCGTATTCCGCCGCCGGGGACGGCGCAGCCGAAAACATTCGCCCAGCTCAAGGCCCAGGGCCTGGATGCGATGGGGAACGCGCTTGTTGAGCTCGAAGGCAAGTTCCCATTCAACCTGGGAACCGCCGCCTCTGGAGACAGTGTCGACGGCGAGAGCGCCGGGCCGCTCTTTGGCATCGGCCGCACGCTCTACTTTTGCATTCCGCGCAACGAGAAGCTGCTCGCTTACTGGGACACTGTCGGCGACCGCCTGTTCAAGATTCGCCACTGCATGAACATTCAGGGGGTGGTGCGTCCCCTGGCGCTTTTCGATCCACCAATCGACCCCGGCATGCTTGTCAAAGCATCGGCGGCGGGACTCGATCTGAGCAACATTGTGAGTGGCCTGACCGAACCCATCGGTCCTGTCCGTTGTGTGATCTTGATTCAGAAGGCCCTCGAGTTGTGTGCCGAGGTTCGCGGACTTGGCGGCGCACTGCTTTCCGCGCTCGAAAAGGGCGACGCGGAGCATCTGGCGCTGGTGCGCCAGCGTCACGAAATTCAAATTCAGCAGATGGCGCAGCAAGTGCGCTTTCTCCAATGGCAGCAGGCGCAGAAGACTACTGAATCGCTGCTCGCGAACCGGGCGACGGCTCTCGAGCGACTCCACTATTATCAGCGTTTGCTTGGCCTTCCCGCCGACCAGAACGCACCGGACGAGTTGACGCTCGACCGTCGCGAGCTGACTGAGGAGAATTTCGATGATGCATTCGAGGCGCTGGTCGCCAAATACGGCAATCAACTTACTCGGCAGACACTCTTGGAGCTCAAGCTGGCGGGAGACTCATCGCCAAGTAACGGTTCAGGATTTTCCGGGAACGGCAAGCTATACCTGACGCCTAACGAAAATACAGAGTTGAACACTCATCTGCCAGCGGCGAGAAATAGTCATCTGGCTGCGTCCGCTGTGGAGGCGATTGCGTCAGCATTTTATCCAGTCCCAGATGCCAACTTGAACGCGCATTTTTGGGGGATAGGTGCCTCAGCGACGGTAGGTGGAGGAGCCAAACTGGCAGCTGCGGCAAGATCTCTGGCTGCGATTTTCCAGATGAGAGCTACCTGGGAACAGGACCAGGCGGGCATGGCCGCGCGAGCGGCAGGGTACGAGCGACGCGCCGATGAATGGATTCTCCAGTATAACCTCGCCGCGCACGAACTGATGCAGATCGGCCGGCAGATTCTCACCTCGCTGATTGCCGAACAGATCGCACACCACGAGTACTTGAGTATTCAGCAACAGATCGGCAACGCGCAGGAGGTAGACCAGTTCCTGCGCGATGAGTTCACTAACGAAGATTTGCTTCTATGGATGCAGGGCGAGATCTCGCGCCTTTACTATGAATACTATCGGTTTGCCTTCGACACCGCGCGCAAGGCCGAGCGTACGATGAAACAGGAGCTGATGTGCCCCGAGCTGGATGCTCAGGACTTCGTTAAGTTCAACTACTGGGACGGCGGGCGCAAAGGCCTGCTCTCCGGCGAGGCGCTCTATCTCGATGTCAAGCGGATGGAGATGGCTTACTACGAGAACAACAAGCGCGAGTACGAGCTAACGAAACATGTGTCATTGCGGCAACTCAACCCGCTGGCTTTGCTCACACTGAAAGCCACCGGTGCCTGTGAAGTCAGGCTACCCGAATGGCTGTTTGATCTCGATTGCCCGGGCCATTACATGCGCCGGATCAAGAACGTCAGTCTTTCGATCCCCTCGGTGACCGGACCATACACCAGCGTCAACTGTGCTTTGTCGCTGCTCAAGAGTTCGCTGCGCAAGTCTCCGCTGCTGCGGGACGGCGAGTACGCTCGACAAGGTAGTGAAGACGATCGCTTTGTCGATTATTTCGGAACAATCCAATCCATTGTTACCAGCAGTGGGATCAACGACGGCGGTATGTTCGATGTTAATCTGCGCGAAGAGCGATTCCTGCCGTTTGAAGGCGCCGGCGCCGACAGTTTCTGGAGACTGGAACTGCCCACGGCATTCCGTCAGTTCGACTACAACGCCATTTCCGACGTGATCCTTCATTTGCGATACACGGCGCGAGACGGTGGCAAAGATCTGAGTACTGCGGCCACCGCTGCCGCCACGAATTTGTTGGAAGGGGAAAACGGTGAAGCATTGTTGGCACTCTTCAGCCTCCGGCATGAGTTCCCTTCGGAGTGGCACCGGTTTGTGAGCTCCCCGTCTTCTGCAGTCAACACCATGACAGTGGATTTGGCTACAACGAGATTTCCCTTCTTCGTGCAGAACCGAAACATCACCGTCAGGAAGGCCACGGTGAAAGTGATTGCGAGAACCTCTCCTCGAGCTGCCATTGTGCCCGGACCGGTGATATCCGAATCCGACCTGACCAAAAACCCCTGGACTGACGAGGAAAACACTGGGGAGGGCAAGCCTGGACCGTGGACGCTTGGAATTGGAACAAACTTCGATCTGAAGTTGGTCGAGGATGTCTTTGTGATTTTCGCATACGCCGCGGGTGCAAATTAGAAATGTTTTTCCCAGAAATCTCTCATCAGAGTGAAAGGCATGGTGATTGCCGCAACCATCAGCGGGGCTATCTTTGTCGGATGTCCTTAGCGTTTTCCTTCCAGGTTGGCCCATTCTCCTGACTGGATGAAGCTGGCCCAGTAGAAGGGATGCTGGCGATTCTTGCGTTTCGACATATTCAACTGCACTTGCCTGAGCGCCTCGCCGCGGCCCTGCCCTTGCTTCAGTCCCTTATAATAGGCAACCATCATCTCGCGCGTTACATAGTCGCTTACCGGCCACAAGCTCATCACTAATGTCTCAGCACCCGCGAGAACCAGAGCTCGCCGCAGCCCGTAGACGCCTTCACCATTCTTCACTTCCCCTAAGCCTGTGTCGCAAGCGGAAAGTGTCACCAGCTTTGTGCCCCAAAGATTGAGACCCGATGCTTCAAGGGCGGTCAGTATGCCATCATCGCTGCTGGTCTTGTTTACATTTGCTCCGGCCAGAGCCAGGCCCGAACGCAGCAGCGGATTCTCCACCCTGATGCCTGGATTGACTGCTCGCGTGCCGCCCACGCTGGTACTGGCCGCAAGCGCTGGGTCGCCGGCTGCGTTCTGCAGGAAGAAGCCGTGCGTGGCGATATGCAAAATGCGCGGCGCGTCAACCCGCTTCAGCGTTGACTCAGTTGCCTGCTCTCCGGTGAAAACATCCGCTTCAGGAAAGAGGGATTTGATGGCGCGGGCTTCCTGCGCCGTTCCGCAAAGCGGTGCGAAATAAAGACTCGACAGATGTTCGTTGGTCATGACGCCCTGACGCGTTCTGAGCAACCGCTTTTGCTTAATTGTTTGGTGCTGCGCTGTTGCCGTCCGCGCCGACTCTGGTTCGCCGAACAATGGGTTTGCAAACACCAGCGGTTTGCTTTTACTTTCGCGCGCGACCTGCAGGCGCAACAAATCGCGTCCGCTGGTCAAATAGGTGAACGAGTAGCGCTCGATCAGGTAGCGCCCATGCTGGTCAATGAGCGCTGCAAGCGGAATCAGATTCAGCTCGCCATCGGGAGAGATAAACAGTTGTGTTGCATCGCCCAGCAGCCCGCTTATCGACTGCATGAGTTTCTCATCAACGGCGCGGGCCAGTGGTTGCACATCTTTGCGCTGCGGGTCGCGCAAGGCCTTTCGCCATCCGTCGATGGCCGCGTCAATCGCCTTCGCATCGCCCAGTGCTCTCCACTGAACCTCTCCCTGGCGTCGAACAACATAAGCAACATAGTGAGGCTCGCCATACGCCGTTTTATTGTTCGGCGCTTTGGGATCAAACGGCCGGTAGACGGCGAATTCAATGAGCGCCGCATTTGAGGGAATCGCCGGCTGGATCTCGCTAAGCGTGACTGGCTGCGGCCGCTGGTAATAACCGGCGCTTCGGCGGCTGATCTCTTCTTCGATCTTCTCTTTCTGCTCTTCCAACGCCTTAATGCGCTGCCGGTGCTCAGCCGGGTTCATTCCCTCCAGGCCGTTAAGCACCAACCGAGCCAGTTGCGCCGTTGTCCCATTCAACCGATCAAGCAACTCGCGATCCTGCGGACTGAATCGTCGCCGAAGCGCCACAAGGCCTTCGGACATCGCGTCCTGCACACGTCCTTTGCGCTGAATGATGGACGACACCGCGAGTCTGCAGGCCGCAATGTTGTCAGCAGCAAACCGGACGTGTAGCGATATGGTGCGGTCCCTGTCCTTTGATAGCGAATTAAGATATGACAGTTTCCACCGCTCAGAACCGGTGGCGAGATTCAGAGGAATGTTTCGCTCATCGATTGCGTTAGCGCGCGATTGAAACTCGACGGCCCGAGCAACGTCACCTCTTGCCAGGTAGATTCTGGCCAGGTTGCCAAGAGCGACAGCGACACTTGGGCTTTCCTGCCCGTTCGCATTCTCCCAGATAGTCAGCGCGCGTTGATAAAGCGGCTCGGCTCTCTGGTACTCACCCCGGTCGCGGTAGAGGTCGGCCAATTGGTTGTGGATGCGAGCTACATCGGGATGATCGGAACCGGAGTGCTTCTCTGCGATAGCCAAAGCTCGCAGAAAGGCTTCTTCGGCTCGCACGTAATGGCCTCGGTTGCAGTAAATCTTGCCCAGGTCTTCCAGAGCAAGGGGCAAGTCAGGATAATCCCGCCCAAAGAACTCGTTTTTTTCCCAGAGAGCTACGGCGCGTAGATGAAATGATTCTGCCTGCGCGTCATCGCCGGTTTTGAAGTTAAAGCTTCCCAGCTTGTAGAGCGAGTGACCGATAGCCTGATGGCCGGGCGCTAGTATCTTTTTCCGTATCTCAAGCGCCCTTTGATACAGGACCCTTGCGTTGAAGTAGTCACCACTCTCCGTGTAAGCATCTGCAAGAAGCGTAAGCGTATTGGAAGCCCATTCACTTTCCGGGCCGAGCTTCCTTTCGCAGATGGCGAGAGCACGCCGGTATAGCGATTCCGCCATCGCAAAGCCTCCTTCGCGCGTGTACACGTCTGCGAGCTCCTCCAGCAATTTGGCGACGCCGAGGTCCTCTGGTCCTAACAGCTTCTCTCTAATCTCCAGCGCGCGTTGATACAGAGGCTTCGCGGCTGCATAGTTACCCGCGCTTACCTTGAAGTTGGCGACGTTGTTGAGCGACGCAACGACGTGGAGGTGCTCAAGCCCCAGCGCCTTTTCTGTGATTTCTAATTCCCTCTGGGCCAGCGCCTCCGCCCTGGCATAGCTGCCCCTTTTCCACCAGAATAGGCCGAGTTGACCAACTGAACTAGCAACCTGGAGATGTTCAGGCCCATATGCCTTCTCTCTGATCTCCAAAGCGCGCTGAAGCAAGGACTCGGCAATTTCGTGTTCGGACTTTAGATCGTGCATCCGTGCAAGAAGGGCCAGCACAGTGGCAACATCCGGGTGCTCCGGCCCTTCGGCATTCTCGAAAAGTTGCAAGGCGCGCTCGGCCAGCGATTGGGCTTTAGCAACATCGGTCCGAGGCATAAACAAGTTCCAAGCTTCTCTGTACAGCTTGCGCGCTTCCTGCACCAAGCGATCATTTAGGGTGGCGGGGCGCAGCTCCGCCAGGCGAATCAGGTAGCGCCCTGAGGGCGCGCTGTTCAGCTTAGTTTCAACGCTAAGGTTGTAGCTGCCGGCCGTTTCAGCCACCAGCTCCGCCTTTTCCTGACCCTCAATGCGAAGCTCGGAGTCAAAGCGTGCGATCGGCTTTCCATCAGCCCCTGAGAAAGTCACTCTGACATCGATGCCGTGCTGTTCGACGATCACGCTCGCGTACTCCCGTTCGGAAAGCACAATCTGGTAGCTGTGCTTCTGCCCGCCTGCCAGTTCGCGCTCGATCACCCTCCCGGGTTCAAGCACCGGCGGCTCCTGCCCGATGGGCGGCGACGGCAGTACCGCGGCAGAAAGCAGTCCGCAGCCGTTTTCGGGAGCCGTGCCGCCTGCGAGAAACGCAGATGCAAGGACGGCGACCGCCGCCAGCATGAGGTAAATCGCTCTTCGGATAATGGAAGAACTGAAATCTGTTGGCCGAAGGTTGGACATTCTTGAGATGAGAAAAAGGCCTTTTATACCGCAGAGACGCAAGGGACGCAGAGATTCGCAGAGGCGCCTAGCTCGGCGTGAACTCTGCGTTCCCAGCCTCTCTGCGGTGAAGGCAAACAGCCATACGGCTCCAGAGAGACGATAGATTCTCCGCGCGCGCCCTGACGGGCGACGTTCTGATTTTTCTCATGGCCCCGTCAAATGCTTCGCTTTCTAAGGATGAAGGCTACTGTATCACAACCCTAAATGGGTAACTGCTGATGAATTCAGCGGCGCCGCTGGCAGGAATGCCCGTCACGTCTAGAGTGTAGTTTTGCTGCTTCAACAAGTTGCCGGGCAGAGTGATCGAGACTGCTTTGTTTGTGCCTCCCGACTTGGCCTTGAGCTTGCCGCTTCGCCATACAATTTGATTGTTTGCCGGATTCCTCAGCGCCACTTGATAGCCAGGGAAATCATCAGACTCCAATTGCAATTGCAAAATTACGTAATCGGTTTGCGCCGGCACGGCAACGGCAGCAATCTGGCCCGCGCCTCTTGTCTGGGGCAGTAAAGCAAAGGAGACGATGCCCGGCTCGCGTGAGGGCAGCCCCACCTTTCCGCTTTGCCGATTTGCTGTTAGTTGTTCTTCGATCTGCGCCAGCCGATCGCCAACACGCGCCAGCTCTTTCACTGTTTCGGCTTCGGCTGAACGCTGCTGAGCAAGTTGTCTTTGTAACTCCTTTTCGCGTTGTTCAAGTCCTGTACGCTCAGCCTCCGTTTGAGTCATTTGATTTCGCAGTCGCAGGTTTTCAAACACTAGATAACCGCCTCCAACCAACATCAGTACTAGTGCGGCTGCAAATGCCCATTGGAGGGCTGTACGCGGCGCAGGAAAGAAGGGCAGCCGCGAAAAGTGTTGCGTCGATTCCCTGCTCGGCCTAGAGCTGGCGGGCGCTGGGGCTTGCGCATCTTTTGCCTGCACGGCCACTCCACTCTCCTTGAAGGCAAGAAGCGATTCGGCGAATCTCACCTTTTCGTGTCTCTTCGGCGACAACATATAGAATGACTTGAACTTCTCCAGCGTGTGACCGGAAAGCTCACCTCTCACGTAAGCATCCGCCAGGTCATTTTCCACCTCGCTCAAACGCCCCGCGAACTCATCATCGGCGATGCTCAACTCATCAAGACGCTCGGTTTTCTCGTCAGACAGAGAGCCCAGAAGATACGAGGTGAGAAGCTGGTCGTTATATATCTGCTTGTCCTGCATCATCTTCCCATTCTGATAAGGTAGAATTCCGGAAACGTTTCATTCTTCAGTGCAGCACTGGTTGACACAGGCTTCCAGCCTGTCCCGGATGCGGCAGGCCCGGATGCTCAGGGCATTCATCGTAAGGCCAAGCCCTGCGGCCAGCGCCTTGCGATTCTCGATCTTTGCTCCTCGCTCGCCGCGATAATACTGAAAGATCAGTTCTCGATTGTCCGGGTCTAGTTTCTGCGAGCAGCACTCAAGACACTGGAGCCGTTTCTCTCTGTTCTCGTTCGGATCATCCGGCTCACGAACCGCTGCAAGACCGCGGCCCGGATGCTCTGAGTCTGATAGTTTGTCGAGGCTCACCTGGCTGCGCTCGCCTCGACGCAGGTATTCGAGAAAAACGAACTTGGCTACAATGTAGCAATAACGGGGGGGCGTGGTATCTGTGATTGCGCCCTCTTCGTCCAGCCTGCGCGCTATCCGATTCAGCGTCTCATCCGCCAGCTCGGCGGGCGAAAGGCAGTTTTTCCGGTCAAAGTAGGAGACCAGTCTCCGGCGCATCTCCAGGTACTTCTCCCCCCTGGAATTACCCTCAGCAAGCCAGGAGAGAAACTGCCGGAATGCATGCTGGGTTAGCGCCCAATCTTTCTTCCGTGCTGCCTTTTGGATGGAAGTATCTTCCATGTCCGTTACTGCCACTCCTACGAAATCCTGAACGGTGCGGCCAAACTCGGCTATTTTACTGCCCCGACGATTGACCCATCAACCTTGTGGCTACACCGCGGCTTGGGGGGAGCGATTCGGTTTTATAATAAATCACGGGGGCACGGGGGCACACCGCGCGGCAGCAAGGCCACGCCGCTGGCAGGAATGCCAGTCACTTCCAGAGGTAAATCAGCGCCCTCCTCCCGCTCCCGAAGTTATCCGCGATGATCCGCGTAATCCGCGCCCCTCCCGGCGGTGAAAAGACTTAACGCAAAGGCGCAAAGACGCAGCGACATGTCGGGAGACGCCGAAGGCGTCACATAAAGTAGCCGGGGGGAGAGCGCGTTTTTGGCGAGACGCCCCCTGTTTTCGGCCATCAACGGCAGGCGGTTAAGGCTGGAACGGTAACCGGGGGCGCCGCGCAAAAAACGCGCTCTGCCCCCGGCTAGTCTCTGTGACCTTCGGCGTCCCGACCAAATTCTTCCGGCCTCGGCCTTTATTGAGTTGCGGCTTTCCGCGCTGTACTTTCGCGCCTTTGCGCTAGGCTTTTAAACGGTTAATTCGCCGACTCCAGCTTTCGCTTCATACCGGCCAGACCTTTTTCCGTCGAGTCGCGTGTGCGCCCGGTGATCACTCCTCGCAGCAGGCTGCCCTTGAGCCCGGTCAAGCCGTGCTGCCGTGAGGCCTTGATCGTCACCAGAAAAAAACCCTTCCCGGTGGAGCTGGCCATGTCCGGCGCGCACACCCAAAGGTCGACGGCCGTCTGGAAATAGTGGCTGGCGTAAAGCTGCTTGTCGGCAATCAGAAACGGAGCCGTGGGAAGCTTCGACGCCCGGTAAACGATCATGTGGTTGATTCGGAAGGTTGGCTTCAGGCCGAAGTGGACCCGTTCCCAGTAGAAGAGATCCTCCGCCCCGGGGAGAGTTGCCTTGGGGTAATCGAGCAGGTAACTGCGGAATTCCGGCACAAATGCGGGCAGCGCTTTGAACCGGCTCAGCAAAGCTTGAAACGTCTCAGCCACGTTTACGGGGTAATCCTTGTCCAGGTAGGTGCCCAGCGCTGCGTTTCCCACAGTCATGTACTTTTTCAGGCCATCCACCGCGAGCTGCCTCACCAGACGATTCACCTGGTCGCGGTTGTCGGGGGCATTCCAATTTATGCTGGAGCGAAATTTCTCCACGCTCCAGTTCGGCAGTTGCGCCATGCAGTCGCCCGGCTTGCAGTCGCGCAGATCGCGTATGTCCTCGTCGTCCAGTTTAAGTTCGGAAAAGTCAGCTACGTCTGGAGTCGTGCTGATGCGCCGCACGGCCAAATAGTGCTCTCCGTCGACGCGTTCTTCCAACTTGCGATGCAGGGCGACAAACTGCGCCGGGGGTGCGTTGATATAGACGGCGCCGAAGACTCTGATCTCCGGCTTCTGGCCGGTTTCCCAAATCTTGGCCAGCGCGGTGCCCTTTTCTATCTGTTTTATCTCTGCATCGCTTAGGCCGACATATTCGCGGAAATAACGGTTAAGTTCTCCGGGGACTCGCACCTGCGCCGCCACCGGCAGCAACACAGAAATCCAAAGACCGAGCGCCAAAACGACAAGCCAAACGAATCGATGAGAGTTGTCGAGCATGGCCGGCATTCTATCAAACATGCATCTCATCTCCATCCCGGATTATTCACAAGTCTGCGGTGAAGGACTCAACGCGAAGGCTCAAAGACGCAAAGCGGCAGAGCCGCAACCAAAAAAAGGACCGTTCACGTTCACGATCACGTCCACGTCAACGACTACGGCCACGTCTGCCGTGTTGAAAATAACTCGCAAATATCTGTACCTCGTGGACCTGGACGCGGACGTGGCCGTGGTCGTTGACGTGGACGTGATCGTGAACGGCGTTAATTCCATTTTAACCGTGGAATCTTCGCGGGAGACAAAGAAATTCAGCTCCTGCCGCAAACATGCTAGACTGCGGTCCCACCTGCTGCAGAGAGGAGACTTTCATGCCTTTCGACACACAACCCCGGTCCACTCGCGTCGCTAACCCCGTTTCCATATTCACTCTCACCCTCGTCCTGATGAGCTTCGGGCCCGCTGCTCGTGCCCAAGAACCTGAGATCAGCAATAAGCTGCAGGGCTTCGACTCTTATATCGAGCAAGTGCTGAAGGATTGGAATACGCCTGGGATCGGCGTGGGCATTGTTGTCAATGACAGGCTGGTCTTCGCCAAGGGGTACGGCTATCGAGACTACGACAAGAAGCTGCCGTTCACGGCAACGACGCTGTGCCAGATCGCTTCGAATTCGAAGCTGTTCACCGCTGTGGCGGCGGGGATGCTGGTCGAGGAAGGGAAACTGACTTGGGATAAGCCCGTGCGCGAGTCGGTCCCGACGATCCAGTTTTACAACGACCAGCTCAACAATAACGTCACTCTGCGCGACATGCTGTCGCACCGAACAGGAGTAACGAGGCACGACCTGATCTGGTTCAAGTCGGATTTCAAAAGGAAAGAGTTGTTCGAAAAGTTAAAGTACCTGGAGCCGCAGGAGCCGATGCGAGAAACCTTCCTCTATAACAATCTGATGTTCTCTGCCGTCGGATACATCATCGAATTAAAGTCCGGGAAGACTTGGGAGCAATTCGTGCAGGACAGGATACTGGCGCCGCTCGACATGAAGTCGACCACCTACACGATTTCCGAGATGGTGCGGCATCCCGACCATGGCGTTCCGTTCCGGGAAAAGCGCGACTCTTTCGAGCTTTACAAGATCCCCTTCTACGAGGATACCGAGGGTGTCGCACCGGCGGGCGCAATCATCTCAAACATCGACGAGCTGTCGCACTGGCTGATCGCCCTGATGAATAACGGGAAATACAACGGGAAGCAGGTCTTGCCGGCAAATGTGCTCAAAGCCACGCTGCAACCGGCCGTTGGGCTGCCCAACACTCTCGGCGAATCGCAAGGGTTTTGGGAGCTACTGAATCCGGCCTACGGCATTGGGCGACAGACCGCCTCGTATCGCGGGCGGCTGATCACCTTTCACGGCGGCGACCTTCCAGGATTCCACTCGCAGGTTTCATTCATGCCCAACGACAGGATCGGCGTGATCGTCTTCGTGATCGGCGATCACAGCGCACCTCTATATAATGTGGTCAGCTACACCGTGTACGAGCGGCTGCTGGGCATCGAGCAGACGCCTTGGAGCCAGCGCCGGCTTGAGCAACGCCTCGCGAGGAAGAAGGCGGGCACCGAAGCGCGGGCAAAGGCTGGTGCCGACCGCGTTCCGAACACAAAGCCATCCCATGCGTTGAGCAGCTACGCCGGCGAGTATGAAAATCCGGCGTACGGCGTTCTCAAAATCGGACTCAAGGGTGACCAGCTTCAGTTTGCCTTTCACGAATTCCAGTTCCCGATGAGCCATTTCCACTACGACCGCTTCGACACGCCCGATGACGAGCAGTACGACAAGTTCTCGGTCAACTTCCGGACCAATCCCCAGGGTGACATCGATAACGCAGTGATATCCCTGGACGAGGCCGAAGTTGCTTTTACTCGCAGGCCCGAGACCCTGGATCCGGAGCTTCTGGAAAAGCTCGCCGGAGTTTACCTGGCCCCGGGCAACGTCAAATTTCAGGTGCTCTATCAGCCTGGATCCGGCCTTTCGCTCGCATTCCCGGGCGGACCTCCGCAACGGCTCGTCCCGGTCAAGGGCCTCCAGTTCAGGACTCCGCAGTTCGCCGATAGCATCTATGAATTCGCGATGGAGAACGGTCAGGTGAAGGCTCTGAAGGAGAGGGACCCGTCTGGCGAATACTCCTTCCCCCGGCAATGAGGAGCGAATGGAACGAAAGGTCTTCTTGATCACTTTCACGGTCTTGGGACTGGCGGCTGATTTAGTATTGCCGCTCTGGTGGGCAGTGGCAGCAACCGTTCCAATTGGATTCGTGAGTTGGTGGGTGGCCTACCGCAGCGATTGGTTCTAGCTTGAAAATTCCCTCAGTGGCTTTGCCCACCCACCCTGAAGATATGTAATGCTTACCGACAGCCCGCCGCGTGACAAGGCGCTCCTGGCACAATTCCTGGAAAGCGACCGGCTCTCCATCATCGAACTGCCGCAGGATGATCGCCTGCACACGATAGCCAAGTCCATCGACTTTGCCATGAAGGGGGGAACCAGTGCGGCTGTCCGGTACGCATGCGCCGAGTTTGCGGCAGTGGCGTCAGAGTTCTACGCGGTGCGGAAGCCAAAGCTTCGCGTGCTTGAAGCCCGCCCGCTCCGCGGTCGCGAAGGTCGTTGGGCCACCGAGCTCTTCGGGGACTATGCTCCAGAGACGACGCTGATTCGCCTGTGGATGCGGACAGCTGTGCGCAAGCAAGTCACTTCTTTAGGAACGTTTTTAAGCACCCTTTGCCACGAGTTTAGCCATCACCTCGATTACGAGCGGTTCGGGTTTGCCGACTCGCCGCACACGCGGGGCTTCTATGAGCGCACTGCCACACTTTATCATCACACGCGCGGAACTCCGATGAAGCGGCTATTCTGGGTGCGCCTGCCTGGCGGGCGTTGGCGAATTGACTGGCAGCGGACGAGCCTTGGCAGCTAATGCCGAACGTGTGAAAAAATTGATTTCATCAAATTAAAATTCGAAAGGAAAAGCGAAATGTCAACAAATCAATATGTCGATCTCCCTTGGGATAGTTCTGTCCGCTCGGGTGGGAACAAGAACCTTCGACTCTCGGCGATCGCAATGCTCGTCATTTTGCCTTTCTTGTTTTTTCCCACTCGCGATCGCTCAGGCGGATGTCGTCGCTCAGACGGCTAAAATCAAGGAGCTCCTAAGAATGTACGCGCAGTCTGCTAGCGATGCAGACACAAGACTGGCATCAGAAATCTGAGATGGACATGAGATGTAGATTTTCGGAGCGGAGAGACGGCCTGAGGGCCGTCTCATCGTAACGGATCGGCGGATCGCTGGGATGAGACGGCCCACCGGCCGTCTCTCCAAAATGTCCAAACTCCTGACCGAGGCCTCACGGCCTCGGCTACAATTCTGTGCGCCGCTGCGCGGCTTTGTTCTCGCTACAAAAAATTCGTGAATAATCCGGGTAAACGGCTGGCCTAATAGCCCTCCGGGAAAGCCGCTGAAGCGGGCTTGCCTCCACCATATATAATCTTACGAATTCATGTCGCTCACTACAGGCACTCGCCTAGGAACTTACGAAATTCTCTCTCTTCTGGGTATCGGCGGGATGGGGGAGGTGTATCGCGCGCGCGACACAAAGCTGCATCGCGAAGTAGCCATAAAAGTTCTGCCTGATGCTTTCACAACAGATCCCGAACGGCTGGTGCGATTTGAGCGGGAAGCGCGGCTGCTGGCCTCTTTGAATCATCCCAACATCGCCGGCATTTATGGGCTGGAGGAGTCAGACGGAACACGTTTTCTTGTTCTCGAACTGGTCCCAGGCGAGACCTTAGCCGAAGCAATACGCGGAACGGCAACTGAAAAGGAGCGGGCAGCACGAGCGGCTGAGGAGGTTAGTGGAAGAGGACGAGAGCATTCTGGGGCACTCGATATAGAGGACGCCCTAAAGATCTGCGGCCAAATTGCCGAAGCACTGGAAGCGGCGCATGAGAAGGGAATCATCCATCGAGATCTGAAGCCTGCCAATATCAAGATCACACCGGAAGACAAGGTCAAGGTCCTCGATTTTGGTTTGGCTAAAGCTTTCGCACCAACAGAATCGTCGCCCAATCTGTCGATCTCCCCAACCTCCCCCACGCTGGCGCTGGAAAGCATGCGCAGCGGAGTGATCCTGGGGACGGCCGCCTACATGAGCCCGGAACAGGCCCGCGGCAAGCAGCTCGATAAAAGAACCGATATCTGGTCGTTTGGCTGCGTGCTTTATGAAGCTCTGACGGGACGGCAGGCATTTTTCGGAGAGACGCTTTCCGATACGATCGCGGCAATTCTCCAAAAAGATCCGGACTGGAACGCGTTGCCGGAATCTGTCCCCAACGGAGTTCGGACGCTCCTGAATCGCTGCTTGCAGAAAGATCGGCAGCGTCGTCTTCGCGATGCGGGGGATGCGCGTTTGGAACTGGAAGAGATTCTTGCGAACCCACGGGCCGTAGGGGCGACGCCCGTTGTCCATGCCGGCAGGGAACAATCCGCAGCTCGACGGCGTGCCGTTTTGTGGGCGCTGTGCGGCCTGATGGCCGGCGTCGCCGTAACTGCGTTGATCTTCTGGCAACTGAGTCATCCCTGGTCCGCGCCTCCGGCCATGCGCTTTAGCACGGTCACCAACTTTAAGGGGGTAGAAGCTCAGCCTTCGCTTTCGCCCGATGGCCGCTCCGTCGCCTTTGTTTCGGATCGCGGCGGGCGGTTTGACATTTGGATTGGCTTGGTCACCGGCGGAAGTATTGTTCGCATTACCAATGATGGAAATCTTAAGGCCCGTCCGCAGTGGTCGCCCGACGGCACGAAGATCGCATACGCTCGCCTGAACGACGCGGGTTTGTGGGACATCTGGATGGTGCCATCGCTGGGCGGCATGGCGCGCCGCGTACTTAGCGACGCGGCCGATCCTGCTTGGTCACCCGATGGGCGTTCTCTCGCCTACGTAAACTTGGCTGACAGGAGCATCTCGCTCTGTGACGCAGCAGGCGGCAGCGCGCGCGCTTTGTCAAAGACGGACCCGCCTTTCCAATTACGCCAGCCGGCGTTTTCGCGTAACGGCCGGCAACTGGCCTTCGTGCGCAAATTAGGCGGACCTTACGGAGAGCTGGAAGTGGCGGACATCTCCTTAGGGAAGATCCAGCGGTTGACTTCAGACGAGGCGTTGGTTCTTTCGCCGGCGTGGTCGCCCAACGACCGGTTCATCTATTTCGCGTCCAGCCGCGGCGGAGCAGTGAACATCTGGAAGATCGCCGCGCAAGGAGGCCAGCCTGAGCAGATTACGGCGGGCCAGGGCGACGATGCTGAGCTGGACATTTCTCGAGATGGCAAGTCGATCGTTTTTTCCACTTACCGCATCAATGTCAATCTTGCCGAGCTGAGTGTGGACACCCCTTCGGGCCGCACCGGCCTGCGATGGCTCACGACGGATTCAGCCCGAGGCGAGTTGGCGCCTGCTTATTCCCCCGACGGCCGCCACATTGCATACTTTACGAATCGCATCGGCGCCGAAAAAGAAGGGATCTGGGTCATGGACACAGACGGTTCCAATCCCGCGCAGCTCATCGGGGAGGATGAACGCGTCAATATCTTCCCACGATGGACTCCGGACAGCCAGCGGCTGTTTTACGCGTCTCGTTCGTCCATGATATCGGGCGCCGTCGTAGAGATCCGCCACGCCGGCCTTTCTGACCCGCGTCCGCAGAAACTCGGTTTCGCCTTACAGGGGGACACATGGGGCGATGTAGGACCGGATGGGCGAATTGTTTTCCGAAACGCAAAGGGACAAATTCAGGTTTCGGATCCGAAGAACGGCCAGAGTTGGACTGTAATCGAAATTCAGGGAGCCAATCCACTTCGGTGGTCTCCGGATGGCCGCTATATTGCCTATGTCAAGCCGTCACAGCACGCCAATGATGAGCAAGCGGGGCTCTGGTTGTACAGCTTTGCTGGGCCTCCGCGGCAGCTTTTTCGTGGCTGGGTTGTCTGGCACGCGTGGGCAGGCGCGGACCAATTGCTTGTCCTGGAGGGCAAGCCCGACTTGAATGGCCTTTTGTGGCGTGTGGGCTTGGAGGGCTCGCGCCCGGATCGGCCGTCGGCTTCACTCAAGCTTTGGCGCGATTTCTATAATCCGTCGACGTTCCTGCACTTTGACGTTCATCCCGACCACCGCCGCATCGTGGTGGAAGCGTTGGAACTCAATGAAGCCGATCTCGGAATGATTGAAAACGTGCGTTAGCCTGAAGCAGTATTCGGATCTTTGGGAAGGACTTCTGACCCGAATCTTCGCGTTCTGAAGCTGGCGACCCCTGCCGCCCCAGTTTGTCGAAGTGGTCCTCGATGTTTGCATGTTTACGGGTAGCGCGTTGCCAGGGAAAGTGGTTTAATTCCGAGTGATCAGGAACCGTACAGTGAAGAAATTGGTAAAGCAATGAAGAAATACAAATTCAAAGCGAAGATTGAAGCAGGAGATGCCGGAGGTGCTTATGTGCTTTTTCCATACGACACCGAAGTGGAATTCGGCACCAAAGGGAAGGTGCCTGTAAAGGCAACCTTCAATGGTGTGCCTTACACGGGTTCACTGATCAAGTATGGTAATCCACAGCACATGCTGGGTCTGCTTAAAGCCATATGCGAGCAAACTGGAAAAGGTCCGGGCGATACGATTGAAGTCGTGGTTTGGAAAGATGAAGAGGTAAGAACCGTCGAAGTGCCTGCTCAATTTGAAAAGCTGATGAAGAAAGAAGGTCTGCTTCCGTTTTTCAAAAAACTCAGTTACACGCACCGCAAGGAATACTGCCGCTGGATTACCGAAGCCAAAAAGGACGAAACACGATTGAAGAGATTAGAGAAGGCCATTGAGATGCTCAAGGAGGGAGTAAGGACTCCTGGGTAGAACAAACTCACTCGAATTGGCCTATAGCGCACTGTAACAGAAGTGGTACCACTAATTAATGGCACATGAGGGAGGTGAGTTTCGATGAGGGCGGTGACATTCGCAACGGGCATCCTGGCCGCCTCCTTCGCGACGAGCTTGTTTGTGGCGGATCAGTCCGCGTCGACTGCGGAATCTGCTTCCTGGAATGGAAAGGCGGCCGCGGCCTACCTCGATGGACGACTCGCCTGGTGGATAGGCTGGCCGCTGGCCGCACGCGATCATAAAACGTTCTGCGTCTCCTGCCACACGGTAGTGCCCTACGCCATGGCCCGGCCCGCCCTTCGAGCGGCGCTGGCCGAGCAAGCCCCATCGCCAATGGAACGTAAGCTTCTGGACAACGTCATCAGGCGAGTCCGGATGTGGAAGGAAGTTGAGCCGTTCTACCCAGACGCGACGACGGGTGTCCATAAGACTGAAGAATCGCGCGGAACCGAGTCCATTCTCAACGCTCTGATCCTTGCCGGTTATGACCTGCCCACGGGTAAGTTGAGCGCTGACGCGCGGCTGGCGCTTGACAACATGTGGGCGCAACAACTGAAAACGGGAGAATCCAGGGGAGCGTGGTCCTGGCTGCAGTTTCACAACTCGCCGTGGGAGGGCGACTCGCAATACTACGGAGCCACGCTGGCTGCGATCGCCGTGGGGACTGCGCCCGTCAACTATCGGTCTGCCCCTGAAATTCAGGGCAGCATGAAGTTGCTCCGCGAATATCTTGTGCGGGAGCGCGAATCACAAATTTTGATTAACCGTGTGATTCTGCTCTGGGCATCGACCAAGCTGTCCGGCCTCCTGACACGCGCGCAGCAGAAGTCCATTATTGATGAAGCGCTCAGCAAGCAACAGACAGACGGAGGCTTCAGCCTGTCTTCATTCGTGGGAGCGTGGCAGAGGAGGGACGGCACACCCCTGGAGGCCAGAAGCGACGGCTACGCCACCGGCGTGGTCACGTTCGTGCTGCAGCAGGCGGGTGTGACGCGCGCCCAGACCCAGTTGAACCAGGGCCTTACCTGGCTGATGCTAAACCAGGACAAGGCGGAAGGGCGGTGGCTGGCTTATTCGCTGAACAAACAGCGAGACTTGTCTTCCGACATCGGCCGTTTCATGAGCGATGCCGCCACGGCCTACGCCGTGCTGGCGCTGAAGCGCGCAAACTAGAGCCAAGCTGAGACGGCCTTCAGGCCGTCTCTAGCGCGGCGAAGCCGCGCCCTGGAGTTTGGACATTTTGGAGAGACGGCCGGTGGGCCGTCTCCCGCACAATCTTTCATCGTGCAGGAGACGCCCCACGGGGCGTCTCTCCAATAGCGCCGCTTCGCGGCGCCCGAGACGGCCCTCAGGCCGTCTCTCCGCTCCCAAAATGTATGCAGGGAAAAGTCGTCGTTATCACGGGTGGAACTTCGGGCATCGGGCAGGTGGCGGCCGAGAGGTTGGCCGGCATGGGCGCGCGCATCGTACTGGTCGCCCGCGACAAGGCGCGCGGCGAGGCGGCGCTCCAGCGGCTGCACCAGCACGCTCCAGGCATCGCACATACCATCCACTATGCCGATCTCTCGCGCCTTTCTCAGATGAAGCAGGTGGCCACCGAGATCGCAACGGCGGAATCGCGCGTCGACGTGCTTATCAACAACGCCGGCGCGATGTTCAACACCAGGCACGTCACCGAAGACGGTCTGGAACTTACTTTCGCCACCAATCACGTGGCATACTTCATCCTCACGCACGGCCTGCGCGAGCGCCTGCTCGCCTCGGCTCCGTCACGGGTGGTCAACACTTCCTCGGACGCTCACAAAGCGGGCACGCTCGATTTCGACGACTTGCAGTCGGAGAAGGCCTACCAGCTGGGTGTCAAGGAATGGCTCCGCTTTGGGGGAGCGATCGGATTCAAAGTCTATGCCCTCTCGAAACTGGCAAACATCCTATTTACGCGCGAACTGGCCCGCCGCTTGAGTGGAACCGGGGTCACCGCCAATTGCTTTCATCCCGGCTTTGTCGCCACACGGTTCGGGGACGAGAGCGGAGGATGGGCCGCCTACATGATCCGCTTTTGGAAGAAGCTGGTCGCTATCTCGCCCGAGAAGGGAGCGCAAACTATGGTCTACCTTGCCTCCTCGCCCGAAGTGGCCAATATGAGCGGCCTGTATTTCTACAAACGTCGTCCTGTAGCGCCCATGAAGGAAGCCCAAGACGACGATGCGGCCAGGCGTTTGTGGGTGGAAACCGCCAGACTGGCGGGTATAGGTCAAGACTGAGCTCCCTCCGCCGACGGTCGAGGATTTGACTGTTGAGGATCACGATGGACGCTGCTACCTTTTGGAAAACGGTTGTTATGGATCGAACTGGCTTTCTGGATCGGCTGATTGCCCTGCTGAATCAGCACGCTATCCGTTTCTGCGTGGTAGGAGGGCAAGCAGTTAATGCTTATGCTGAACCGGTCGTCAGTTTGGATCTGGACTTAGCCGTGGCGGTCGAGCAAATGGGAAAGCTTAGGAGCATATTGGAGAAGGAGTTTCAACTGAAATCCTTTGAGCACAGCCTGAACGTTTCCGCGCCGCAGTCGGACTTGCGTGTACAGATCCAAACCGATCCTCGCTATGGCGGATTTGTAGACCGGGCGGAGGAGCGAACGATTGTGGGACTAAGGCTTCCGGTGGCGCGCATAGAAGACGTTCTACAGGGTAAAATCTGGGCCGTACAGGATCGCGCGCGGCGTTCTAGCAAGCGGCAGAAAGATCTGGCTGATATTTCGCGGCTCCTGGAAGCTAGTCCAGATTTACGCAAACTCATTCCCGAAGAAATCCTCTCTCGGCTCTTTTGACGGGAAGCTACGTAGAAAAGCCGCAGATCTTGGAATGTGTGAAAAAATACTGAGCCGCGCGCGTAAGTAAGCGGACACTCCCACCTGCAAGCTCGAGCTATCTTTGATTTGTTCGATCGCGAGTCCGCTGGCTCACGCGCGCGGCTCAGTATTTTTTCACACATCCTAAGTGAGGAAAATGATAATCGCGGGAGTGCCTACCGGGATGTACTGGCCCGTGAAGGTGAGCGCGCCCGTTTTTCGATTGATGCGGTAGGTGGTGATTGCGTCGGCTCTCTGATTGCAAGAGTAGAGATAGTTTCCCGTGGGATCGATATTAAAGCTGCGCGGATAGTCGCCTCGGGTCCATTCCTCTCCAGCAAAGGTTAGCTTTCCCGCCTCGCCAATGGAAAACCAGGCGATGCTGTCATGCAGCCGGTTGGCAGCGTAGACGAATCTTGCGTCGGCTGAGACCATGACCTCCGAAGTAAAATTGGTGCCGTTGAAGCCCTTTGGCAGGCTGGAAATGGTTTGTTTCGCAGCCAGCCTTCCTCGTGTGGCGTCATAGTCGTACGTCACCAGAGTAGAGCCTTCCTCCTGCAGCGAGTAAAACCAGCGGCCATTGGGATGAAACGAGAAATGGCGCGGCCCATCTCCAGGAGGTAGTGGAACGGTCGCAGGATCCGCGGGAGAAAGCTTCCCCTCGTCTACATCAAACCTCCACACGAAGATCTGATCCAATCCCAGATCACTTGCCAGCACGAACTTACCGGCCGGATCGGACTGGATCATGTGCGCGTGAGGCTTATCATGGCCGCTGATGGCA
The DNA here is from genome assembly GCA_036505615.1 of Acidobacteriota bacterium. Taxonomy (GTDB): domain Bacteria; phylum Acidobacteriota; class UBA6911; order JACQSX01; family JACQSX01; genus DASXTB01. The sequence goes on from DASXTB010000421.1 coordinate 44,909, forward strand.
AAGCTTCCGGCAGGCGCGCTGGTAGCGCGCCGCGGGCCGATCTTGCCGCCGTTGTGTACGACGTCGGTTGCGGCACCGAGCTCGCCGTTCGACCGGATAGGAAGTATCGCCACGGTTCCACCCGCGTAGTTGGCCACCAGCACGTACTTGCCGGAAGGGTGGACGCTCAGATGGGCAGGGCCTGCTCCTTCTGAACTGACGGTATTCAGCAGCGTAAGATGGCCGCTGGAGCGGTCAATCGAGTAGGCAGTCACCGAGCCGGAGTTAGTGCTCTGATAATTTGAGATCTCATTTGCCGAGTACAAGTGCGTTCGAGAAGAATCGAAAGCCAGCCAGGCCGGGTTCGAATCATTTCCAAAGACCTCGCGTTGCACTAGAGCGCCGGTTGCAGGATTCATCTCAAACAGATAAATGCCTTCGCCATGACCGATGGCGCCCTCGGGACCTTGCCGTGAACTGTAAGTGCCGACATAAGTCAGAACCGGCGGCGTCTGTCGATTCGCCTGGCTCTTCCGCGCACCTGTCAATGCGGGCTCGGTGATGGCGAATGCCGCGGCGCCTCTTAGGAACCTGCGGCGCGACATCTTGCCGAGACGGTGATATTGCCATTGCAACTGCGGTGACATCGGGTTCCTCCTTTTGCTTTTGAGGGCGGATATAGCAACAGAAAACAGGTCAGATTATCCCACGTCCACCAATTTCCGGCCAACTCGTGATCATGTCGCGGCTGCCTTTTCGGCATTGTCGTTGTGTCCTTTGTGTCCTTGGTGGTCAAAAGCAGTTTAACCACAGAGGACCTAGAGTGGCAAAGCCACAAAAGGAAAGCCGTCTACGGCCACGTCACGCCTGTCCAAATTAGCTTTTCGGAGAGGCACGGCTGAGCCATCCTAATAGGGTATTTGCAGACATCCTAAAGGGAGGGCAATCAGCCGTGAATAGATTTTGCAGCATCTTCAATCAAATGCTCCAGCTTTTTCC